>JBGTAT010000222.1:0-3756 GCA_041749755.1 Terrimicrobiaceae bacterium | reverse complement strand
GCCGAGACCGCGCGGCAGACGGCCTCCGCAATTCCCGTATCGACGCCGGTTCCCAGGTGCGGCCCGTGTTGCTCGGTCGCCCCGAGGGGGATAAGGACCGCGTGCCCGCCCGCATCCAGGACCTGCGGAATTTCCGTCCAGGTCAGCTCGCTCCAAAGCAATGGCCTATTCGACATCATCGCCAATCATGGTCATCCGTGCCATCGGAAGCCGTTCCTGGGGGTCCGCAGCGGGCGGATGGATGAGCTCGCCGAGCCGGCTGTAGGTGGCAAGAAAGGGAGCGGAGATAAACTGGGAGCGGCTGCGCGGGCGAGGCACAGGATTTTCGATGATCTCCGCGATGCGACTCGGGTTCGTGCCGAGCACAAGGATCCGATCGGCCAGGTAAACCGCCTCGTCGAGGTCGTGCGTGATGAACAGGATCGTGACATCGACATTCCGCCAGATGTCGAGCAGGTAGGCCTGCATCTGGGCGCGGGTCTGGGCGTCGAGCGCGCCGAACGGCTCGTCCATCAGGAGGATGCGCGGACGGTTGGCGAGCGCCCGCGCGATCGCGACCCGCTGCTTCATGCCGCCCGAGAGCTGGTGCGGATAGGAATTTTCGAATTTCGAGAGCCCGACGAGGCTGATCCATTCGCGGGCTTCGGCCTCCGCGATCGCCGTCGCCTGCCCGGCCATCCGGAGGCCAAACATCACGTTCTTTTTGACCGAGAGCCAGGGGAAGAGGGTGTAGCTCTGGAACACCATCCCGCGGTCGGGACCCGGCCCCTCCACATGCTGGCCGTCCAGGAGGACCTCGCCGGATGTCGGAGTGTCGAGCCCGGCGATGATCCGGATCAAGGTCGATTTTCCGCATCCCGACGGCCCGAGCACGCAGAGGAACTCGCGGCGGCGGACCTGAAGCGAGATCCGGTCGAGCGTCGTGTGCTCGATCCCGTTTGCGACAAAGGTTTTCGTGAGCGCGCGCACGTCGAGGATCACCGGCCGCGCGCGGAGCTTGGCAAAACGCGCCGCCACATCCGGGGATTGCGACTGGTAGTCGGTATTCATGCCGGGTCCGGTGATTTTCCAAGGATGCCCAGGAGGCGGGATGGTTTTTTTGCCCGCTGCCATGGAAAGATCTTTTGGCCGACAAGGTCGAGCACACGGTCGGTTAAAAACCCGATGACCCCGATCATGAGGATCGCCGCGAAGACGTTGTCATAGATCCGGTACTTAGCCTGCTGGTTGATGAAGTACGTGATCCCCGAACTGGCCCCGATGTATTCCGCAACGATCAGGTACGTCCACGCCCATCCGAGAAGGATCCGCATGTCGTTGTAGAGGTCGACCGCCACGCCGGGCAGGACGACCTGAAAGAGGATTTGAATCCGCCCGGCCCCGAGCGTCTGCGCCGCCTCCACGAGCGAGGGGTCGAGCTTGCGGGTCGTGTTTGCGATGACGAGGACCTGCTGGAAAAATGTGCCGATAAAAATGATTGCGATTTTTGGCGAGTCGTAAATCCCGAGGACCGCCACCGCGAGCGCCCCGAATGCGGGGGCCGGCATGTAGCGGAAAAAGTCGACCGCCGGCTCGCTGAGCTTCGAAAACGCCTGGAACGTCCCGCACAAAATCCCGAGCGGCACCCCAAACAGGGAGCTCCAGAAAAACCCCCAGAAGATGATTTGGATGCTGTGCCAGAGGCTTTCGTGGAGCCAGGGCTCCCCCTTTCGTTTGGGGGGGGTGGTGAAGCTTTTGTAGAACGCCTTGGCGACCTCGTGCGGGGCCGGCAGGAAGACCGGGTTCGCAGGAACCCCGGTCGCGCGGGGCGTCCCGGCCGCAACCATCCTCGCGTTCTCATCGCGGAAAACCTTCTTCTCAACCAGCGTGTCTTGCTTGAAGTACGGCACCCCGCCCGGATCAACAACCCGCACGAGCGGGTGCCAGACGAACGGGACATAACTCACGACGCTCCAGACGACGAGCGGGGCCAGAAACGAAAGCCAGACGAAGAGCATCTGGCCACCGGCACCCAGGTCGCCAAAGGGCACCAGAAGGCGGGTTTTTTTCCGGGCTGTCATATGCGTCCTCCCCGCGCCGGACCCCGGCGCGGGGAATCCCATTCAACGAGCTACATCCCTTCCGTAATGGCGGGCGCAATGTAGTCGGCCACCGCCTGCGGCTTCTCGTAAACCTTGTTGTCGATGTTGAACTTTTCCACAACCTCGTTCGATCCGTAGATCGACGTGAGCCCGGATCCTTTTTTGAACGCGGCCTTCGCCTCGGCCAGGGTCAGGATCTTTGTGCCCTCCACGAACGCGGTGTATTCTTCGGGTGGGAGGTTGACCCGCGCGGCCATGCTTTTGATCGCGTCGCCCTTCGTTTTCGGGTCATTGAAATAATCGACAATCCGGTACCATACCTTGGCGACTTTTTTCCAGTCTGCCTCCCGGGCGGATAGGCTGGACGGGCTCACCGCCAGGATGTCGTAGATCAGGCCGGGCGCATCCTTGCTCGTGAAGATCGCCTTCGAGCCGGGGACCGCCTTCAGCGCCTGCCCGGAATTCGGCTGCCACGCGACGATCGCGTCGACATCGCCGGAGGCAAATGCCTTCGGCGTCTCGTGGGTCGGCACGTTCACCAGCGTCACATCCGCCTCGGTCAGGCCGTTTGCCTCAAGCGCTTTCAGCAGGAGAAGGTGCCCGACAAACCCGACTTCCACCCCGACCTTTTTGCCTTTGAGATCCTTCGGCGACTCAATCCCGGGCTTCGCGACGACCATGTCGTTCCCGTTGCTGTAATCGTTGATAATGATCGCCTTGCTCGGAGCTCCCGTCGCGCCGTTCACCAAGGCATCGCCGTTCGTCATCGTGACCGCATCGACCTTGCCGGCCGCAAACGCCTCCATCGACGGGACGTACTCAAACCACTCAAACGCCACATCCACCCCCTCCTCCTTAAACCAGCCCTTGTCGATCCCAACTTGCCAGGCCACCCAGCCCGGCCAGTCGCTGTAAGCAATCTTTAAGGGCTCCGCCTGAACCCATCCTGCCAATCCCAGCACCAGCGCCGCCAATAGTTTCGTGATTTTCATGTGACAAGCCTCCTTTAAATAGTATGAAGTTTCTGTTAGGTCGTAATAACGACGGTCGATGGACAGCAGGTGGCGTGCCAGAAATCCAGAAACGGCGGAAGTGGCCCGCGAACATCACCATTGAACGCGAATAAACCTAAAAACCGCAGTCGGATTCACCATGAAGATCATGAAAAGCATGAAGATGAGCTGTTTATGAACGAACCAGCTAGTGGGGGATGGCGCTAAGTTAAGCCCCAAACGGGGCTTCATCCTCTAGCCCAGGGCAAGCGCCAGCGCCGCCCTGGGTCATGGAGAATAAGCGCCCCTGCCCTGTAGGGGCAGTATCCCCAACGCCCCTTAACTTAGCGCCCTTCCCAGCTAGTGCAGGCCGCCCAACAGGTGAATGCGATGGCTGTATTTCTCCGAACCGTTTCGCATTCTCGCCTTCCTGCTCTTCTGCCGCTTCATGGTAAATTTCTTTTTCTGGTTTTTTTAAACACGGAGTTCACGAAGAACAGAGAGGGAATTCAAAAAAACAAGCCACACATTTTTATCCCGCCTCACAAGTGTCCGGTTATAAGTTCCACAACAGCAGTTGGTTAGAAGCTAATGGTTCCAAATGTCTGAAGTCGTTCTCTGTAAGTAGCTCATGCATAGTCATTTTCTCAAACGGGTGAACACTCAAAAGCTGCAAAGTTCTG
>JBGTAT010000221.1:0-7588 GCA_041749755.1 Terrimicrobiaceae bacterium | reverse complement strand
CGGCGCAAAAATCGCCGAACGAGTCGTTGGCGCCGCCCGCGCCCGGGGCGAGTCCGGCCGCAGCGTTTGTGCCATCGCCCACGGTTTTTCAGGGGTTCGACTTGATACGGCTGCCCGTGGCGTTCCTGCGCAGGTGGTGGATCCTCGCCGCCCTCGGCCTCGCCGGAGGGTTTCTCGGCCTTCTGGGCGGGCTGAAAACGTTTCATGCGAGCTCGACGGTTTCGGTCCGGCTGATGGCGCGCAGTCCGCAGAGTTTTGCGGTGAGCTCGTCATCGTACGTGCCGAGCCGCCTCCAGGGGGCGACGCTGCTCGGCGCGTTGGAATCCCCGCAAGTGGCCCGCGAAGTGGCCCAAAAATTTGAAGGGGGGATGGCGCCCGGCGACCTCCAGGCCATGATCTCGATCGAGGAGATCCGCAAGACCGATTTTGTGGACATCGTGGTGACGGCGCCCTTTGGGGCGGACGAGACCGCACGGCTGGCCACCTTGTGGGCCGAGGAGGCTCTCCACTTCACCAGTCGCCTTCAGGCCGACGAAAGCGCGGAGATGAAATCCTACCTTCAGGAGCAACTGCAGCGCACGGACAAGGAGCTGGAGGAGGTGAACAAGCGGATCGTCGCGATGCGGCAGCAGGCCGGCGTGGTGGACGTCGAGAAGGAGATCGATGCCTACCTGAAATCCCTGGCGGACTTGGACCTGCGTTTCGAGACCGGGCGGATCGACCTGGAGTCGCTCGAGCTTCAGCTCACCGCACTTCGCAAAGAGATCCGGAAGCACAGCCCGAGCTTTGAGGAGCTGAAGGCCGAGGAGGTGAAGCTGGCGGGGATGGCGGAGTATTACACGGATCAGAACCCGGTGTACCAGGAGGCAAGGAACCGGGTGGAGGGCCTTCGCAAGAAGGTGCAGGATGAAATCGATTCCCAGCAGGCCGCGCTGTCCGAGTTCACCGGCACCTACGTCGGGAACGCCCTCTACCTTCAAATTCTGGAGCTGGAATCCAAGCGGGAAAACTTGATTCTCCAGCAGAAGCAGCTGCAGAGCATGCGGGAGGCATCGCGCGCGAAGCTCAAAGATCTGCCCGAGATGGCCATGGTTGCGGGGCCGCTGCTCGAGAGCGCGCAGACCCTGCGCACCGCGCGGGATGCGCTGATGAACCGGCTCCAGGAAGTGGCCGTCTTCCAGGAGGTCGCCCCGGGCTACTACCGGATGTTCAAAGCCCCCGCCGCCAAAGACGTCGCCGTCGGATCCCGCCGGAACAAGCTTGTTTTTGCGGCCGTTGCGGGGGGCATCGCGTTCGTGGGCATCGGCCTTTTGGTGCTGGCGGCCCTGGAGTACCTGGACCCGACCGTCCGCACGCCGTCCGAGGCGGAGGCCGCCCTGCAATGCCGCGCCCTGGCCAAAATCCCGGCGGCCACCTCCAAAAAAAAATCTTCAGGGATCCGTCCGCAGGAATTGTGGGCCGGGGTGATCGGGGCGCTTTCTTCCGGCAGGACGCGCGCGTTTTGGACGCCGGTCTCCACGCCATCCGCCGCGGCATTTTGGGAGGCGCTTCTGGAGGGGGGGCGAAGCATGGGGATCCGGATCCTGATCGTCCACCTTGCCGGCGAGCTCCCTCCGCCCCTTGCCGGGCTGCCGCGGATCGCTCCGCACCAGCTCCAAAATCCACCCTCCGGCGAGCCGGTTGTTCTGCTCGAAACCCCGGCGGCACCTTCCGGGATCCAGAGCGGCGAGCTCGTAGAAAAAATCCATGCGGCCTCAAAGACGTATCAGGAAATCTGGATCGAGACATCCGGCCTGGCGAGGGAGCCGGTGGCCGGGATTTTGCGGGAGTTCCCCGAAACGATCGTGCTCTGCGCGCTCGGGGTTTCCGACAGAAATTTTTGGAACACCCAGCGCACGCTGTTCACCATCCACAAGCCCCTGCGCGGGGTCGTCCCGATCGGTTAGCCCATGGGATCGAACCGGTTTCCACTTTGGGTTTTGCTGGCCGTCCTCCTGGGAGTTTTTGCTCAGATCCCCTTGCGCGCGCAGGAGCCTGCTGCGGAGATCGGCCCCGGCTACGGGGAGATGCCGTACCGGCTGGGGGCCGGCGATGTGGTCTCCATCCAGTTTTATGGGATGCCCGATCTGACCCGCCCCGAGGTAACCGTGGCTCCCGACGGGACCCTCTCGTACCTCTCGGCCACCGGGATCGACGTGCGCGGGAAAACGCTCACCGAAACCCGCGCCGAAATCGAGGCGCGGCTGGCCGGGTTCTACCGCAACCCCCGGATCATTGTCACCCCGATCAGCCTGGTTAGCAAAAGCTACACGATCATGGGAATGGTCAAGATGTCCGGCATCTTCCCCATGGATCAGCCGCTCACGCTGATCGAGGCCCTCTCGCGCTCGGGCGGTACGATCTCCGGTCTGTTCGACCGCCGGTACGTCGACCTGGCCGACCTGGAGCGCAGCTTCATCATCCGCGAGGGCAAGCGGCTCCCTGTCAATTTTCGCAAGCTCATGCTCGAGGGGGATATGTCGCAAAATATCCCGCTCGCCCCCGGCGACTACATTCAGATCTCGTCCGCCCTGGCGAACGACTACTACGTGCTCGGTGCCGTGAGGAAGCCCGGCCGGGAGGGCTTTACCGAGGGCGCTTCCGTGATGGCCGCGATCGCCAAGCGCCTGGGATTCCAGGATACCGCCTACCGGGAGCACGTGCTGATCGTCCGCGGCAGCATGAGCGACCCCAAGGTGATTGTCGTGGACACGGATGCCATCCTCAAGGGCACCAAGAAGGATGTGCCGCTGGAGCCGAAGGATATTGTCTACGTCAGCAACCGGCCGTGGTACAAGGCGGAGGAGGTTTTCGATGCGGCCGTCACGGTCTTCTTGCAGGCTTCGGTGGCGGCATGGACGGGCGCAAACAGCCCGGTATTTTTTCAGAAGGCGGTCCTCCCGTTCACCCCGTACAACCTGACTCCGCCTGGCAGCACGCAGCCATGAGAACAAGCGTGCCGATCCTCCTGCTCGCGTCGCTCCTCGCGCTGTCCGGTTGCGTGATGGGCCCGCGTCCGTCGGTCCGCTTCGATCCGCGGGCCAAGCTGGAAAATGCCGAGACCCAAAACATCGACCGCCGGGCGTCGCTGAGCGGCGACCTCCTGCAGCCCGAGGGCGCCTACCTGCTGGGGGCCGGCGACCAGATCGTGATCTATCGGCTCAACGCGCGCAGCGACGATCCGAACGCCAGCCTCAAAACTTTTGTGATGCCCGACGGGATGCTCTACTACGATCTGGCCCCTCCCGTGCTGGCGCGCGGGAAGACGATCACCGAGCTCTCGCAGATTCTGACCGAGGCGCTGCGCCCGTACTACAAGCGCCCCGAGGTGACCGTGGCGCTGCATGCGGCCAAGAGCCGCCGGTACTCGATGCTCGGCAAAGTTTACAGCCCGAACGTCTATGCGCTGAACCAGCCGACCACGTTGCTCGATGCCATCGCGCGTGCTGGCGGGCTGGAGCTTGCCGGAGGCACCGGGACGACCGAGGAACTCGCCGACCTCTCGCGCAGCATCCTCGTGCGCAACGGCAAGATGCTGCCGATCGATTTTGAGGCGCTCGTCCGCCAGGGCGACCTGCGGTACAACGTCTACCTCCGCGACCAGGACTTCATTTTTCTGCCCCCGAAAAGCACCAAAGAAATTCTGGTGCTCGGCCATGTCGGCGTCCCGAAGTCGGTCGGATGGCGCGAGGGCATGGGCCTCATCGGGGCGATTGCCGAGGCCCAGGGCACCAAGGCCGGCGCGTATGTGCAGCGCGTCCTCCTCGTGCGCGGAAGCTACTCGCAGCCGAAGGTCGCCATCCTGAATTTTGATTCGATCGCAAAGGGAAAACACTCCGACGTGGCCGTGCTGCCCGGCGACATCATCTGGGTCCCCCGCAGCCCGTGGGAAAGGATCGAGCGGTACATCGACATCGTGATCGGCACCGCCACCGAGACGGTCGCCGCCAACGAGGGGCTCCGCCTCGTGGAGGGCGAAGAGTCGATCGGCATCGATGTCCAAGTCGACTCGTCCGCCGGCCAGCCAGCTGGCGAGCCCAACATCATCGTCCCCTAGTCGTCCCATGGCGGAGCTCAAATACCTGATCTTCTTCCTCGCCCTCTGCGTGGGGGTGCCGGCCGGGATCTATTTTGCCAGCCGGTCGCCGCTCATCGAAAAGCTCGTGCTCATCTTCCTTGTCCTGAGCACGGTCATCCCGGACGACACGTCGATCAACTTTTTCTCCCGCGAATTTTATTTTGCGCTGACGAAGGGGATCGAGATCAGCCTCGGCGACCTGAGCGCGCTCGTCGTGCTCGGGGTCATCTTCGTCCAGCGCAAGGATTATTCCGCGCCCGGCATCCCGCCGCTCACGGTGTTTTTTTTGCTGATTCTCGCTGTCAGCGTCGTCTCGTGGATCACCGCGCCCGGCAGCATCGCGGTCCCCCAGGCCGCCCAGGAGCATCCGTTTATGCTCCCCTACAACAAATTTGAGACCAAGCTTTACCCGCTCTTCGAGACGAGCAAATGGCTCCGAGGGTTTTTGCTGTTCCTGGCGATTTATTATTATGTGAGGAAGCCCGGAAACCTGGACACCGTGGTCCTTGCGGTGTGCATCGGCACGCTGTACCTGGGCTACGTCGTTCTGAGCGACCGGTACATCCACCACATCCACCGGGTCAAGGGCACGCTTCCGCACCCGAACTCGCTTGCCACGTACATGGCGATGTGCGGCACGTTCCTCTTCTGCATCCTGCTCAACGAGCACCGCTGGAAGCGGATTGCCATGCTGTCCACGGCGATCGGGCTCGCCGGGCTGAGCGTGGTGATGACGATTTCGCGCGGCGGCCTGGCGGCGATGATCCTGGGGTTCGGCCTCTCGTTTCTTCTTCTGGGCTGGCGGAATATCTCGATCAAAAACGTGGTCATCGTGAGCCTCGGGGCCGTGGCCGGAATCGTCGTGCTGGCGGCGGCGGCGGATACCCTCCTGGCACGGTTCATGGGCGAGCAGGATGCCGCCGGTGACTTGGAATACCGGATGTACTACAACAATCAGGCGAAGCTCATGGCCTCGGAGCGGATCTTCGGGGTCGGACCGGGAAATTTCTCGGCCCTGTCGTGGGACCGGTATGCCGCGATGGTCGATCCCGACAACCCGCCCGGGACGCCCGCCCACAATATCTGGTTCCTCACCCTGGGCGAAACCGGCTATCCGGGGCTCATCATCTTTATGGGTCTCTGGCTGCGGTTTTTCCTGATGGCGGGACCGCTCATCCTGTGGCGGCTGGGGGGGATGGAGCTCGCGGCGGCCACCGGCGCGACCCTCCTGTGCTTCGTCTGCCACGTGCAGGCCATGGTCCAGCTGTCGTTCCGCCAGACCCCGATCTTTTTCATGCTGATGATTTCCCTCGCCATCGTCTCCGCTCTGGGACAAAACTGGAAAGTCGCGCGACAGGCGCACAAAGCGGGCCTCCAGCCCCTCGCCGCATGAGCCAGCCAACGGATCCATCCGAAGTCAACTTCTCGCGTCAGTCGATGCAGGCGGTCCCGTGGATTCTGGGCTCGAAGGTCCTCCTGTTTTTTGCCTACTTCGGGATCTCAGTGCTGATCGTCCGAGGCCTCGGCAAGGACCAGTACGGGGTCTTCGCACTCTGCAAAAATTTTGCTGACATCCTGATGATATTTTGCGGGCTCGGGATGAATGCGGTGATCCTGCGGTTTGTGCCCGAGCTGATGGTGAACCGGAACCGGGCCGGGCTTCTGCGGCTGCTGTGGAAGACGGCGGCGATCCAGCTGGGGCTCTCGGTGGCGGCGATTGCGGTCCTTACCCCGATGACCCCGCTTTTTGACCGGTGGTTCGGGGTTTCCTTCGGGCCGTTGCTATTTTTGACGGCGGTTTCGGTCGGGTTTGTCCTGGCGAAGTCGTGGTACAACGACGTGCTAACGAGCCTGTTTCTCGGGCGCTGGGTGGCGGTCTTCTCGCTCGTGCAGGGGATTTCCTGGTCGCTGCTTTTGGGGTGGCTGGTGTGGCGGGGTGGCGCGACGGTTTTTTCGGTGATCGTGGTCGAGCTGATTTCCATCGTGCTGGCGGGGACCTTGGCCATGGGCGTCTTGATCCGCTACCTCATGACCCTGCGCTGGAAGTCGCCTCTGTGCGGCATCGGGCGCTCCCGGGCACTCAACATGGGGCTGGCAACGTGGGGGGGGAGCATCGGCCGCGCGTTCATGATGAAGTACACCGAGACGTTTTTTCTCGGCCTCTATTTCGGTCCGGCGGCGGTGGCGATCTACGACCTCGGGTTTTCGTCCACCATGCTGGTGATCACGTTCATTCCGATGGCGCTCCAGACGATCTTTTCCAGCGGGCTCGCCGAAGCGTTCGTGAAGGACCCGGCGTGCCTGCCGAGGCTGGTCAGCTCGCTCTACAAAGTACTCATCCTCTTCTCGGTCCCCGTGGCGGCATTCGGCGTCTTTTTTTCGCCGTCGGCCGTCGTGCTGTTTTACGGCCAGGAGATGGCGGGGGCGGGCTGGGTGGCATCCAGCTTTTGTGCGATCCACCTGCTCCCGCTCATCGCGATCCCGCTGTCGATGGCGATCGGGGCGATGGAGAAGGTCAAAGAGTTTTTGCCCCTCCTGTATTTCCGGGTCGCGGTGAACCTGATCCTTGACTGGCTGCTGATCCCGCGGTTTGGGATCCCGGGCGCGCTGGCGGCGGTTGTGCTCACCTTCGTGCTCACGTTTCCGCTCCGCCTCGGGCTGATCCGCTCGCTGCTGGGAGGGTTTCACTTTCCGGCGGCCTTCTTCCTCCGCTTCGTCGTCGTCTGCCCGCTGCTCGCAGCGTTGGCCTGGCGCCTCATCCCGCACGACACGATTCCCAGCCTGTTCCTTGCGGCCGGGGCCTACGCGATTCTGTTCTTTCTCCTCCTCCGCTTTGCCCCGCTCCTCCAGCACGAGGACGTCCGCGAATTTCGCGGCTTGAATTTCCCCAAACTCAACCGCCTGCTCGACCTGCTCACAGGAAAATCCGCATGAAAATATTATTGGGAGGAGTTCCGTTCGGCCGCAACAATATCGGAGACGAGGCGATCCTGGCCTGCGTCGTAAAAATCGTGCGCGAGGCGGCGCCCGGGGCCGCGCTCACCGTGAGCACCGATGACCCGGCGACGGCCGCCCGCCTCGGCGTTGCGGTGTGCCCCCTGTTCGGCTTCGATGTGATCCCGTATTCGGAGGACGAGATGCGCGCGGTGATGGGCCGGCATGACGTCTATATTTGGTCCGGTGCCACCGGGCTTTCCGATTACCCGGACCGCGCCTGCGAGCTGCTGGCTGCGGCGCGGGAGGCCGGCTGCCGGAGGATCGTTTGGAATGTCGGCATGAACAGCGAGCTCAATCCCGCAAAGTACCAGCTTCGCGGAAAGCGGCTGGCTCTGGCGCGCCTGGCCGACCGGATTTCCGGCGGCCTGCTCCGCATAAGATCCCGCCTGGAGGCGGGAATGGAGGCGGCCGCGCGGGAAGGACTCAGGCGAGAGCTGACCGACAGCCGGTTGGTCGTGACCCGCGATCCCGAGA
>JBGTAT010000220.1:0-5664 GCA_041749755.1 Terrimicrobiaceae bacterium | reverse complement strand
CAGAACTTTGCAGCTTTTGAGTGTTCACCCGTTTGAGAAAATGACTATGCATGAGCTACTTACAGAGAACGACTTCAGACATTTGGAACCATTAGCTTCTAACCAACTGCTGTTGTGGAACTTATAACCGGACACTTGTGGCTGGATTCATTTCTTCTACGAACAGTGTTATTGAGCCGCGCGCGGCAATTTACCTACAAATGCCGCACCGAGGAGCATAAACTGCCGCACGTGTTTCATGCTGCGATTTTGCGCACTGCGCGGTCTGGCGCAAGAAAAAGCGCAGGGTGCCGGGGAAAATTCTACGGTTTTTCGAGCGGGCTGTTGAGAAATGTGCGCATGTGCCCGGCAGCGGAGGGATGGAAGACTGTTAATTGCGGAACTCTGAGGGTCACTTCGCGGAGCAAGCTCTTCACCTAGCCTTCCATCGAAATTCCAAAATCAGCAATCGTCAATACGTGCCCGGCGCATGAAGTAAATGCGGCCGGGACGTCCCTCCCTACCATGTCGCATGCGGCCACGGTGCCTGCCCGGAGCGGCGAGGTAGCCTAGCCGCCGGCGATCGCGGGGACGATGCTGATCTCGTCCGTCTCTTTCACCGGGGTGGCCTTTTCTTCCAGAAAGCGAATGTCCTCGTCGTTGAGGAAGATGTTGACGAACCGGCGGACGTTGCCCTGCTCGTCGCAGATGCGCTCGATCAGGCCGGGAAACGATTTGTCGAGGCTGGCGAGGACGTCGCCGATGGTTGCGCCCTCGGCGGGGACAACTTCCTGGTCGTTGGTGAGTTTTCGAAGCGGGGCTGGGATGCGGACGGTCATATGGGATGGTTGGTTGATGATGATGGCAAAGTTCAGGCGTTCCCGACGACCGCCGCGTCATTGGCGATGAGGGCTTCAAATTCGCGGAGGCTGGGGTTGATGAGCCGGGGCTCCCCGCAGTGGCCGTGGATGGCCTCCTGGGTTTTGAGCCCATGGCCGGTGATGCAGAGCACCACGCTCTCGTTGCGGGGGATTATCCCGGAGTCGATCAGCTTTTTGGCGCAGGCGACGGTGACGCCGCCGGCGGTCTCGGCAAAGATCCCGGCGTATTCCGCCAGGAGCCGGATGCCTTCGATGACCTCCTCATCCGTGCTGTCCTCGGCGCTGCCGCCGGTCTCGTTCATCGAGCGGAGGGCATAATACCCGTCAGCGGGCGTGCCGATCGCGAGGGATTTAACGATCGTCTGCGGGTTCGGGACCGGCTTCACAATGTCGGTGGCTTTTTTCTGTGCGGCCGCGATGGGCGAGCAGCCGGTCGCCTGCGCTCCGTGCACGGAAAACGGGGTTTCCTCCAGGATCCCGACGCGAATGAATTCCTTGTAAGCCTTGTGGATTTTGGTGAGGAGCGAGCCGCTGGCCATCGGGATGACGGTATGGCGGGGGAGCTTCCAGCCGAGCTGCTCGGCGATTTCAAAGCCCATGCTCTTGGAGCCCTCCGCGTAGTAGGGGCGGAGGTTCACGTTGACGAAGCCCCAGCCGTATTTCCCGGCGATCTCCGAGCAGAGCCGGTTCACCTGGTCGTAGGCGCCGTGGATCCCGATCACCTGCGTCCCATAAACCAAAGACCCTACCACCTTGCTCTTTTCGAGGTCGGCCGGGATGAGGACGTAGCTCGTGAGCCCGGCGGCCGCGGCATTGGCGGCGACCGAGTTTGCCAGGTTTCCGGTCGAGGCGCAGGCCACGATCTTAAACCCGAGCTCGCGGGCGCGGCTGAGCGCTACCGATACGACGCGGTCCTTGAACGAGAGCGTCGGGTAGTTGACCGTATCGTTCTTGATGTAGAGCTCCTCGACGCCGAGCTTCGCGGCCAGGCGGTCGGCGCGCACGAGCGGCGTGAACCCGACCTGGGCACCCACGGTGGGCTCCCCGTCGATCGGAAGCAACTCGCGGTACCTCCACATGCTCTGCGGCCTCGAAGTGATGACGTCGCGGCTGATGTGTCGCGCGATCAGATCGTAGTCGTAAGCGGCCTCGAGCGGACCAAAATCAAACTCGCAGATATGGATCGCCTCCTTCGGGTAAAGGCGGCCGCACTCGCGGCACTTCAGGTTCGAAAAAAATGTCTGTGGTTCGCTCATAGGAATTTGGCCTTGTCGAGAGCGGACGACGAAACGAGCCAGACTCACCCCGACGAGAAGGCTCACCTCATCTTTTCCCCGGAGGCCGGCTTTCGCAGGCATCCCGAGCTGGATTTGGCACCTGGACCCAGTCGGCCCCGTCGGTCGTCAGACAGACAGTTCCTCCCAGCGGTTGCCGTGGCTTCAAAGGGCCAGTCCCTCCACCACTCTCGATAAGATTGCGGGAATGTTCGTTAGGCGGCACCGTTCGTCAAGAGGAAAATGGCGGAATCAGATCTCGTCGTCCTCCGCTCCCTTCTTGTAGGTAAGGCCGCGGAGCTTGCCCTCGATGAAAGCGACGATGTCGCCGTCCATCACGCCCTGGACATCGCTCGTCTGCACCCCCGTTCGGAGGTCTTTGACCATCTGGTACGGCTGGAAGACGTAGGAGCGGATCTGGTTGCCCCAGGCGATGTCCCCCTTCTCGCCGTACTGTCGATCCACCTCGGCCCGCTTCTTGTCGGCCTCGAGCTGAAAGAGCTTGGCTTTGAGCATCTGCATGGCGAGCTCGGAGTTCCGACCCTGGCTGCGCTCGGCCTGGCAGGCGACGACGATCCCGGTCGGGACGTGGCGCAGGCGGACGGCGGTCTCGACCTTGTTGACGTTCTGCCCGCCCTTTCCGCCGGAGCGAAACGTGTCGCGCTCGATGTCGTCCGGGTTGATCTCGATCGGGGCGTCCTCGATTTCCGGGACGACATCGACGCTGGCAAACGACGTGTGGCGGCGCTTGTTCGAGTCGAACGGGGAGATCCGGACGAGCCGGTGGACGCCGCGCTCGGTCTGGAGGTACCCGTAGGCATTTTCGCCGCTCACGCGCAGGGTCGCCGACTTGACGCCCGCCTCATCGCCGAGCTGGATGTCGACCATCTCAAAGGTGATCTTGTTGCGCTCCATCCAGCGCTGGTACATGCGCAGCAGCATATCCGCCCAGTCGCAGGACTCGGTGCCGCCGGCCCCGGCGTGAATGGTCAGGAACGCCGGGTTGGAATCAAATTCCCCCGAGAGCAGCGAGGTGAGCTCGAACTTGTCGAGGTCGGCCTGGATCGCCGCAAACTCCGCGCGGACCTCGGCGACAGCTGCCGCCTGGTTCTCCGGGGATTCCTCCGACGCCAGCTCGCGGAGAACCTCGAAGTCGGCCGCGCGGGACTCCAGGCTCTCGAGCGGAAGGATTTTCCTCTTCATCGACGAGACGAGCGCCATGTCGCGCTGGGCTTTTTCGCGGTTGTCCCAAAAATCCGGCTCGGTCATCCGGGCCTCGATTTCGGCCAGCTTGAGGGTCAGTTCGGGTAAGTCAAAGAAACCTCCGCAGCGCGGCCAGGCGGGCCGAGATGGCGGAGGTATCCAGTAATTGAAGGTCGTCGTTCACGCTGTGGCGATACCACGCCCGGGGGCGCGTGGAAACACAAAAGCACTCCGGCGGAAGCGCCTCTGACGGCTGTCTTTCGCAATGCGGGGGTGACATTGCTGAGGGAGCGTGGGAGGGTTGGCCGATGAAAAGACCCCATCACTTTCTCGCAGCATGCTCCGGGGCCGCCTCGTTGGCGGTTGCCATTTTTGCGCTGGCTCCCGGGGCCACGCACCTGATGGCGAAGGAGGCCCCTAAGGAGGCTGCCGTGGCGGGAGGATATTCCAACGAGATTGCCATCGAGCCGCTCCTGCGCACGTCGATGACCTCATCCGGCGATCCGATTGTTTATACGCAGACCTCGGCCCCGCAGGTCACGGCCGTGAAGGTGACGATCCCGCCTGGAGCATCGACCGGATGGCACGAACATCCGTTCCCATGTTACGCCTACATCCTCTCGGGGACGCTGCATGTCGCACTGGATGGCAAACCCGATCACGTCCTGCTGCCGGGCGAGGCGCTCGTTGAGGTCGTCAACACCCCGCACAACGGGATCAACAAAGGCACCGAACCGGTCGTGCTCGTCATGTTTGCAACCGGCGAGGTCGGAAAGCCGATCTCGATCCGGCTCCCGGGTCCCTGAGCGCACTTCGCGCGATCAGGCAGCCGGCTTGGCTCCGGAGCGCTTCAGCTCGGGGAGGACGGCCAGGACCGCCTGGACCGCTGCGGCCGCGGTGAGGCCGTGCTTTTCGCGGAGGATCGGGACGGTTCCGTGCTCGATGAACTGGTCGGGCCAGCCGATCCGCACGACCGGGGTCTTGATTTTTCGTTCGGCGAGGTGCTCCATCACCGCGCAGCCGAACCCGTTCGTGAGCGCATGGTCCTCCATCGTGCAGACGACCTCGCAGCCCTGCGCAAAAAATTCGATGGTGGCGGCGTCCAGGGGTTTGATCCAGCGGGCGTTGATCACCGCGGTCGAGACGCCCTGCTTTTCGAGCTCTTCGGCGGCTTCGAGCGCGAGCTCGCACATGTTCCCGAGCGCGATGATCGCCGCGCGCGAGCCATGCCGGATGACCTCGGACTTGCCGATCTCCAGGATCTGCGGGGACTTTTTCGGGACGGCACCGGTGCCGGGGCCGCGCGGGTAGCGGATGGCGATCGGGCCGTCGTGGTAGTTCGCCATCGTCCAGAGCATGTCCGCAAACTCGTCCTCATCCTTTGGCTGCATGTGGACGAGTCCCGGGACCGGCCGCAGGTAGGCGATGTCGAAGAGCCCGTGGTGGGTCGGGCCGTCGTCGCCCGAGAGGCCGGCGCGATCGAGGCAGAGCGCGACGTTCAGGTTTTGCAGGGCCATGTCGTGGAGGACCATGTCGTAGGCGCGCTGCATGAACGTGCTGTAGATGGCGAGAAACGGCTTCATCCCCTGCACGGCGAGCCCGCAGGCGAAGATCGCGGCATGTTCCTCGGCGATCCCGACATCAAAGAACCGCTCCGGGTGGCGCTTGGCAAACCCGACCAGCCCGGTGCCGGTCGGCATGGCGGCGGTGATCGCGGCGATCTTGTTGTTGTGGTCGGCGAAGTTCGCGAGCGTCGTCCCGAGGAGCTCCGAGTATGTCGGCGTCGGGGAGGCGACGGTCTCGCCGGTGTCGAGATGGAATTTTCCGAGCCCGTGAAACTTATCCGGCTTTTCGAGCGCCGGCTGGTAGCCCTTCCCCTTCTGCGTAAGGATGTGGAGGATGACCGGCTCGTTTTGGGTTTTGAGGAACGCGAACGTCTCGGTGAGGAGCCCGACATCATGCCCGTCGATCGGCCCGTAGTACCGGATCCCGAGGTCCTCAAATATCACGCTCGGGGCGAGCAGGTTTTTGAGCCCGACCTCCGCCTTATGGGCGAGCTTGCGCGCGCTTTTTCCGGCGATCCATTCGACAAACTTCGCCGCCTGGTCGTGGAGGTGGGCGAATGCCGGGCTGGTGACGATACGGTTCAGGTACTCCGCGACGGCGCCGACATTTTTGGCGATCGACCACTCGTTGTCGTTGAGGACGATGATCAGGCGCTTGGTGGTGGAGGCAACATTGTTCAGGGCCTCCAGCGTGACGCCGCAGGTGAACGCGGCATCGCCGGCGACGCAGACGACATGCTCGCGGCCGCCCAGCCGGTCGCG
>JBGTAT010000219.1:0-2814 GCA_041749755.1 Terrimicrobiaceae bacterium | reverse complement strand
GGCCAGGAATCCGCCGACCCGGACGCCTACGAATCCGGCGACCGGCTCTGCCTGCGCACGCCCGAGCGGACGGTCGTCGCCCCGCTCGGAGACGTCGTCGCCCTCCGCGCGGAAAAAGATTTCACTCGTGTGTTCGTGGCCGGCGAGCGTCCGATCCTGATCTGCCAGTCGCTCGGCACGTACGAGCGGGCTCTTCCGTCCCCGCCGTTCCTGCGCCTCGACCGCTCGACGATGCTGAACCTCTCGCGGCTTCACTCCCTCGAGATCAGCCCGTCCCGGGGTGCCTGCGCCATCTTGAACGGAGCCGACGAGCCGGTCGCCCTCGGCACCTCCGCGCTCCGCCGGCTTCGCAAGGCGCTTCCCCAGCACCTCGGAAATATCCCGGGGTTTGGGTAATTTTTGCCCGGGCGCTCCCGCGGGTAGGGTCTGTCCGGTTTGTGCACGGACGTTGATGGGGCCAGGGATTGGGTTGACTCGGTGCGCCATTTTGAGCAAGAACCTCAACGGCTCCGTCTTCCTGCGGAATTTTTTATGGCATCGATCACGCCCTCATCCTGCTCAGCAGTTCCCTCCGGCGCAGGGAGCCAGCGATGTCCGCTCTGTGCGGCCAACGTGAGGCTTCGGCCGCTTCAGGCGGATGAGGACCTCCGCTGCGGGCGCTGCGGGGAGACGATCGTGCGACGCCACCGCGGCGATCCGTCCCACCAGGCGTGGGCGCTGTCGACGACCGGCATCATCCTTTGCGTGCTGGCCAATGTGTATCCGATTCTGACCTTCGACGTTGCCGGCAATACGCAGTCGAATCTCATCATCACCGGCGTCACCGGGCTGGCTTCCCAAGGGTTCTGGCCCGTGGCGGCCCTTGTCTTCTTCTGCTCGATCGCGGCACCATTCTTATATTTCGCCTCGGTCTGGTATGTCTCGGGAAGCTGCGCGACCGGCCGCCGCTGGCCGCGCGTCCGGGCTGTTGCCAATATCGGCGAAAAGCTTGCGCCTTGGAGCCTGGTGCCGGTCTTTATGATCGCCTGCTTCGTGGCGGTTGTTAAGCTCGACATGCTTGGCACGGTCTACTGGGACTCGGGGATTGTTTGGATCGCTCTCCTCTCGATCTGCTCGCTCGCCCTCGGCCAGGTTGCCGATGCGGAGTGGCTCGAGCGCCGGCTGGGGGAGCTCGCGTAGTAACTGGGCGACACGACGATGAGCGCCGCAACCCGACTCGAACTCTCCCGCGCCCTCGTGGTGGCCGGGCTCATCTTGTACATCCCTGCCAACACCCTTCCTGTGATGGTGATGACCGTCGCCGGGGAGGTGGAACCTCTGACCGTGATGGGCGGAGTCCAGGAGCTCTACGACTCAGGTCTTCCGGGCGTTGCCGGCATCGTCTTTATCGCGAGCATCATGATCCCCTTCCTCAAGCTCATCAGCCTGTCCTGGATCCTTCTCATGCATGGCTCGACCGAGTTTCGCCGCGAGCGGACCACGCTGCTGCGCATCCTTCATCAGATCGGGACATGGTCGATGATCGACGTCTTTCTGCTCGGCGTGCTGGTCGCCGTTGGGCAGCTCGGGGTCCTTGCCAGCGTCGAGGCCCGCGCGGGCGGATTGTTTTTTGCCGCGGTCCTGCTCTGTTCTCTTTTTGCCGCCGAGTTCTACGAGGCCAGAATGATCTGGCAGCCCACCGCCGACAAAAAAACAACAAACCCAGCCGCTCTCACCTGATGAATTCCTCCGAAAATGCGAACGAACCCGATCATGGGGAAGTCGTCCGAGCCCCGCGCATCCACCGGATCTGGGCATGGATTTTCCCCGCCCTCGCCGCCTTCGCCGGTCTCTGGCTGCTCTGGTCGAATTGGAAGGAGAGAGGGCCGGAGATCGAGATCCGGTTTGCCGAGGCTCCCGGCATCCAGGCCGGCAAAACGTCCCTCATCTATCGCGGGGTCGTCTCCGGGCGGGTCACCGGCGTTCGCCTCGACCCCAAGCTCGGCGGGGTCCTGGTCCGGGCGCAGCTCAGGGCGTTCGCGTCGCACCTTGCCAGCCAGAAGACCGAATTCTGGATCGACCAGCCGGTGATCTCGATCCGGGAAACTACGGGCCTCGATGCGATCATTCAGGGAAACTCGATCCAGGCGCGCTATGGGGGTGGCGGGCCTGCGCTGAAGTTTGACGGCCTGTCCCAGCCTCCGCTCGACCCGCTGCTGCCGTCGTCTCTGGTTATCCGCCTTTACGCCTCGGAAATCCCATTTTTGGGGCGGGGCACGCCGCTCTATCACCGGGGCGTGGCGGTCGGTGCGGTGAAGGCGAAGTTGGTGGATGAGAACGGGCGTCCGTTCCTTCAGATCGCGATCGACGAGGAGCACAAAGGGTCCGTCCTCACCACCTCCCGGTTTTGGATACTGCCCGCCACGTCGCTCAAACTCAGCGCGCGCGGGGCCAGCCTCGATGTCGCCGGGCTCGATGCCCTCATCGAGGGCGGGATCGCCTTTGAGAATTTTTCCCCTGGCGGGAAGCCTGCCGAAGGCGGTTCGGAGTTCCGCCTCGGAACCCACGAGCTGGACGCCCGGATGGATGGGCCGGAGATTAAGCTGACGTTTGAGGATGCCCGCGGATTGCTCGACGGCGAGACGTTGATCAACTGCCTAGGCTATCCGGTTGGCATCATCAACACCGTGGAACTGGATTCCGCCAAGGGTGCGGTGACGGCGACGGCGCGGCTGGATTCCCGCTTCGCCCACCTTGCAACGTCCGGCTCGCGCCTCACCCTCGTGCGCGCGCGGGTGAGTCTCGACGGGGTCAGCGGCCTCGACACGCTCGTCA
>JBGTAT010000218.1:0-8557 GCA_041749755.1 Terrimicrobiaceae bacterium | reverse complement strand
GAGCGGATGCCGTCCCACGCTCAGGAACGCGGACCCGGCCAGCGGGATCAGCACGAGGTAGCCGGCATCCGCCGCGATGCTCGACACGATGCCGACAAAAACCAGAATGTAGCCGATGGCCCATCCGGGCGAGACGGCCACCAGCTTGCGGATGAGCGCCCTGATCAGGCCGGAGGCCTCGGCCACGCCGACCCCGACCATCGCGACGATGATGAGTCCGACGGCGGTGAAGCCCATGAAGTTCGGGATGACCGACGCGTAGATGAAGCGGATCCCCTCGGTCGTGAGGAGGCTTCTGGCGGCGACCGTGCTCGTCAGGATCTTGTCGGTCACCGGGTCGATCACCTGCTGGGTCACGGACGCGCCGAAGAGGTGCATGACGTGCGAGAGCACGATGACCGCAACCATGAGGGACAGGAAGATCATCGCCGGGTGCGGGACCTTGTTCCCGACCTTTTCGACAACATCCAGCATCCGCTTCATCAGGCCGCCGCTTGCTTCAGGGGTTTGAATCGCTTCCATAAAATTCGTTTTACTCTCCGATCATGTGGCATTCCAGCTTTGAAATTCCGGCAGCCTTCTTTCGAAGTCGGCCAGCGTCATCCCGACGACCTGGTCCATGTTGTAATATCTGTAGGTCGCCAGCCGCCCGATGAACGACACGTTTTTCTCCAGAAGCGCGCGCTCCTCGTACTTTTTGTAGAGCGCGGCCGCATCGGGAGCCGGGATCGGATAGTACGCTTCCTTCCCGGACCGGTAGTCGTCCGGGTACTCGCGCACGATCGTCGTGTTCGATGTCGCCTGTCCGGTGGCGTGCTTGATTTCCACGATGCGCGTGAACTCCTCGTCGTTCGGGTAGTTCACCTGCATCGCAGGCTGCCAGAAGCCCGGGCGCCCCGCGATGGCAAGCCGGCCGTCGAGCTGGTCTCCGGCGAACGACTCGTTTTCGAAGCGCAGCGAGCGGTACGGAAGGGGGCCGAAACAATTATCGTAATACTCATCGATCGGCCCGGTATAAACCATGTGGCGGAAGGAGAGATGCGGCAGCACCTCCCGGTAGTCGGTGTTGAGGAGCAGTCGGACCCTGTCGCCGCACGCGCGGATCATGTTTTCAAACATCTTGTGGTAACCCGCCTTCGGCAGCGCCTGGAAATCCTCGCGCAGGTAGCTGTCGTCGCGGTTCGTGCGCACCGGGATCCGCCCGCAGACCGAGGCGTCGAGGTCCTTCGGATGCCGCTTCCACTGCTTGAGCGTGTAGCCTTTAAAAAACTTTTCGTAGAGGTCCCATCCGACCTGCGAGATGATGACCTCCTCGGAGTTTTGCGGGTTCTCGATTGGCACGCGGTTGGCTTCGAGCCACGCCTTGAACTCCTCCTCGGTCGCGGAATGACCGATGATCTGCTCGAACGTGTTCAGGTTGATCGGGAACTTCCAATAGCGGCCCTGCGAATACGACAGGATCTGGTACGGCACCGGATGCCACTCGGTGAACTGCGTGAGGTACTCGCGGATCTTCGGCGAGTTGGTCCGGAAATAATGCGGCCCGTATTTGTGGACCAGGACGCCATGCCCGTCGTACTCGTCCTGCGCATTCCCGCCGAAGTGGCTGCGCTTCTCGACGACCAGCGACGTGCATCCCAATTGGGTGGCCGCACGCTCGGCGAAGACGAGGCCGGAAAATCCGGCCCCAACGATCAGAAAATCAAAGTTCCAGCCCATCGCAGCCAAACCGTATGCCGGATGGCGGGGGAAGGAAATCCCTATTGCGGTCAAGCTTTCGGCGGCGCGCCATTTCTTCTTGCCATCGATGGATGCGCTTATGTAGTACTACCGGTTCTGGTGACCCGGAAGTCCCCGACAACGGGTTTTGTCCGTGCCTTGCTGCCACCAACAGCAGCCAGCACGGCAGGAACTTTTGTTCTGCCTTGCGGGTCATTGGAAAACATCAAGAAGCATCCCTAGCTCAATGGTAGAGCAGTTGACTCTTAATCAATTGGTTCCCGGTTCGAGCCCGGGGGGGTGCAGTCCTGATGTTTGACGACTTACGTGCTAACAGGCTTCATGGAGGCTCACATAAATGCTCGTTGGCTTGAGTGGAGCAAGCGACTCCAAGCCATTGCTCAAAATGGACTCGCCTTCGCGCGAGATTCCTATGACGTTGAGCGTTACGAATCCGTCCGGGAGTTGGCTGCCGAGATGCTTGCCGAAGGTTCTGATGTTGAGCAGGCCGTCATACTTGGATTGCTAGAAAAGGAGACGGGATACGCCACACCCAAAGTGGATGTCCGCGGGGTTGTTTTTCGTGATGACAAGCTTCTCTTGGTGCGTGAGCGCTCGGATGGCAGATGGACATTGCCGGGAGGCTGGGCCGATGTTTGTGCCTCACCCGCCGAGAATGTCGTGCGTGAGGTTTATGAGGAGTCTGGATTCACGACTCGTGCATCGAAGATTTTAGCGGTGTTTGACCGCAGCAAGCACCCGCACGAGCCACCATTTGCCTTCCATGTTTACAAGATTTACATGCTATGCACCCTCTTGGGCGGGGCAGAGACGGTTAGCACAGAAACGGATGCGGTTGGTTTCTTCGGCGAGCAGGAGATTCCAGAGCTATCGATCACGCGAGTTACGGCGCCACAAGTCGCTAGAATGTTTGAACATCATCGCAATCCGGGTTTGCCGACAGATTTTGATCATGCTGCCTAACGGCTCACTCAGCGCAATTGCCAAGTCCGCCGGTCCTGATCTATCCTGATCAACCGATGGAACAATACCACCGTCTTCTGCGCCTTGTCCTGGACAGCGGCCGCTACAAATCCGACCGGACCGGCACCGGGACGTATTCGGTTTTTGGGGCCCAGGAGCGGTTCGACCTGCGGGCGGGATTTCCTTTGCTGACGACGAAGAAGCTGCACCTGCGGTCGATTCTCCACGAGCTCCTCTGGTTTTTGAAGGGCGACACGAACGTCGGATACCTTCGTGAGAACCGGGTGACGATCTGGGATGAGTGGGCGGATAAAAACGGCGACCTCGGGCGGGTTTACGGGGCGCAGTGGCGGGACTGGAGGCGCCCGGACGGGTCCTCGCTCGACCAGATCGACGAGGTCGTCCGCCAGATCCGTGCGAACCCGGACAGCCGCCGCCTCGTCGTCTCGGCGTGGAATCCCGGCGAACTTCCGCTTATGGCGTTGGCCCCGTGCCATGCGCTGTTCCAGTTTTATGTGCAGGAGGGCGAGCTCAGCTGCCAGCTCTACCAGCGGAGCGCCGACCTGTTCCTCGGGGTCCCGTTCAACATCGCCTCGTACGCGCTGCTCACCCTGATGGTTGCCCAGGTCACCGGGTTGAAGCCGGGCGATTTTATCCACACGTTTGGGGACCTTCACCTCTACGCAAACCATCTCGATCAGGCCCGCGAGCAACTCGCCCGCCCGTGCCGCCCCCTCCCCCGCATAGTCCTCAACCCCGAAAGAAAATCTCTCGAGGACTTCCGCTACGAGGATTTTACGCTTGAGGGATACGATCCGCACCCGGCCATCAAGGCTCCGATCTCTGTATGAGCTTCGCTGCGCGCTCGACCATCCGGGAAGATACTCTGCGGCGAAACCTGCCGATGTTTTCCCGATGATCGCCATCGCCGCCATGTCCCGCGAGCGGGTGATCGGGTGCGAGGGAAAAATCCCCTGGCACCTCCCGGAGGACCTCAAATTTTTCAAGCGCACCACCATCGGGCATGTGATCGTGATGGGTCGAAAGACGTTTGAATCGCTCGGGCGGCCGCTCCCCGGGCGCGAGAACTGGGTGGTTTCGCGCGGGGCTTCGTTTGATGGGGCCCGGATGTTTCGCGATCCGGCAGACGTGCCTGTGGCGGCCGAGGGCCGGGAGGTATTTGTGATCGGAGGTGCCGAGATCTACGCGGCGCTTCTGCCCTGCTGCCAGGAGATCCTGCTCACCCACGTGGCCCTCTCGGTCCCGGGCGACACCTGGTTTCCGGACTTCGAAAGTGACTTTGATGCGGGCGAGGTTGTCCAGTGCGGCGAGGGCTTCGAGATCCGGCGGCACCGGAGGATCTAGTTCTGCGGCAGGAGGCTTTTTTCCATATCCTCGAGGACGATCGCGATCGGGAGCTGGATCACGTGCCGGCAGTAGGCGGTCTCGGTGGAATCAAAGGTGCCGTTCTCAAAATATTTGTTCGCCGGCGCGCCGCCGCCGCAGAGGTTAAAGTACGCGCAGTCCGCACGGCACCGCTCGACCCCGGCCTGCGTGTCGCGCAGCACGGAAAGAAAGTTTTCCTGTGCGAGCGCGCCCTCGAGCCCGCCATTGAGGAACGAGCCAAACGCAAACGTCCCATACTCGGGGGTTGTGAGCCCGAGCATTTCGGGGGAAAACGTGGAGAAGTTCCCCTGCCAATCGACGTTCAGGATCCCGAACGGCCGGACCTGTTCGTTTTCGAAGACAAACTCGTCGATGGCGGCATCGCGCTGACAGAGGATCCGCTGCAGGGCAAAATCAAATTCCCGGACCCGGACCGTTCCGCCGGTTGCCTTCTGGCGCTCAAACATCCGCCGGAAAAATGCCTGGACCCGTCCGCTGTGAGAATCCTCCAGCGAGCTTTTTGTGTTGATCCCCTCCTGCTCCTCGACGTTGAACCCGAACCGGACGATCCCGTTGCCCACAAAAAAATCAAAGATCTCGTCCGCATGGTCGAGGGAATTTTCCGTGATCACCGAGATGACGTGGAAGTCGATTTTGTGCTTTCGAAGGAGGTCAACCCCACGCATCGCCTTGGCATGGGTCCCCTGGCCCTGGCGGGTTTTCCGGTGGGCATCATGGATCGCTGCCGGGCCGTCTATGCTCAGGCCCAGGCAGATCCCGGTCTCCCGAATGAACTCGCACCAGTCCTCATTGAGGAGCGTCCCGTTGCTCTGAAACGAATGCACGATTTTCAGGCCCGGCGGCGCCTCCTCGAGGATGACCTGAAACGCGACCCGGTACCAGCTGATCGGGACCGCCATCGGCTCGCCGGCATGCCAGACGAACGTTAACGACTCGTGCGCGAGATCAGTTGCAAAGATTCCCCGCACGACCGCCCGGAGCGTGGCCTCGCTCATCCGATGGGTCTCGGAACGCGATGGCAAATAGCAGTAGTCGCAATTAATATTGCAGAACGGCGAAGGCTGGATCACAGCAAGCTTCAGCCACTCCTCCCGGGCTCCGCAGGAGTCTTCGGAGCGCACGGATTCCTGACCTTGGAGGTCCGGGGCTACCAATTGTGCCAGTTGCCCCAGCCGCCGTTGTGCCAGTTATGCCAGCCGTTGCCCCAGTTGTGCCAGCCCCCGTTGCCCCAGGCATTCCGCCACCACATCATCCCGGGATCTGTCTGGTCAACTCCCTGACCGGGCAGAATGGCTCCGCCGGACGATGCGTTCAACGACTCGCGAATCTTGGCGACGCGCGCGTCCACCGGCGAATCTTGGGCCGGTACAGCGGCTGCTTGGGATGACTGGCCTGCGGCAAGGGCGATGGCCCCGCCCAGCATCAGGGACTTGAGGTGGTGGGTAAACGTGGGTTTCATAGTTTTCCTTGGATGAGCTGTTGGGCCGCCGCTTTGGCCGACGCGGACTGCTCGGCCAGGCAGGCGTCGTGAAGTTTGATGTCGAAAAGAAAGGCGCTTCCTTCCCCGGTCGAGGAATTCAGGTCAAAAAGGGCACCGTTTGTCTTCGAGAGCCAGACCGTCGAGGGACCGCCATCAGAGGAGTTCTGACCCATCCCGAAGGCGTTGATCAAAATCCCCTTCAGCGCCAGCGAGTCCTGCCCGTCATCGGTGTGGAGAGCCACCCCGTACAGCTTGCCGTCAAAAACATAATAGAGGATCTCATCCAGAAGGGCCGGCCCCATCAGAAGCTTCGCCCCCTCTTTTTTGTAGATCTTCAGCGTCCCCCGGTCCTGCTCGACCTGAAACCCCTTGTCCGAAAACGCCTCGCCAAACTTCAGGCCGCCAAAACCGGGAAACTTCTCCAAGTTTGCCAGCTTTGCCTGATCGGCCGCCGCAAACTTTGTTTCGTCCTCCCCCGGCTGCGATGCCGACGGGGTGGGCTCTTGAGCGAAAACCGGGGCCAGTGAAAGTGCCCCAACGACTGCGAACCGCTTGATGCTCGAAATCATGATTTGAGTCAATATTTGTTGAGCGTGAGTTTTGCAACCGTTTTTTTTGAGAAGTTTTTGCAAAGGAAATTCCGAGCTTCCCTTTGCCCGGTTCGTCGGTAAATGTTCACCCGCGTATGCGATTCCTTCGTCCATTGGCGGTTGCCATGCTGATCCTCTGCCAGCCCGGTTGGGGTGCGGACGATGCCGCCCTGGCCACGGGAAGGAATTTTTCGCCGTTTTTGCTCACCCTCAAGCCGTCGCTTCAGATGAGCCCGCTGCCAGGATGGATGCAGCAGCCGGCGCTGGTGCGCGAGGAGACGGCGACCGTTGAGATCCCGCTCCCGGCGCTCTGGCAGTCGCCGACCGCCGAATTTTTTGCGCTCACCGTTGTCTTTAACGACCGCGGCGATGGCGGTCCTGCGGTCGAATGGCGTGCTCCGGATGGCTCGACGACCGCCATCTCCAACGGGCTGGGAGAAACCGGGACGTCTCTGGGTTTTAACGCCCGCACGGTTCTTCTCCCGCAGGTGCTCACCCGCGCGGGCGGCACGCTCCTCGTCTCGTATTACGGAAATTTTGAAAGCCTGCTGAGCCTGTCCGTGCGCCCGGCGCGAGGGGATTTGTTGGCCGTTCTGGGCGGCGGGAGCGATCCGGTTTTGGTGGACGAAGGGCTGCGGGTTTTTGAGCGGGCCGAGGTGGATGGCGGCCGGATCAACCCGCTCACCGGCGATCTGCGGCAGGGGTCGATCATTGACGCGGAGCTCTCCGCATCTGTCGAACCGCTTGAGAGCGAGATCGAGTTTTTGGTTCCCACCGACGGAGTCGTCGAGGGGACGGTCCTGCGTTTGGATGCGCTCGGCCTTGACCCCGAAGCGCGGATCGAGGTGCGCGTCAACCAGGTGCTGGTCGGCAGCCTGGGGTTCACCCCCTTCCGCCTCGACGATCCGGCCTTGGTCACCGACACCTTGGGGCGCCTTGTCATCGCGGGCTGGCGGACGGGCACGCTCTTCATTCCGGCCCGGCTGTGGATGGAGGGAGAAAATTCGATCCTCGTGACGCTGAAGCGATCGGCCGTCGAGACCGGACGCGCGGTTTTTATTCGGAATACCGGACTGCACCTCCGATTTGGAGGGGAGGAAATGCCTGCCGACCCAGACCTCACGCTTCCTGACCCTCTGGTCCCCGATCCTGAGGATATCCCCCTGCCGGAGATCATCACCGGCGTCCGCTGAATCGTTTCTATTGCTCCGGGCTCATGAGCGCGGCAGCCCGGCATTTCAGGCGGAACGCGAGGGATCCCTTTTCGAAGCGGCTTAAATCCTCCGGGCGGCTCCGGTCGAAATCCGCCAGGAACATGTCCTCGACCTCTTTCGCAAACCCCGTGTCATGCACCGCGGCCGACAGCTCAAAGTTGAGCATGAACGACCGGTAGTCGAGGTTGATCGAGCCCACGATGGCGAAGTTATCATCTGCCAGGAGGACCTTCTGGTGCATGAATCCCGGCTGGTACCGCCACACCTTCACCCCGGCCGCCTCCAGCCTCTGGTAGTAGGTGAATGAGGAAAGCCACGGGAGCAGGTGGTCGGCAAACTGCGGCAGAATAATTCGGACATCGACCCCGCGGAGCGCCGCGTGGCAGAGGTCGGTGAGCAGCGGGCTGGAGGGAACAAAGTACGGGCTGGCCAGCCACAGGCGATGCTGGGCGTCCTGGATCACCGACAGGTAAACCGCCGCGCAGACCCCCCATTCCTCGGCGGGACCCGAGGCGACCGGGAAGACGATCGCATCCGACGGCCCTGCCGCCGGGCCGGAGGTCAGGCGGTGTGCCGGAAGTGACTTCGTCGCGTAGTTCCAATCCTCGAGGAACGAAACCTGAAACCCGGCGACCGCGGGCCCCTCGATCCGCACGTGCGTATCCCGCCAGGGCCCGAACTTTTTGCTTCGGCCGAGGTATTCGTCCCCGGCATTGATGCCTCCCACAAACGCGACCTTTCCGTCGGCGATGACCAGCTTCCGGTGGTTGCGAAAATTGATTTGAAAATGCCGCCCATGCTGGCGGTTGGTGATAAACGCCTGGACCTGTACGCCTCCCTGGATCAGCCGGTCGCCCCATGCGGGCGGCAGCGCCTTCGAGCCGACCTGGTCGTACATCACGAGGCACTCGACCCCCCGGGCCGCCGCCGCCAGCAGCCGGTCGGCCAGATCCCGGCCAACCCGGTCATCATGAATGATAAAAAATTGGACCCAGACCGATTCGCGCGCCCGGTCGATTGCTTCAAAGATCGCCCCAAACGTCGCCGCACCATCGATGAGCAGGTGCACCGCATTTTTCCCGGTGGCCGGGAGCCCGCTCAGGTTTTCTGCGACCCGCGAGCCGTCGCTGCACAGCAGGCTAATCTCGGCCCGGTAGCCGTCG
>JBGTAT010000217.1:0-1948 GCA_041749755.1 Terrimicrobiaceae bacterium | reverse complement strand
CTTTTGGCCGCCGGGGTGACCGCGCTGATGAAGCGCGGCTGCCGGGGTCCGTCGGCGGGCCTCGTGATCGCCGCCCAGGCGGCTGCGACCGTGCTCTGCCTGCTCGCCTTTTTGCGGACGCTCGGCGAAGGCCCGGCCGTTCGCGAGGTTTGGAATTTCCCGTGGCTGAGCATCGGCACCGGGTCGCTGAGCCTCGGGCTCCTGCTCGACCCCCTGAGCGCCGGCATGGCGCTGATGGTCTCGAGCGTCACGCTCCTCATCTTCATCTACAGCGTCGGCTACATGAAGGAGGATCCGAATTTCACGCGGTTCTTCTGCTTCCTCTCCCTGTTTTCCGCCGCGATGCTCGGCGTGGTTTTTTCGAACAGCCTGCTGCTGACGTTTATCTGCTGGGAGCTGGTCGGGCTTGCCTCGTACCTGCTTATCGGGTTCTGGTTTCAGAAGCCGGCGGCTGCCGCGGCCGCGAAGAAGGCGTTCCTGACCACGCGCGTCGGCGACATGGGGTTCCTGCTCGGGATGCTGTGGCTGAACTCCTCCTCCGGCACCCTTCTCTTTTACGATGGCGGGAGCGGATGCCTGGAGGCGGCGGCCCTCACATCGCTCGCGGCGAAGACCGCCTGCTTCGGGCTCGCCGTCTCCAACGCGATCGCGATCCTCATCTTCTGCGGAGCCGCCGGAAAATCCGGCCAGTTCCCGCTGCATGTGTGGCTGCCTGATGCCATGGAGGGTCCGACTCCGGTGAGCGCGCTCATCCATGCTGCCACCATGGTCGCGGCCGGCGTCTTTCTCGTCGCGCGCCTGTTCCCGATCTTCTCCGCCGCCGGCGAGGTGTCCGTCGCCCTCACCGCGGTCGCCTGGGTCGGGGCGTTCACCGCCCTTTTTGCCGCGCTGATCGCCGTCGCGCAGACCGATATCAAGCGGATCCTCGCGTATTCGACCGTGTCGCAGCTCGGGTTCATGATGCTCGCGCTCGGGGTCGGCAGCGTGACCGCCGCGATCGTCCACCTGATCGCCCACGCCATCTTTAAGGCCCTCCTCTTCCTCGGAGCGGGCTCGGTCATCCACGGCGTCCACGACGAGCAGGATATCCGGAAGATGGGCGGGCTCAGAAAATTCCTCCCCGTCACGTTTGCGACGTATGCGGTCGGCATGATGGCGCTCTGCGGGGTTCCTTTCTTTTTTTCCGGGTTCTGGAGCAAGGACGAGATCCTGCACGTCGCGCACCAGTGGCCGGTCTCGCACGGGCCATTCTATTTTGCGGCGGCCGCCGCGTTTCTCACTGCGTTTTATATGACCCGCCAGATGTGCTACGTGTTTGGCGGCAGCTACCGTGGGCATGCGCATCCGCATGAGAGCCCGGCGGTGATGACGGTTCCCCTCGTGATCCTCGCCGCCGCTGCGGTCCTGATGTCGATCCCGGTCACCCCGGCGTGGCCGTGGCTGCACGGGCACCTGAGCGGGCACTTTGCGGAATGGGATATTTCCCGGCTGTTCGAGCACGGGTTCCTAACGATCGCCGGGCTTTCGATCCTGCTTGCCTCCGCCGGAATCGGCCTCGGCTACGCCCTCTACCGGAGGGTGGGGGACACGGATCCGCTGCAGCGGCTCTGGGCCGGCGGGTACCGCGCCCTGGCCAACCGGCTCTACGTCGATGAGCTTTATCAGGCAACCCTCGTGAGGGGGCTTGGGGGGCTGGGCGCTTTGGCCGCCTGCTTTGAACGCTGGGTCTTCTCCGGGATCGTCTCGGCAGTTGCGGCCGCGACGTCGCTGACGGCCGGCCTCGGCGATCTGCTCGACAGGTACGGCATCAACCTTGCGTTCGACAGCCTTTGCGGCGGCCTGCGCGACGGGGGCGATCTGTTCTCCTCCTGGCAGAGCGGCCGCGTGCAGGGCTACCTCAAATTTCTGAGCGTCGGGGCCGTTGTGCTCCTGCTCATCATCCTGCTCA
>JBGTAT010000216.1:0-5635 GCA_041749755.1 Terrimicrobiaceae bacterium | reverse complement strand
GATCAGTGCCGCGAGCACGGCGGCCAGGGCAACTGCGTAACCGGCACCGAGGCCTGCGAAAAACCCAAAGGCGCAGAGCCCGAGGAACGCGGCCGCGTGGAGCCAGACGGCGAGCCGCAACGCTCCGGGGACCCCGAGGCGCACGACGAGCGATCGGAGCCCTTCGCGGAGATCGACCTCGTAGTCCTGCGTCGCGTAGATCACGTCAAACCCGGCGACCCAGACCATCACGGAGGCAGCCAGGATAAGCGGGGGCAGGGCAAACTCGCCGCGCACGGCCAGCCAGGCCCCGACCGGAGAGACGGCCAGGGCGAGGCCGAGATAAAATTGTGCGAGGTGGGTGAAGCGCTTGGTGAACGAGTAGAAGAAGACGATCCCAAGGGCCAGCGGGGAGAGGGCGAAGCAGAGCGGGTTCAGCCACCAGGCGGCGGCAATGAATCCTGCCGAGCTGAGCACACAGGCCGCGATCGCCTGGGGCTTGCCGGTGAGCCGGTGGCGGGCAGCCGTCCGGGGATTTCGCTTGTCGATCTCCCAATCGGCGATCCGGTTGAACGTCATCGCCGCCGTGCGTGCAAAGACCATCGCCGCCACCACGCCGAGCAGGACCGGCCAGGCCGGGATGCCGCTGGCAGCAACGACCATCGAGCCGAGCGCGAACGGCAGCGCAAACAGGGTGTGCGAAAATCGAATGAACTGTAGGAAGTCCGCAAGAGCCCCGAGAGGAGCTCGCCTGCGGGGAGGCCCGCCCGCCCGGGCTGATTGCGAATCCATGCCGGTTCTCCCCCCCACGTGACTTATTGGCTCTTGGATGGCGCCCTCCGTCCAGCCTCTTCAAACAATTCGACGAGGCCGTCATCCACCCGCATATCGACCAGCTTCCAGATCCCTTCGGACCTATAAAAATAAAACCTCCACCGGAGCGGGAGGTCCTGGTTGAGCGAGATGCATGTCTGCCGGACAAGCGACGATCCGACCTGAAGCGAATCGATCACCTCGTACCCGGTGACCGGACCGTAGCTATCAAGTGCCTTGTTCGTGCTCTCCTTGAGGGCGGTCACGTTTTCCTTCCGCTCGGCGATGATTGTGTTCCGGATCAGCGCCTCGTAGGCGGCATCGACCTGGCCGGCTTTGAGCCCCAGAAAAAACGTACTGATGACAACGCCGGGGTCCTCCGGTTTGGATTTTTGGCTGGCTGGCGCAGTGTCCGGCGTTGGTTCCGGCTCTGTCCGGTTGGGCGGAAAAACCATCCGCTTTCTCGGATCGCTTTCCTCCGCGTGAAGGAGGGACGCCGCTAAGAGGAAGGCACAGAATAAAACTCGCATCCGGCCAATGGAACCCGTTTTGCCCCCGCGCGCAAGCTTGGGGTGGATTTTGGCGTGTCGCCTCTGTGGGGTCTTCCTTCGCAAGATCTTCCAGGGCCGCTTCCACGGTCACGTGGTCAGGCGGATGGCGTGGCAGCAGAAAAAGCACCGCATAAATGCGGAACTCCAAACGGACTGATCGGGATGGATCGTCTGTGCTCTGCTCTTACCGGAGATGAGCCCGATTTTGGCAGTGAGGGAAGGCCCCGGCTTCAGGTTCAGCGGCGGCGCTTGACCCGGATCATGGCGAGAGATTTTTGGAGCGAGGCCTTGACGGTTGCGTGCTCCTCGTCGCTGAGCTTTGTCGAGCGCATCGCCTCTTCGGCGCGGCGCATCGCCTCCTCGGCGGCCGATTCATCGATGTCGGACTCCTTGATTGCCATGTCGGTGAGCACGGCCACCTTGTCGGCCCCGATCTCCACGAAGCCTTCCCCAACCGCGAGGCGAAGCTCTTCGCCGTCCTTCATGACACGCAGCTCGCCGGGGAGCAGCTGGGTCATCAGCGGGACGTGGTGCGGGAGCACGCCGATCTCGCCCTCCACGCACGGGATGACGACGGAATCGACGTCATCGGCGTACGTCTTCTGCTCGGGGGTGACAATTTCGAGTCGAAGCATGGTGGGGTCGTGTGCGGGGCGTTTTGCTTGGATGGGTAGATCGTGTCAGGCCGGAGGGTTTTACCCCTCCTTGACCATGTCGATGCCGCCCTTCATGTAGAAGTTGCCTTCCGGCACATCGTCGTGCTTGCCATCGAGGATTTCTTTGAACCCGCGGATCGTCTCGGTGATCGGCACGTATTGGCCCTTCGTCCCGGTGAAGATCTCGGCCACGTGGAACGGCTGAGACAGGAAGCGCTGGATTTTCCGGGCGCGGTAGACGGTCAGCTTGTCCTCGGGCGAGAGCTCGTCCATGCCGAGAATCGCGATAATGTCCTGGAGGTCCTTGTAGCGCTGAAGCACGTTTTGCACGCCGCGGGCGACCGCGTAATGCTCGTCGCCAATGATGTCCGCCGACAGCGCCTTCGACGTCGAGGCCAGCGGATCAACCGCCGGGTAGATGCCGAGCTCGGCGATCGAACGCTCGAGGACGATCGTGGAATCCAGGTGGGCAAACGTATTGGCGGGAGCCGGATCCGTCAGATCGTCCGCCGGCACATAAACCGCCTGGAACGAAGTGATCGAACCTTTCGTGGTCGAGGTGATCCGCTCCTGGAGGTCGCCCATCTCGGCGGCGAGAGTCGGCTGGTAGCCGACCGCGCTCGGCGTGCGGCCGAGGAGCGCCGAAACTTCCGAGCCGGCCTGCGAAAACCGGAAGATGTTGTCGATGAAAAGCAGGACGTCCTGGTTTTTTTCATCGCGGAAATATTCGGCCATCGAAAGCGCGGTGAGCGCGACCCGGAGGCGGGCGCCTGGAGGTTCGTTCATCTGGCCGTAAACCAGCGCGACCTTGGATTTTTCGAGGTCATCCTGGACGATGACGCCGGACTCGCTCATTTCGGCGTAGAGGTCATTGCCCTCGCGGGTGCGCTCGCCGACACCGGCAAAGACCGAGTACCCGCCGTGGCCCTTGGCGATATTGTTAATGAGCTCCATGATGACGACCGTCTTGCCGACGCCAGCGCCGCCGAAGGCTCCGACCTTGCCGCCCTTCGTGAACGGGCAGATCAGGTCGATGACCTTAATGCCGGTCTCGAGAATCTTCGCTTTGGTATCCTGCTCGGTGAGCGGGGGAGCCTTGCGATGGATCGGATACTTTTTATCAAACTTCACCGGCCCGCGCTCGTCCGTCGGGTCGCCGGTCACGTTAAAGATGCGCCCGAGAACGCCTTCGCCGACCGGCACCGAGATTGGCGCGCCCGTGTTCGTGACCTCCATGCCCCGCGAGAGGCCCTCAGTCGAGCTCATCGCAATCGAGCGGACCCAGCTCTCGCCGAGATGCTGCTGGACCTCCAGGGTCAGATGGTTCGTCTTTCCGGCAGCCTCAAATGTGATCTGCAGCGCATCGTAGATTTTTGGGAGGGCCCCGGTGGCGGGGTCAAACTCGACGTCCACAACGGGACCGATGACTTGGACAATTTTACCTTTGTTACTCATGAAAAAACGGGTTGGTGAAGGGAACGCATACGATTAAACGGCTGCCTCCCCCGCGACAACTGGATTTTTCAGGAATTTTTGACCGCGCTCATAATCGCCAGCGCGGAAGGCGGCCGGGACATACGCCCGATTTTATGGTAGCTGTACGGGGCCTCCGCCCCGCCGGGGCGGTTCGTGTATTGCACCAACCGGTGGCTTGCGCCCCAGGCTAATATCCACGGCACCTCCGGTGCGACGGGGCTTGGTCGCAGGTTTCTTGATAATCCAACGGTGCCGTGCAAGCAAGTTAGCGCATTTGGGCGGCCGCTGAGGGGGGGGCGTCAGTCGTCGGATTCGGGATCCGGGGAGTGGCGGTCAAAAAACCGGCGCGATTTGCTCTGGTGGTCGCGCCGGGCGCGCCGGTCGACCGTCATCTGCCGCTTCTGGCGGTTTTTTTGAAGGAGGGCCAGCTCCTGGTCGAGTTTCAGGAACCCCTCCAGGCGCTGGGCGTTGATTTTTCCGTCCGCGATCGCCGATTGGATGGCACAGCCCGCATGGGTGGAGCCGTGCCGGCAGTCGGCAAACCGGCACTGTGCGGCCAGTTCCTCGAGGTCGGCAAACCGCTCGCGCAAGGTTTCTTCGTCCGTCCACATGTGGACCTCGCGGATCCCGGGGTTGTCGATGATGATGCCTCCAGAACGGAGCACCATGAGCTCCCGGGCGGTTGTCGTGTGGCGCCCCTTTCCCGTCGTGGCGTTGACCTGGTCGGTCCATTGGTATTCGCCGCCGAGGAGGAGGTTGACGAGGGAAGATTTTCCGACACCGCTGGAGCCGACGAACGTGAGCGAGACCCCGCGCCGGAGGTGGGCTTTGAGGGCGCTCAGGCTTGGCGGATCCTCCGCGCTGGTTAGGTGGACGTCGGCCTCGGGGTTGAGGCGGCGGATCGCCGCTGCGGCCGCCTGGCTGGCCTCCGGAGAAAAGATGTCCGCCTTGTTGACGAGCACAACCGCCTTCGCCCGGCTGCGGCCGATGATGGCAAAGTAGCGCTCGAGCCGGCGGGGGTTAAAATCCGGCCCGGGATCGGTGACGACGACGACGACATCGATGTTGGCGGCGATCACCTGTTCCTCGGTGCTTCTTCCGGACATTTTTCGGGAGAGGCAGGTTTTTCTGGGAAGGCGGGCGCGGATCATGTGCTCCGTGTTTTCTGCCCCGACCTCGACGGCGACCCAGTCGCCGACGGCAGGCAGTTCGGCATCCGTCTTGGCATCGTGGTACACCTTGCCGCCCAAGACGACCTCCAGCTCGCGGCCGTCGCCGAGCAGCGCTCCGTACGTGATTTTGTTGTCGCGGATCAGTCGGGCCGCCTGCCAGCCGGTGCCGTGGTACGCGGCCCAGGCGTCCGCAAATCCGGTATTCCAACCGAGGTCCTCGAGCGTCATGCCTCTTCTTCCATCGCGGACGCGATGGTGCCCAGGATCTCCGGGCGTCCGACCCCGTCCTTCGCCGAGCTCATCAAAATCATCGGGACCTCGTCGCTGATCTCGCGGAACTTTTCCAGGAAGGCATCGATATTCGCCTGGGCGGCCGAGCGGGCGAGCTTATCCGTTTTTGTGAAGACGAGGATGAACGGCAGCCCGCAGCCGACCATCCAATGCAGGAAATCGAGATCGAGCTTTTGGGGGGGCAGGCGCGAATCGAGCAGGACAAACGTCCCGCGGAGATTCGGCCGGTGCTGGAGGTAGTCGGCGACGAACGAGCTGAAGCGAGCGCGGTCCTGACGCGCGACCTTCGCATACCCGTAGCCCGGCAGATCGACCAGCGTCCAGGATTCGTTGATCGTAAAAAAGTTGATCAGGCGGGTTTTCCCCGGGGTGGAGGAAACCTTGGCGAGACCCTTGACGCGGGTCAGCATGTTGACGAGCGAGGACTTCCCGACATTCGACCGGCCGATGAAGGCAAACTCCAGCCGGTCCGATTCCGGGCAGGTCGCCAAGTCGGGGGCGCTGAGCAAAAGGGTGGCGCTGCGAATGATCACGCTACGAGCCCTTTGGGCGGGCCGAGGATTTCCCGCAGGATGATGGCTTGGCGGAGGCTGCCGCGCTGTTTGAGCGCCAGGGAAAGCGCGGAGGTGGGAGCGGGTGCGGTCGGGACCTGGACCGAACGATGGGGTCGGAACGCCGGTTTGGTGTGGGGTGCTAC
>JBGTAT010000215.1:0-5842 GCA_041749755.1 Terrimicrobiaceae bacterium | reverse complement strand
CGCCTTCAGGCGGCTGCCCAAAAAGCGCCGCCTGAAGGCGGAACTCCAAACAAGCTTCCTCTAGACGGAGCCCTCTTTTGCAACGTTCGGAGATGCGCAAGCGCGCCTGCTGGGCCCAAACTGCTTCGTTGACGATGCGGTCCGGGTGGGGTTTGATGGCCGGCCTTATGGCGAAAGACGAATCAGCCCAGCGAATGGAAAAAATTGTGAGCCTCTGCAAGAGGCGCGGGTTCATTTTTCAATCCTCCGAAATTTACGGCGGGCTGAACGGGTTTTGGGATTACGGCCCGCTCGGGGTCGAGCTGAAGCGGAACCTGAAGGATTTCTGGTGGAAGCGGAACGTGCGCGAGCGGGATGACATGGAGGGCATGGACGGGGCGATCATCATGAACCGGGCGGTCTGGAAGGCGTCCGGCCACGAGGCGACGTTCAGCGACCCGATGGTCGACTGCCGCGGGTGCAAAGCCCGCCACCGGGCGGACCAACTCCCGGAGAAGGATGGCGTCAAATTCTGCCCGAACTGCGGCAGCCGAGACCTCACCGAGCCGAGGGATTTTAACCTCATGCTCAAAAGCTACGCGGGGCCGGTCGAGAGCGACGACAACCTGGTTTACCTGCGCCCGGAGACCGCCCAGGCGATGTTTGTGCAATTTCGAAACGTCCTGGACACCTCGCGCCAGCGGCTTCCGTTCGGGATCGCGCAGATCGGCAAGGCGTTCCGGAACGAGATCAACCCGCGGAACTATATCTTCCGCTCGCGGGAGTTCGAGCAGATGGAGATCGAATACTTCTGCCGCCCGGAGGACGGCCTCCAGCTCACCGACTACTGGCTCGAAGAGCGCCTCCGGTTTTACGAGGACATCGGGATCCCGCGCTCAAAAATCCGGATCAACGACATCCCGGATGGCGAGCGAGCGTTCTACTCAAAAAAAACATACGATCTGGAGTACGCGTTCCCGTTTGGCGTGAGCGAGCTCGAGGGGATCGCGTACCGGACCGACTACGATCTTTCGAAGCACATCGAGCACAGCGGGAAGCCGCTCGACTACTATGACGAGGTGACGAAGGAGCGATTTGTGCCCCACGTCGTCGAGCCCAGCGCGGGCGCCGACCGCACCGCCCTGGCCCTCATCTGCGAGGCGTTTGCGGAGGAGACCGTCACCGATGACAAGGGGAAATCCGAGACGCGCACGGTGATGCGGTTCCACCCCCGCATGGCCCCGATCAAATGCGGGGTTTTTCCGCTTCTCAAAAACAAGCCGGAGCTCGTCGCGGCCGCCCAGGGGATCGCCAAGTCCCTGCGCGGGGACATGAACGTGTTTTACGACGAGTCCGGGGCGATCGGCCGTCGCTACCGCCGCCAGGACGAAGCAGGCACCCCGTTCTGCCTCACCATCGACTTCGACACCATCGGAGAAAACGGTCCGGAAAAGGAGGGGACCGTCACGCTCCGCCACCGCGACTCGATGCAGCAGGAACGCATCGCGATCGCCGATCTCAAGCCCTACCTGCTCGACAAAATTTCCTGATCGGGGGGCCGGAGGACGCCTACTCCAGGCGGACCCTGGGGTCGGCGACCGCGTAGAGGACGTCAGAGATCAGGTTGCCGATCAGGACGAGGCCGGCAACGATAAAGTTCAGCGCGACGAGCGTCGGGTAATCCCGCTCGAGCACCGCCTCGTACCCGAGGCGGCCCATGCCTGGGTACGCAAAAATCGTCTCGACGATCACCGCGCCGCCGATGAGGGCGGGGAGCAGCCCGCCGATGCCGGTGATGAGCGGGCGGATGGAATTGCGAAGCGCGTGTTTGTAAAACACAACATCCTCCTCGAGCCCCTTGGCGCGGGCGGTACGGATGTAGTCCTCGCGGAGCGTTTCGAGCATGCTCGCGCGGATGTAGCGCGACTGCACGGCGATCCCGCCGAGCGAGAGGACGACGGCCGGCAGCGCGACGTGCCAGACCCGGTCGAGCCCGGCGGCCAGCATGTTCGGGAAGTCGATCCCGAACGACTGCGTGCCGAGCACCGGCACCGACGTCCACTTCACCAGCCCGATGATCGCGAGGTTCGCGATCCAAAATGTCGGGACTGCGATGAAGACAAAGGCCCCGAGCGAGGCCCAAAAATCCGGCGGCTTCCCGGCATGCTTCGCGCAGTAGATCCCAAGGAGGAGGCCGAAGCTGAGCGAGAGGACGATCGACGCCACGTTCAGCGTGAGCGTGGCCGGCATGCGCTCGAGGATCCGGCTGATCACTGGCCGTCCGTCCTTGATGCTCTTGAGCTGGCCGGAGAAAAGGTCGCGCATGTTGAGCAGGTATTGCTCGTGGAGCGGGCGGTCGAAATGGAATTTTTTCCGGAACATCTCCTTCACCTGCGGCGTGATCTTCGGGTTGAGCTCGCCCCACGGATACGGGCTGCCCGGAGCCAGCGTGAACATGAAAAACGATACGATGCTGATCCCGAAGACCAGCACGATGCTGATCAGAATCCGGCGGATGATGAACGCCAGCACAGGAAGATCAGGCCGAGGCGATAGCTTTCATCCCCTCGTCTCCTCCGCCGGCTTCGAAGCAGTCGAGCTCCTGGATACGGCGCGCGTGGCGGCCTCCTTCGAAGGGGGTCTTGAGCCAGATATCGAGGATCTGGAGGGCGATCTCAAACGAGATCATCCGCTCGCCGATCGAGAGCACGTTGGAATTGTTGTGGCGGCGGGAAAGCTCGGCGGTCTCGTCGTTCCAGCACAGCGCGCACCGCACGCCCTTGACCTTGTTCGCGGCCATCGCCTCGCCGTTCCCGGAGCCCCCGAGCACGATCCCGCGCTCGGCCTCCCCCCTCGCGACCGCCTCGGCCGCCGGGATGACAAAGAGCGGGTAGTCCGTGCTCTCGGCCGAGTGGGTCCCGCAGTCGAGCACCTCGTGCCCGGCGGATGCCAGATATTCAACGATCCGCTGCTTGTAGGCGAATCCCGCGTGGTCGCTGCCGATGCTGATTTTCAATGGGAGTGGGCTGGTTCGGGTTGGTCGGAGTAAGGGGCCTGCGCCTCGAGGCCGAGGTCCTCCAGAAGCTGGCGGTCCTCGTCCACGCCGGGGTTGCCGGCCGTGAGCAGCTTGTCGCCGTAAAAGATCGAGTTCGCACCGGCAAAGAAGCAGAGCGCCTGTGCCTCGCGGCTGAGGCGGGTCCGCCCGGCGGAGAGCCGCACCTTCGCCTTGGGAAGAAAGATCCGAGAGGTGGCGATGAGCCGCACGAGCTCAAAGATGTCGATCGGGGCGGCATCCTCGAGCGGGGTGCCGGGCATCGGCATCAGGCAGTTGATCGGGACGCTTTCGGGGGCCGGGTCAAAGTTGCACAGGACCTCAAGCATCTTGAGCCGGTCGGTGACCGTCTCGCCCATGCCGATGATCCCGCCGCAGCAGACGCTGATCCCAGCCTTCTGGACCGACGCGATCGTGTTCAGGCGGTCCTCAAACGTGTGGCTCGTCACGATCTGCTTGTAGTGCTCCGGCGAGGTGTCGATGTTGTGGTTGTAAGCGGTGAGGCCGGCTTTCTTGAGCTCCTCCGCCTCCTCGTCCCCCAGCTGGCCTAGCGTCACGCAGACCTCGAGGCCCAGGCGGCTGACCTCGCGCACCGTCTGGATCATCTGCTCAAATTTCTGATCTCCCTTGTGGACGCCCTTCCAGGCGGCCCCCATGCAGAACCGGGTCGACCCGTTGGCCTTCGCCATCTGCGCGATCGGCAGCACCTCGTCGGTCGTCATCAGGGACTGCCGCTCAAGCCCGGTGCTGTGGCGGGCGCTCTGCGAGCAGTACCCGCAGTCCTCGCTGCATCCGCCGGTCTTCACGCTCAGGAGCGTGCAAAGCTGGACCTCGTTTTTGTTCCAAAACTCCAGGTGGACACGGCGGCTCTCCTGGATCAGATCAAAAAGCGGGCGGTGATAGGTTCGGCTGAGGTTGTCGAGTGTCGGTGTCACGGTCCCGAAATTTCTACCCGCCCAAGCCGCCGGAGTCAACCGGCTCGTTCACCGGTTCTTGCGAGGCGTCGGAGTCGGTTTAGCCGACGGGGGGGCTCCCCAGAGGAGCAGCGACGGCCGCCGCTTCACCTCGGCGCTCAGCTGCTCGAGGTTGGCGGCGGTCGCGGTGAGCCCGTCCATGAGCCGCTGGACCTCGGCCGGGTTGATCTTCGTGGCCGGCTCGATGTTTTTTAGGATTTTCCGGAGCTCGCGATTGGAGGTCTCCAGCTCGGCGAGAAACGACTTCGCATCGGCCGAGAGGGCCGGGATATCGGACTTCTGCAGGACGCTCTGGGCATCGTGGAGGAGGGACTGGAGGTCGGTGCTGATCTTGTCCACCTGCGCTCCGACAACCGCCTTGTTGAGGTTTTCCAGAAGGTCGGTGCCGGTCTTGCTGAGCCCGCCGATGTTGAGCTTCTCCACCTCGTGAAGGATGCCGTTGATCGAGTCCAGGAAGCTGGTGAGCTCGCCCGGGGCCGAGGGGACGTAGTAGAACTGCGGCTTCCAGGGCGGCCAGATCGCAGGAAACCGGCGCGGGTCGAAGTAATCAATGTCGAGGTAGTTGAGCCCGGTGATCCCCTGCGGCTCGATCCGCACGCGCAGCCCCTGCTCGATGCCCCGGTTCAGGAGCGGCGTCAGATCTTCGGTGAACATGTCGGGAAAGACCTCGCGGTTGATCTCCATGAAGAGCACCACGTAGTTGTGGAGACCGTCGGTCGAGGCCACATCGTATTCGGTGAACGCAAAGCTCATCTTCGTCACCTTGCCGATCAGCACGCCGCGGAACTTGACCGGCGATCCGACATCGATCCCCTGCACGGTCCCCTTGATGTAGGTTTCCATCGTGATCTTCGGGCGGAACATCTGGCCGCCGCCGAAGACGAGGAGAGAAGCCACGAAAAGCGCGATCCCGCCGGCCACAAAGACCCCGATCCGAAAATAGTCCGGCTTCGCGCTCATCGGTCCGCCTCCGTCGCCTCGCGATGGAAAAAGGCGTGCACGAACGGGTTGGTCGCGTGGTCCCGCAGCTCCGCCGGAGCTCCCTCGGCAAGGATTCCTTGAATAGATTGGTCGAGCATAATCACGCGGTCTGCCACTGCATAGATACTGGGGAGCTCATGGCTGACAATCACAAAGGTCACGCCCAGGTTCTTGTTGAGGCTCAGGATCAGGTCGTCCAGGCCGGCGGACGTCACGGGATCCAGCCCGGCGGAGGGCTCGTCGAGGAAAAGCACTTCCGGATCGAGCGCCATCGCCCGCGCGATGGCCGCCCGCTTTTGCATCCCCCCGCTCACCTCGCTCGGAAAATGCCCGGTGAACCGCTCCAGGCCAACGAGCGAGAGCTTCATCCGCGCGACGAGCCGCCGCGCATCGGGTGGCAGCCGGGTGAACTCCTCCATCGGCAGCATCACGTTCTCCTCGAGCGTCAGCGAGCCGAAGAGCGCCCCGCTCTGGTACATCACCCCAAACTTTTTGAGGATCGCCGCCCGCTCATCCCCGGCCGAGGCGTCCAGATTCCCGCCATCAATCAGGATCGTCCCGGCCGCTGGCGGATAGAGCCCGATGAGGTGCTTCATGAGCGTGCTCTTCCCGCACCCCGATCCCCCGAGGATCACAAAAACTTCCCCGCGCGCGACGTCGAAGGAGACGTCCTTCAGAATGACAGAGTCCCCGTAGGCGGCGGTCAGCCCCCGAACCTCGATGATCGGCTTCACCATTTGAGCACGTAGAAGATCCCGGCAAAGATGGCGTCGACCACGACGATAAGGAAGATCCCGCTCACGACCGCGCGCGTGGTGGATGCCCCGACCGCGCTCGCCCCGGTGCCGGTCTGCAG
>JBGTAT010000214.1:0-6189 GCA_041749755.1 Terrimicrobiaceae bacterium | reverse complement strand
GTCGGCCGCCGATGTGGACGTCGCGAACCTCAACTCCCCGGGCCAGATCGTGCTCTCCGGCGAGTCGTCAAAAATTGCGCTGGCGGTCTCGCTGGCAAAGGAATACGGCGCGCGGAAGGCGGTCGAGCTGACGGTGGCCGGAGCATTCCACTCGCGCCTGATGGAGTCGGCCTATCAGACGCTCATTCAGGCGCTCGCGGAGACCCCGATGTCCGAACCGCGCGTGCCGGTCGTCTGCAATGTCGACGCCATCGCGGTCGGGGATGCGGAAAACATCCGCCGCACGCTCGCCGACCAGGTGACCGGCAGCGTCTGCTGGTCGCAGAGCATCGACTACCTGATCGATCACGTCCACATCACCGACTTCATCGAGCTCGGACCCGGCGGAGTGATCGCCGGCCTGGTCGGCCGGATCCGCAAGGGAACTCCGGTCGTCTCGATCTCAAATGCCGCGACCCTCGAGGAGGCGGTGGCGGCTTTGGCTGGGGGCTGAGGGCCGCGACTCAGCGGGCCGGCGGAGAAAATTCCGGCTCGCCGTCAAATTCGCCTCGAAAGAGCCTGGCCGAGAAGTAGGCGGTGCATTCGTCCTGCGCGCTGCGGAGGTGGAAGCGACGCTTGTAGTACGGGCTCTTGAGCTTGCCTTCGACCTCGCTTTCGCGGGCGGATTCGATCGCGATAAACCCGGCGTCCCAGTTCGAAGGCGGATTTTCCTCCGTGTAATATCCGACCCGGGGGAAATCGCCGAGCATCCAGGGCAGCGGGTAATAGCTTTTGAGGAGGACGAGGCCGGACATGTGGAACTGGCGGGGATCCTTGCCAGCCAGCCTCAGAAGCGGGTCGGTGAGCTCGTAGATGCCCGGGTACGTCTGCACGTACACGTAGGGCTCGTGGTCGTCGGTGGCATTTTTAAAGTTGAGCCGCACGGCAAAAACGAGCGAGACCGCAAGCAGCGGGAGGACCGGAAGCCAGAGGAGGAACGGTCGCCGGAATCGCCGGGACACCTCATCGAGCAGCGCCCCGAGAACGAGATAAAACGGCCAGAGGATCGAGATGATGCACCACGGAGTCTTGTAGGGGATCAGGGTGTAGGCGAGCAGCACTCCGCCGGCCGTGATCGCAATGAAGCGGATGCGGGCATCGGAAGGCCACACATATCGCACGCAGGCCGCCAGGCCGAGAAGGGCGGGCCACTCGTAGCGGGCCATGAGCGCCAGCCAGTAATAGTTGACCGGGCCGATGGCGTAGGAACTCTTCTCATGGCCGCCGGCCTCGACACCGGTCGCAAACCACGCCGCAAACGTCTGGTAGAGCCCGTGGAGGGAGGAAAAATCCAGGAAGTTCCCGGAGTAAAAAAAGAGGATCGCGAGCAGCGAGGTCCCGCCGGCCAGGATCGCATCATCGCGGGTCCATCGGCGCTGCGCGGGCGCCAGCGCCGGGCGCGAGGGCACCAGCTTTTGCCAGGCGGCCAGGACGCCGCCCGCCAGTGCGAAGCACCCAAGGTGCAGCAGGTACGTCTCCTTGGTCAGCACGAGCCCGGCGGCAGAAAACACCGCATAAAAGAACGATTTCCTGTCGCCGGATTCCCAGAGCCCAAGGAGGCCGCGCAGAAAGAGGATGCAGAACAGGACCTGCCAGGATTCGTGGATCGAGTAGCGGCCGTAGAACGAAAATGCCGGCGAGACCGCCATCGCCGCCGCCGCTACAACCGCCGGGCCGCGCCCGAAAAACCTCCGGAACCCAAAGAGCGCCACCACGCAGAGCAGGCTGGCCACGATCGCAGGAAGCCGGAGCGCCCAGAGGTGCCTGCCAAAAAGCGTCTGCGACAGGAAGACGGCGTAAAAATGCAGCGGTCCATGGTAGTTTGTCGGATCGTACCGGTAGAACCCGTTCGCCGCCATCTGGTCGGCAAACCACCCGTTGACCCCCTCATCAAAATGCGGAGGCTTCGCCTCAAGAAGCCAGACGCGCAAAAACACCGCGATCAACAAGATCGCCACCTCCAGCAAAGGGAGCTTGGAAAGCCGCGTGAACATCCGTTTGGGATACCCCGAAGATTCGCTCATGACCAGACGAAGTGCCTGCGAATCTCGCAGGAAATATGATTCCTGGCCAATGGAGCTTTGACAGAAAAGCCGGCAAACGCTTGGGATAGGCGGAGTGAGCATCCCGGATCAAGCCCCGCGCGTCAGCATCGTGATCCCTGCCCGGAACGAGGCGGGGCGGCTGCCCGGCACGATTGCCGAAATCCGGCGGGCATTTCCCGCTGAGGCCTGGGAATTTCTGGTCGTGGTCGAGCCGGGGGACGACGACACGGCGGGCGCGGCAGTTGCAGCCGCGGCGGGCGACAGCAGGTTTCAGATCCGCACCAACCCGACAGCCCACGGAAAGGGGCATGCGGTCAAAACCGGGATGCTGATGGCGCGGGGGGAATGGGTATTTTTTATGGATGCCGACTTGAGCGTCCCGCTCAGATGCGTCGGGGAATTTCTCGCGGCGGCCGGCGACGCGGATGTCCTGATGGGCAGCCGGAGGCATCCGGAGAGCGTGATCGCGATCCGGCAGCCGACCGCGCGCGAGATGGCGGGACGCCTGTTCAACCGGGTCCTACGCGCGGCCGGCGTGACGAGGTTTTGCGATACCCAATGCGGGTTCAAGGCGTTCCGCAGGGAGGCTGCCCAGAAAATTTTCCCAATGCTTCGCCAGCAGGGATTCGGCTTCGATGTCGAGGTCGTCGTGCTGGCCGAGGTGATGGGCTTTCGCATCAAGGAACTGCCCGTCGAATGGGCGGATGCGCCGGGGTCGACCCTCCGCCCGCTCCGCGATGGAATTTTTGCGCTCCGCGATGCCGTGCTTGCGGCGAGGAGGATCCGGCGCGAATATCGGAAGGTATGCCAACACTCGGAGTAAACATCGACCACATCGCCACGATCCGGCAGGCCCGGTACCGGGAGGACCCGGACTCGCTGAATGCCGGGCCCGACCCGGTTGCCGCCGCGCTCGTCGCGGAGCAGGCGGGGGCTACCGGGATCACCGCGCACCTGCGCGAGGACAGAAGGCACATCCAGGACCGCGACATCTTGCGGCTGCGCGAGGCGATCAGGACAAAGCTGAACCTGGAGATGGGAGTTTCGGAGGAGATCCTTCGGATTGCCCTGGAGATTATTCCAGAGGATGTCTGCCTTGTTCCGGAAAACCGCCAAGAGGTCACGACCGAGGGCGGCCTCGACGGGGCCGGGCAGGTTGACCAGCTGCGTCCGGTCATCGCGCGCCTTCAGGGGCGAGGGATCCGGGTGAGCCTTTTCATCGATCCGGACGAAGAGCAGATCTCGGCTGCGGCGGACCTCCAAGCCGACGCCGTAGAGCTTCACACCGGAGCCTATGCAAATGCGCTGGGGCCGAAGCGCGAGGCAGAGCTCGCCCGGCTGACCGGAGCGGCGAAGCTTGCGGTCGCGGCCGGCCTGCACGTCAATGCCGGCCACGGGCTGAACTACCTCAACACGGCCGCAATCCTTGCGCTCCCCGGCCTCGAGGAGCTCAACATCGGCCATGCGATCATTTCCCGGGCCACCGTCGTCGGCATGGCGGAGGCGGTTCGGGAAATGTGCGCGATCCTTCAAAGCCGGTGAGCAAAGGCTGGGAAGATTTCCTGGCCGCCTCGCTTGAGGAAACCGGGCGCGCCGGCCTGCTCCGTCGCCTGCGGACGATCAACTCACCGCAATCATCTCACGTGCTTGTCGGCGGACGCCGGCTAGCGAACTTTTCCTCCAACGACTACCTCGGTCTCGCGGGTCATCCGGCCCTGGTGGAGGCTGCCTATGCGGAGGGAAAAGCCAGTGGGTTCGGGTCCGGGGCTTCGCGGTTGGTCTGCGGCACGCTCGCTGCACACGAGCGGCTGGAGGATGCGATCGCCGCCTTCAAGCGGACACCGGCGGCGCTCACGTTTTCCAGTGGCTATGCGGCAGCCATGGGCACGATCCCCGCCCTCTGCTCGAAAGATGACGTCATCGTGCTCGACAAGCTCTGCCATGCCTGCCTCGTCGATGCCGCCCGCCTGAGCGGCGCCCACCTTCGGGTTTTTCCGCACAATGATGCCGGCAAGCTGGAAAGCCACCTGCGCTGGGCAAATGCCACGCACCCGCGCGCCCGCATCCTTGTGCTGGCCGAGTCGGTTTACAGCATGGATGGCGACCTCGCACCGCTGCGTGGAATCGTCGAGCTGAAGGACCGGCACGGGGCGTGGCTCTTCCTGGATGAGGCCCACGGCGTCGGGGTACTGGGCACCAACGGCCGGGGCTTGGCAGATGCGGAGGGCGTGGCTGACCGGATTGAAGTCCAAATGGGGACGCTCGGCAAAGCCCTGGGGGCACACGGGGCGTACATCGCCGGCAGCGCGTCGCTGCGCGAATTTCTCATCAACCGGGCCCGGAGCTTTATTTACTCCACCGCCCCCCCGGCACCCGTGTCTGCGGCGGCCCAGGCTGCTGTCGAAATCCTCTCCGGCCCGGAGGGGACAGCACGCCTCGGGAAGCTCTGGGAAAACATCCGGACCCTCGACCGCGCGCTCAACGAAATCGCCCCCCTGCCGGATGGCTCCCCCGGACTTTCAATCACATCCCCCGGCAGCGCGATCGTCCCGATCATCATCGGCCCCGAAAACCGCGCGATGTCGGCATCCGCCACGCTTTTGAAGGACGGCTTTCTGGTTCCGGCCATCCGCTACCCGACCGTTGCGCGGGCGACCGCCCGCCTTCGGATCACCCTCTCGGCGGACCACTCCCCGGACGACATCCTTGGCCTCGCAGCCGCGCTCCGCCAGGCACTTTGAGCTTATGAAGAAGCGGCGGCGCGGGGGTGGGCGGAATCGTAGGCGCGCTTGAGGCGCTCGACGGTGACGTGGGTGTAAATTTGGGTCGTCGAGAGGCTGGCATGGCCGAGGAGGGATTGCACGCTGCGCAGGTCGGCCCCGTTATCGAGGAGGTGGGTCGCAAAGCTGTGCCGGAGCTTGTGAGGAGAAATGTTCGTCGGGAGCCCGGCCTGGACGAGGCGCGAGCGGACCATCGCCCAAATGTTGCGGGCGGAGAGCCTGGAGCGGGATTTATTGAGGAAGAGCGGCCCGTGGTGGACCCGGGCGGCTTGCCGGTATCGCGAGATCGCCTCGAGCGCCGGCCCACCGACCGGGCAGATCCGCTCGCGGGCACCCTTCCCGGTCACGCGCACGGTCTCCCCGATCACGTCCACGTCGGAAACATCCAGGCCCGCCAGCTCGGAAAGCCGCATGCCCGTGGAATAAAAAAGCTCCAGAATCGCGACGTCGCGCATCGCCATCCACACCGGAGCCTGGCGGGATTTTTCCTGCTTGGCTGGCGACTCGATAAGCGTGACGACCTGCGGGGCGGTGAGGAATCTCGGCAGCTGCTTCTCCGCCTTCGGCAGGAGCAACTCGCGAAGCACGTTCTTTGGAACCTCGTTTCTGGCGTGGAGGAATGTGTAAAACGCGCGGAGGGAAGAAACCCGGAGCCTCACGCTAGCGCGGGCCATGTTTCGCTTCATCATCTCGAGCATCCAAGCGCGAAAATCATCCGCCACCAGCTGCTGCCAGGCTCCCGACGGGCGGAACCGCCGGAACGCCTCCAGCGCAATCCGGTACGTTGAGATCGTCCTCGGAGAGGCATTGCGCTCCGATTCGAGGTAGGTGAGGAATTCCCTCACCAGCCGGTCAGGTGCCGGCCGGGCGGCAGCTTTGGGGCGCGGCTTTTTCAGGCTTGGGCACCCAAGGGCGCAGGCAGGGGGGGCTGGGCGGTCCGGCCGACATCCCCGACCCGCTTTGTATCCCGCTCAAACTTGAGCGTCGCAGAGCGCGATTCCAAGCCGTCCGGAGACGTCGCCACAATCGGGATTTCGTAGCTTCCGTCGGGGAAGACAAAATGGAACCGGAACGATCCGTCCGGGGCCAGCGCGATGGACTTTCCGTCGATGGTGACCTTCGCGTCCGGGTGGGTCCCGCCGTAGAAGATGACCTCCGCATTCACATGCATGAAAAATTCGCGCGAGGCAAATCCGGCGACCGCCTCGGAGCCTCCCCAGCTCGAGGTTTCGGCGTGCCCCCAGCTGGTGACTGCGGCCTCGGACCAGCTCGAGAGAGCAGCCTGAGACCAGCTCGCCAGGTTGGCGCCTGGCCATGAGGACGTC
>JBGTAT010000213.1:0-1803 GCA_041749755.1 Terrimicrobiaceae bacterium | reverse complement strand
GCGGACGGGGAGGAGGTCGGGGTCCGGGAAATACCGGTAGTCGTGGGCGCTTTCCTTGATGCGCATCAGCGTGGTCTCGCCGCGCACATCGTCCCAGCGGCGGGTCTCCTGGTCGAGGACCCCGCCGGCGCGCAGGAACGCGATCTGGCGGGGGATCTCGAACGCCAGGCTCCGGCGGACCCCGGAGATCGAATTCAGGTTTTTAAGCTCAATTTTTGTCCCGAATTTTTCTGTTCCGGCCGGGCGCACCGAGACGTTGACGTCGCAGCGAAGCTGGCCTTTTTCCATATCGGCGTCGCTGATCCCGCCGTAGATCATGAGCTGCTGGAGGACGGTGAGGTAGGCGAACGCCTCCTCCGGGGATGCGATGTCCGGCTCGCTCACGATCTCCAGGAGCGGGGTTCCGGCCCGGTTGAAGTCGATGCCGGTCGCGGTTTCCATGTGGAAGCTTTTGGCCACGTCCTCCTCGAGGTGGATCCGGACGAGGCGGACGTTCTTCCCCGGGGTCTCAATCGTCTTCTGGGCGTCCTTCGGATACGCAAGGTCGTGGAGCGGGACGGCCCCGCCGAGGCAGAACGGCACATCATACTGGCTGATCTGGTAGTTCTTCGGCATGTCGGGGTAAAAATAGTTTTTGCGGTCGAATTTGCAGACCGGTCCGATCCCGCAGCCGAGCATGAGGCCGGCGAGAGCGGTGAGGCGCAGGGCCTCCTCGTTCATCACGGGAAGCGCGCCGGGCAGCCCGAGGCAGACCGGGCAGACGTTCGTGTTCGGCTCCGCGCCATATTCCACCGCGCACGAGCAGAACATCTTCGTGCGGGTCTTCAGCTGGACGTGGACTTCGAGGCCGATGGTGGTGATGTATTCGGTCATGGATTTTTTGGAGATGGCGGAGAAGGTTGCGGGGTTGGGACCGCGTAATCGAGCGCTTTTTGCAGGTCAAATTCGGTGAGCTTTTTCTGCAGAACCGGATCCTGGGCAGCCTCGAGAAGCGAACGGCTCCCGAGCAGGGCCAAAAAATTCTTTTGTTCGGCGGCGCGAACGATGACGGGATCGCTGAGGAGTGCTGTCATGCGCGGGGTCTGCATGATTTCCTGGACCCCCGGGTAGTCGAGGAATCGCATCATGGCATCCTGGTCGGAGGTGAGCTTCCCGATGCGTGCGAGCAGGTCATAAACGGAAGCCGGGAGAACGTCCACCGATTCGACCGCCTGGCCGGCGGTCCCGAGCTCGAGGGATTCTTTGAGCGTGAGGATCCCCTTGACGAGGCGGGGGGTTGCCTCCGGCGAGCGGGTGCCCATCGCCATCTGGGCGGCAACGCCAAACGTCCGGATGATCGTGATCCCGCCCCAGACGAGCAGGAGGCCGGTGAGGAGCCCGAAAAATGCTCCGCCGCCGCCGTAGAAAAACCGCACCAGCCCGGACGGCTGGTGCTCGGTGCGCTTGAAGAGCAGCGCCCCCAAGAGGAGGGAGAGGCCGAGCACCAGCAGCGTCACGGATGCCCCCACCAGCGCACCGGCCAGGAACCCGTAGCCCGGAAAAACCTTATCCACGACAAAGGCGGTGGCCTGACCGGCCAGGAGCCCGAGAAGCCCGGAGAACGCGAAGGCGAAGAGGTGGATCGCGCTGCGGATCACCCCGCGCCGCCAACCCCGCCACGTTTCCCAAAGCAGGAAAAGCGCCGCGAGCAGGAAGAGCATGGCCTGCCAAAACGGGGAAGCGAAGTTCATCGGGGCAGGGCGTCGAGAGCGCGCTGCCGGAGCGCATGGTCGCAAAGCACCAAGGCGGCCATGGCCTCGACCA
>JBGTAT010000212.1:0-2980 GCA_041749755.1 Terrimicrobiaceae bacterium | reverse complement strand
CCGCCGTGATCGCCCATGCCGCGCCGCGCTACCGGACGGTCGCGCTGGTCGGGTTCAGCCTCGGGGGGAATATCACGCTCAAATACCTCGGAGAGGGCGCCGATCCGAGGATCGCCGGAGCTGTCGCGTTTTCGGTCCCGTGCGACCTCGCCTCGAGCGCGATCCGCCTCGAATCGCTCGCCAACCGGATCTACATGCAGCACTTCCTGTCCGGCCTGCGCGTTAAGATCCTTCAAAAAATGTCGATGTTTCCCGGCCAGGTCGAGATCGGGGGTCTCAAAACGATGAGCACGTTCCGGGAGTTTGACGGTGCCTACACAGCCCCCATGAACGGCTTCTTAAGTGCGGACGACTACTGGCAGCGCGCCAGCAGCAAGCCGGTGCTCGCCGGCATCACGGTGCCGGCGCTGCTCGTCAACGCCCGCAACGACCCGTTCCTTCCCCCCGCCTGCTTTCCTGAGCAGGAGGCTCGCGCGAGCGCCGCGTTCCACCTGGAGACACCCCGGGATGGTGGCCATGTCGGCTTCGCCGCATTCAACCTCCGCGGCGAATACTGGTCCGAGTCCCGCGCGGTCTCGTTCCTCGCCCCCTATTTTCCGTAAACCAAATCCCCCAGCGGGCCTGCGCGTCAGGAGAGCACCAAAGGCGGAACTCCAAACGGAGACGTCGGCTCTGTGTTTGGAATTCCGCGTTTGCGCGGCCGGCAGTTCGCCCCACTCCGCAAAGGCGCCGCCGGGTCTCCGGCCCCGGAGGGTGGCTCACGCGTCGGCGAGGACAACCATCTGGTGGCACGAAAACTCATCAACCGCGAGCGTGACGACTCCGTTCTCCTGGCGGAACGGGACTTCCTGGCCGCCCGGCTCGAGCGTCACCTTTTTGAGGGCGGGCTGGTGGCGCAGGGTGACCGTTGTGTTTCGCAGGGGCAGCAGCTCCTCGATGATCTCGATGCTGAGGCCGGCCGCAGCAACCGTTCCTCCAGCCAAATCCATCGTCCCTCCCCGGCTGATCGTGTTGGCAAAAAGCAGGTGGAGCACGCTCCGGCCGGCCGCCTCCTGGCGGTTCAGAGAGACGCGCGCTGCGGAAGGCAGGTTGCACTCCAACGTGGCCGCCGCACCGAGAATCGAGGTGATGACCCGGTTGATATACTCGCGATAAACCACCGCGCCATACATCCGGTAGAGCGAAAAGACCGGGTGCGCGAGGTAGGCGATCGGGCCCTTTCGCACGCCGCAGGAAAACCCTGACGGCTCCTCATGAAATGGCGTGTGCTGGTGGCTGCAGAAGTGTCGGTACGTCCGGTTAAAATACGGATCGTAAACGTCGCCGAGCGATTCGCCGCAGGTCGCCCGGATCCGCTGCGAGCGCACGTACATCACAACCGGCGTCTCGACAAAATCCGCCCGGAACGCGGGCGCCGGAAGAATGAAATCGGGCGAGAACTCGCTCGCCCCGGAGTGGTCGGCTCCGAGATCGAAGGCGAATTCGTCGCGGTCCTTCCAGAGCCCGCTTTCGCCGGTGAGCAGCAGGCGGCCGCCGGACGCCAGATAGGCATCGAGGCGGCGCTTGAGATCGCCATCGATGCGGATGGCATCGGGCAAAATCAGGATCTTGAAGCGGTTGAAGTCCATCTCGCGATCCACGAGCTCGAACAGAAAGTGCCCCTCTAAAAGCGCGCGGGTCGCCCCCTCGTCCTCCGGGCTCTTGCCGGAGGAATGGTTCTCCGCCTCGCCCGACAGGACCCCGATGTCCGAAACCGGACGGGCCTCCGAGCACCACGGCTCCTTGCTCTCAACCTCCCGGTAGGCCGCTCCGATCGACCGGTAGGTCGTGTCATCGAGCTCGCCGACGGGATGCAGCTGGTCGCCAATGCTGCACTTCGAATTGAAGGCGAGCATCGCCGCACATTCGTAGCGCAGCGCGTTGGGATGCTTCTGCCCCCCGAACTCCCCCCAGGTCGTGTGGAACTTTCCGGTCATTCCCAGAAAATCGAGCCCGAGGTTGACGGCATATTTTGCCGACATCGGGAAGTGGTCGTACCCCCATCCTCCGGTCGGCAGCGACTCGAGCTCCAGGTGGCTGAAATGCCGGAGCACCTCCCGGTCGCCGCGCCGGATGTGGCCGGAATTATGAAAGATCGGCATCTCCGGGCTCACGCACTTCGCGGCCTGGGTGGTCCGCACGTAGTACGCTTCGAGCGCGGCCGCGGCGGACTGCTGCCGGTCCTCCGGCCTCTCCGCATCAAGTCCGTTTGCCTGCATGTGCGCCATCCTCCACTTCGAGCAACCGGGGGCCTGGGAGATGATGTCGAGAAAGATGCCGTCGGCGTCGGGGAAGAGCCGGACCGCCTCCTCGATCTGGGCGCAGAGGTAGTCGAGGTACGGGCTCAAAAAATCCATCATCTGGAAGCCAGGCTTGAGCGGCGAGGTGACCCACCCGCTGAACGCGCCCTCGGCGTTGATCTCTCGCCACTCGGGATGCTCCTCGCCGGCGAGGTTGTCGACGCCAGCCGAAAGGTAGATTGGCGTGGCGATCCCGACCTCGCGGCACGCATCGTATTGGGCCCGCAGCAAATCAAAATCCAGATGCGGATGCTGCCGACCGACGCCTGTCGGGTGGTAGCTAAAACCATGATGGCATTTCGAAAACAGGGTGATCGAGTTAACCCGTGCGGCCAGCAGCGTCTCCTGCCAGCGCGCCTTGTCAAACTTTGCCCCGATGCCGGGGATCAGCGGCGACGTGTGGAAATCGAGGTGAACCTGACGGAAAGGAAGTGTCCTGAGTTTCATGGATGGCAGGAAGGATCACATCACGTTTCCCCCAACTTGGCCATGGATGAGTTCTTAATCGGGGTCAGCCGGGCCCCCCTCGGCCTTCGATTCCCGCTCTCCGCAGCGCAGCCACCGAGGGGAAGCCCGACCTCAGGGCGATCTCGCGCAGGGAAAGAGTTTCTTCTACCAGGAGCCGTCCGGCCTGCCGGGCG
>JBGTAT010000211.1:0-6910 GCA_041749755.1 Terrimicrobiaceae bacterium | reverse complement strand
GCGAGCTTGTTCTGGGACTGGAGGAGTTGCGAGAGGTTATTCAGGCCAGCGCCGATTTCCGGGTGCCCGCCGGGGAGGGACGCGCGCCAGATCTCCACCGCTTCGCGGAAGAGCGGCTCGGCCGCAGCGAGTTTGTTCTGGTCCTTTAGGAGCACCGCGAGGTTGTTTAGGCCGTTGGCGATCAGCGGGTGCGCGGGGTCGGTGAAAAGCGGCTGCGATCCGGCGGACAATATCTCGATGCCGGGGACCCTCGCGCGCAGGAGCTCGCCAACAAATGCCACGTCCTGCCCGGGAATCGTCCGCATGTCCACGTTCGCTTCGCAGGCGTCCGGAACAATGTTCGTCTTCGACCCTCCCGCGATCGTTCCGACGCTCAGGGTCGGATGCCCGAGCACCGGGTGCGAATGCTTGGAAAATTCCGGGAGCACCTCGTCGCGGAGGCATGCGATCGCCGCGCACATCTTGTAGATCGCATTTTCCCCCTGTTCGGGTTTGGACGCGTGGACCGCGACCCCGTGCGTGCGGAGGCTCAGCCACGAGGACCCCTTGTGGGTGTGGACTACATCGAGGCCGGTCGGCTCGCCGGCGATGACAAAATCGAACGTCTCCTGCGCTGCCAGCGCCTTGGCCCCGTGCTGGCCGGCCTCCTCTCCCACGAGCCCGGCGAACCAGACCTCGTAGGGAAGCCCGGGAATGATCGGAGCGGCATCGCGCAGCGCCCAAAGCATCGCCGCCATGGGGCCTTTCGTATCCGTCGCCCCGCGCCCGAGCAGCTTGCCGTCGCGCACCTCACCGCTGAACGGATCGATCGTCATCCCCCGCACGCTCACGGTATCGACATGGGGAGCAAACAGGATCTTCGGCTTGCCGGACCCGTTTGATGGGAACCGTCCGACTACATTTGGACGGCCCGGGAAAACCTCGCGCAGCTCGGCTGCGGCCCCCGCCTCGCCAAGAAACTCAGCAATCCACCCGGCGCACTTCGCCTCGCCCGTGAGCGGCGTCCCGGGATCCCCATCCGGGTTTACGCTCGGAATCCGCACCAAGGCGCTCGCGATGTCTGTGGCTGTCATTTGCTGAGGTACCAGGCGACGAATTTCGGGATGCCGTCGGCAATTTTTGTCTGCGGGTTGTACCCGAGTAGTCGGCGAGCCTTCGAGATATCGGCCGACGTGAGCGGCATGTCGCCCTGCTGTTCCGGCATCCGCTCGATGATCGCCTTCCTGCCGAGCGCGTTCTCGATTTCGACGATCAGCTCGCTGAGCGTGATCGTCTGGTTTTCCCCGAGGTTGAAGATGTCGAATGCCGGGCCTTCGTAAGCCAGCGCCCCCATCACCCCCTCGACGATGTCATCGATGTACGTGTAGTCCCGCCGGGTCGAACCATCCCCGTATTGAGGGATCGGGAGGCCCTTGTGAATGGCATCGGTAAATTTATGGATCGCCAGATCCGGCCTCTGACCGGGACCGTACACGGTGAAAAACCTTAGGCAGACAACCTTTAGGCCGAAGAGATGCGCGTAGTTTCCGCAGAGGTGCTCGCCGGCCAGCTTCGTCGCCGCATACGGGCTCAGCGTCTGCGGCAGCGCGAGGTCCTCGGAAAACGGGACCGTCTTCGAAAGCCCGTAAACCGACGAGCTCGACGCGAAAAGAAATTTGCCAACCCCGTATTTCCGGGAGGCCTCCAGGAGGTGGTGCGTGCCGGTGATGTTCGTGTCGATGTACAGCTGCGGATCCTGGACCGACGGCCGGACCCCCGCCCGCGCCGCAATGTGGATCACGGCCTCAAAATCCCCCTCCGCAAAGAGCGCGTCCACCGTATCCCGGTCCCGGATATCTCCCTCGACCACCTGCGCCACCCCGCCAAAGCTTGCCACGTTCGCGTGCTTGATCGCCGGATCGTAGTAGTCGTTGAACTCGTCGATCACCGCCACCGAATGCCCGTCGGCCAACAGCCGGCGGCAGACGTGCGAACCGCTAAACCCGGCCCCGCCGGTCACCAAAATTTTCATTCCCGGAGGCTATCGGGCGCGCGAAACCCGCCGCAAGCCAATTCCCTGCAGCCTGCGGTCGACGGCCGCATCTCTATTGCAAAATCGGCCTCTGCCTTGAGGAATCTTGTTTGGAGTTCCGCCTTTAGGCGGCTGGCAAGTGAGTCGACAGCCCAAAAGGCACCGCCTAAAGGCGGAACTCCGAACCCGGAGGCCCTCAGCCTGACAGACGTCCAACTTTCGGTCATGTGCCCCCGGTTGCCCCGGCTCACAATCTGCAGCCGGCCCTAGACCACGCGACCGACGAGGCCGGTGAGGTACGGGAGCAGCTGCTTTTTCCGGGAGACCACGCCGTCGAGCTTCCACGTGCCCGGGCCGTTGTCCGGGAAATCCACCAGGCGCGAGAAATTCTCCGGGCCGGAGAGCAGGAGGATCGAGTTCTGTGTATTGACGTCGGTGATCAGCAGCGTCGAGAAAAAGTAGTTGTTGGCTGCGCGGTACGCGTCGAGCGCCTCGAGGAGGCCGGCCTGCTTCTCCGGCAGGTGCGAGAAGCTCAGCTCCTCGATCTGCGAGACGCTGAAGCGGAACCCCCGCTCGGTATATTCTTTGCAGTCCGCAGTCACGGCCTGCTTCGAGCTCATCGTTAAAAGCGGCGAGCCGACCGAAAAAATTTCCGAGGCGAGGTCTGTCGGGTTGACCCCGCTGATTTTCGAGAGCTCGCGCATGACGTCGCGGTCGACGTCGGTCGTGGTCGGAGACGTCAGGTTGAGGGTGTCGGAGAGGACGCCGCACATGAGGAGCCCGGCGGTATTTTTCGGGATCGGCACGCCCGCCTGCCGGTAGCAGGTCGCCACGATCGTGCAGGTCGACCCGACCGGACGGTTCAAAAAGAGGATCGGCTGGTGGGTTGGGGCAACCCCGATCCGGTGGTGGTCGAGGATCTCGACAATCGGGATCTCATCGGCCCCGCTCACCGCCTGGCTCAGCTCGTTGTGGTCGACCAGGATCAGCTCGCGCGGGACCGGCTTTAAAAAATCGCTTTTCGAGAGGATTCCCTCAAGGCGGCCGTCCGGGCCGAGCACAGGGAACGCGAACTGCGAGGACATCGCGATATCCGCCTTCGCCTCGCGCAGCGGCATGTCCGCCGGAAGGCTCGTAAAATCCGGCTGCAGCATCTTCCCCGACGTCACGGCCGCCCGCGCGAGGAGGACGGTGGTCGCCGTGTCGTAGGGGGAGGAAATCAGGGTCACGCCATGCTTTTTTGCCGCCTCCAGCACGGCCTTCTTCGCGGAAAAGTTGTTGGTGATGACGAGCGCGCGCACGCCGGCCTCGATCGAGAGCTGCTGGATGTTCCACCGGTCGCCGACGATCAGGACGGTCGATTTCAGGTCGAGCTCGTCCAGGCGCTTGGTGAACGTGGTCGTGTGCATCGCCGCGACCACAAGGTGGTGCGGGTGCACGGTCGTGTCCTCCGGCCCGCTGAGCAGCTTGCCGTGGATTGACGTCCGGATGTCGGCAAGCGACGCCTCGACGATCCGCGCTGAGGCGATCCGGTCGAGCGGGGGGAAAAGGTACTGGCTGAGCTTGAACCCGGAGATCAGCCCCAGGCAACGTCGGTCGTCATCGACTACCGGCAGCCCCCGGAAGCGCGTCTCGCTGATCCGCGTCATCGCCTCGTAAACCGGGTTGTTGCAGTGGGCGCACGCCACATCCCGCTCCATCACGTCCTCCACCCGCGGGTGTACGTCGGATAAAAATACCGGCGCCTCAAAACCGAATTTTCCCAGCCCGAAGTCGATCCGCTCGTTGGTATTCCCGCAGCGCGCCGCCAGCACGTGCGGCACCCCGGTAGCTGTCTTCAGCTCGGCGTACGCGATCGCCGAGCAAATCGCGTCCATATCCGGGTTCTTATGTCCAATAACGACGGTAATCATGATGGTGGGAGACCGGCAGAATGAACGAATCGGAAAATTTTCCCAGCGGGAAAAATCCTGCGAAGTCGCTGAGGCAACTTTTGGGAGGGAGCCTGCGGCGGGACGCCGCAGCGACTTTGGCGCTGAGAGGGAAATTCTTTTCAGTCTCGCGGCGAGCGGGCAAGGTGGGAGGGATATGGAGGAGAACACCTGATGCCCGCGCTACCTGGATTTCGCGATTTTTACCCGGAGGATTGCGTCCGCCGCAACTATGTGGTCGAGACGTGGAGGGCGGTGGCGCGGCGATACGGGTTTGTCGAGTACGACGGGCCGACGCTGGAGGGCGGGGACCTGTACCGGAAAAAGAACGAGGAGGGGGCGGAGATCCTCGAGCAGCTTTATTGTTTCCGCGACCGCGGCGATCGCGAGGTCGCCCTGCGGCCGGAGATGACGCCCACGCTGGCGCGCATGGTTGCGGCCCGCGAGCGCCACTACCGGAAGCCGATGAAGTGGTTCTGCGTCTCAAACTTCTTCCGGCACGAGCGCCAGCAGAAGGGCCGCCTGAGGGAATTTCTTCAGTTTAATGCGGATGTGATCGGGGAGAGTTCGCCCGATGCGGACGCGGAGGTCGTTGCCCTTGCGATCGACCTCATGCGGGGGTTCGGGTTCGGGGCGGAGCATTTTGTGGTGCGCCTCAGCGACCGGGCGGCCTGGAAAGAATTTTTAGCCTCGCGCGGGTGCGATGACGGGATGTCGCGGGTTGTGCTGGCATGTGCGGACAAGCTCGAGCGTGAGCCGGAGGAAAAGCTGAACGCGAAGCTGGCCCCGACCGGGCTGTCTGTCTCCGACCTGAGGGAATTTATTGCGGCCGGCAGCCCGGAGGCATTTGCCCCGGTTCTTGCAGCCCTGGAGGCGCGCGGGCTTCGCGGGTTTGTCGAACCCGACCTCTCGATCGTGCGCGGGCTCGCCTACTACACCGGGGTCGTCTTCGAAATTTTTGACCGCTCAAAATCGCTGCGGGCGCTGGCCGGCGGCGGCCGCTACGACGGCCTGATCAGCGGGCTCAGCGATGGGGCGGCCGACCTTCCGGCAATCGGGTTTGGCATGGGCGATGTCGTTCTGGGCCACTTCATCGACGAGACGCCGGCGGCATCAGCCCGGCTCGCGGAAGCCAGCCCGCCGGCCTGCGAGCTTTATGTCATCGTGGCGGACGAGTCGCGCCGCACCCAGGCCCTGGGGGTCGTCCAGGAGCTTCGCGAGGCAGGGTGGCGGGTCGATTTTTCGCTCAAGCCGGCGAAGGTCGGGCGCCAGTTCCAGGATGCCGAGGGGCTCGGCGCAGCGCACGCGATCGTGGTGGGGGCAGAGTGGCCGACGCTCAAAATCAAGGCTCTGGCAACCCGGGTCGAGACCCCCTGCGAGCGGGCGGACCTTTTGGCCAGCCTCCCGAAACCTCACTCGACCTGATCGAGCGGAATTCCTTTCACAACCTTGCGGGCGGCCGCAACGAGCAGGTTGCAAGCCTCGACGCAGAGCAACGGGATCTCGTGCGGGGAACAGGCAGGGGGCGGCACCGTGCCGCCCTCCGGGACCGTCCAGAGCCGGGACCTCAAACACCCGGCCGCACAGACCCGGCAGACCAGGTCCTCAGCCTGCTCGTCGGAAATTTTTCCGGCGATCCGGTACATCCCGGTCTGCCGGTTGACCGTTGTGCGCAGCGCGACCGGGGCCAGGCGGCCGGCCAGCTGGGCGCGCCAGTTTCCGAGCGCGGCCGGATAGATGGCGTCGAGCGCAAGGTGAAGGGCGGCTATCGTCCTCACCTCGAGGACCCAGCCGCGCGCGAGCGAGGGGGCGGTCTTGAGCGGACGGAATTTCCCCGAGCTGTCGTACCGCACGATGCGGGCCGGATCACCAGGCGCAAGGTCCTCAAGCCCGTGGTCGTCGATATGGCAGAGCCGATAGCCAGCCGGACCAGCCGAAATCTCAACCTGTCCGATACGCGCGGGGCCGGATGCCAGAAGATCCTCAAGAAGTCCGTGAAGCGATTCGGTGCGAAGCATATTCCATGTTACGTGGCGGGAGCGGGGAAAGATTGCTTGAGATCAAGAGCTCAGGCGGGCTGGTACAAGGGATGATTGCGAGGCGACATGCAGGGGGAATAAGGCTTTGCGGCCGAGTTATTCACACGGAGGTCCGGAATCCGGGCGAATCGACCCGCCCGCACGCTGAGCAACCATGGCCCTTTGAGGGCCGGTGACCTTGTTCCCCGCTTTGTTGAAGGGTGTTCCACGCACTCGCCCTATGTGGAAACCTCGGAAAAGCGAGGGTCGGACGCAGGGAAACGCGGCCGAAATCGAATCCCGCGCTGCGCGGCCGAAGGAGAACTTCACAGGTTATTCACAGGGCCGCGCCTACCGGGAGACCTGCCCGATGATTGCGGTGCAAAAATTCGTATCCTTGATGCTCGACTGGCCTTTGACGACAGCGGCCGTGCGACCGGAGATCTGCCGGATGCTGAGGACGCGTGGCTGACCCGGGGCCAGAGCGGCATTCGCCTCGTAGGAGCGGCTCGTGAACCGGCGCAGCCCGGCCTCAACCCCCTCGCTGAGGGTAATTTTTACGCTAATGCGATCGGTCCCGAGCCGCCCCTCGACGTCGGCACGGGAATTCGAGAGCCGCGTCGATGACGCGATCTGCGCGCTGGACGGAAGGCTCTGCGCAAAAACGACGTAGCCGCCTTTGAGGTACGACTCGCCAGTCATCGTGCGATTTGAGTTGGTGATTTCGGCGAGGTTGACGTTCGCGAGCGCGGTCTCCAACTCGGCGGCGGATTTTACTTCTGGAAACTGGATGACGGCCAGATCAAGTTGTCCGGCATGAGCCGTGAGAGCGAGGGTGATGAGGACGAAAAGAATGCGCATGCCATCCGCTATTCCTCCGCAGGGAGAAAAGCAATGCCATTTGCATGGAAAACCTCCTGCGGGGAGCATCGCGAGGCGCATGCCTGGCG
>JBGTAT010000210.1:0-4947 GCA_041749755.1 Terrimicrobiaceae bacterium | reverse complement strand
GCGCGACCGGCTCGCTCACCGCCCCATGGCCGGAGATGAGCTCCTCGGCAACCCCAAGATCCGAGATCTTCGCCGCATTGGAATACGTGACGTAGCCGCGCAGGAAAACCTCCGAGGCGCCCGGGACATTCGTAATCCGGTGGGCGAGCAGACCGCCCGTGCACGACTCGGCCAGCGAGAGGGTTTGCCCGGACTCCCCCAGGTGCGCGACGACCCACTGCTCGAGCATTTCGCCCCGGCTCGAGACCAGGCAGCTTCCCACAGATTTCAAAATGGCGGGCTCAACCTCGTCGAGCGATTCCTTTTCCCCGATGATCCGCAGGTCAACCTCGTTCGGGCGGGCGCAGTAGCCGACCTCGAGGTCCGCCCGCTGCGAAAGCCCGAACCCGACCATCTCCTCGACCGCGCTCTCGCCGAGGCCGACAATCTTATAAACCCGGCACTCGCGCGCGGGGAGCCCGCCGGAGATTTTGCGCAGGATCGGGAGCGCCGAGGCCTCGAACATCGGGTGCAGCTCGCGCGGAGGGCCCGGCAGCAAAAAAAGGTGCGGGGCTGTCTCAGATCCCGGCAGGTAAAGCCCGGGAGCCGTCCCGTGCTCGTTGGGGAGTACGGTTGCCCCCTGCGGCACAAACGTCTGCCTCAACATTCGCTCGCGAAGAGCAAACCCGCGCGCCGCAAGGAGCGCCTCGATTTTTTGGCGCACCTCCGCGCTCGCGACCAGCTCCAGCCCGAGCATCTCAGCCACGACCTCGCGCGTGATATCATCGGTCGTCGGACCGAGCCCGCCGGTGACCAAGACAACGTCCGCCCGCCCGAAACACTCGGCCAGGCCGGTGCGGATCGCATCGCCATCGGGCACGGTCGTCTGGCGCGACACGCGCAGGCCGAGCGGGAAGAGCTGCTTCCCGAACCACGCGGCATGCGTGTTCACAACCTCGCCGAGCAGGAGCTCGGTGCCGGTATTTAGAATTTCGACGATCATTCCGCGCAGCACCTTAGCGCCTGCATCCACTGGCGTGTCCGCTCTCGCTTCTCATCGTCGCCGTTCAGATCATAGACGTAGGCGAGGTTCGCCAGGACTCGGAGCAGGATCTGCCGGTGTGAAGCGGGCTTTAAGTGGCACTCCTTCAGCTCCAGCCCCTGCCGCATCAGGATCCCCTCGACCTCGCTCCGCCGCAGAATCTTCCCGCGGTGAAACGGGTCAAAATAAACTTCCCCGTGGCGGGCGATGAAGTGCCCGGGCAGGTTAATCCCCTCGATCTTCATCCCCGCCCGTGATCCGACCATCATGTACAGCAAAGTCAGCGACAGCGGGATCCCGGACCGCGTCTCGATCACCCGCGGGAGCAACGAGTTTTTTTCGCAGTAGTAGTTTTCGGCATTCCCGCGGAAGTCGAGGTCGCCGGCGAGGAACCCGGCGAGCCGGATCACCCGCTCCCGGTTGCTCACCGCCCCGGCGAGCTTAAGCAGGAACTCCCTCCCCCAGTTGTTGAGCTTGTGCTCAAACGGCAGGATGCAGACGCCAGGCTCCAGCGCGCGGGCAAGCGCCCACCAGGCCTGCTCGAGGTCGGCCCCCTCGCCAAAAAAATAGCAGAGCAGCGAGAACTCCTCCTCCGCGCTCCTCCCGCTGATCGTCGCGAGCACCTCGCGGGCATGGCGGGAAACGCACTCGTCATCGACCTGCATCAGCGCCTGCAGCTGCGGGATTTTTTCCTCGCCCGCCGCCGCGAGCTGGTCCTTGACGAGCCGGACCGTCTCGGGGTCGTCGTCGTGGAGCAGACGGATCAGCGCATTTTGTTGGGCGGGCATTCTCCGACAAATAAAGCCACAAATCGCTGGCTTGCAAGTGATCTCATCGAGCACTTGACCAGGACGCCACGTCCGCCCACGATACCCGACCGCTTTGAAAACCTACGAGCCATCCCGCTGGGAAATCGAATTCCTTGCCACCAATCCCACCGTGCGCGCCAAACGCTTCGGCATGCCGGCCGAGGCAAAATCCGTCCGCTACCCGCTCCGACTCCTCCGCTACTGGTTCGGCTACCAGCTGCTCCACGAGGAATGCCTGCGCGCCGGACGCCCGCTCGCCGTCGCCGAAATCGGCGTCCACCGAGGCCAGATGCTGGAATTTGTGAAGTCCGCCCCGGCCGGGGTCGCGTGGTCGAAATGGACCGCGGTCGACGCGGTCATGCTCACCGAAAAGCTCGTGAAGGCCGGCTACGACGACTTCTACGAGGCAAACCTCGAAAACCCGGATTTCGCGCTTCCGGCATCCTACGACTGCGCGATCCTCCTCCATGTCCTCGAACACCTCTCCGAGCCGGAAGCCGTCCTCAAAAAAATTGCGGCGGGCATCGTGCCCGGGGGATCGCTGATCGGCGGGTTCCCGGTCGTTCCCGGCGCCTTCCGAGCAACCCGCGAGGCCCAGGTCCGGAAAACCGCCGGCCCGATGGGCCACGTCAGCATCTTCTCGCCCGCAAGGGTCCGCGAAATGGCCGCCGCCGCCGGACTCGAAACCGAGTTTCTCAGCGGCGCATTTTTCCTGCGCAGCAAGGGAAGTGCCTTGGAGAATTTTTCCGGCTGGATGCGGTTCAACCTTTTCTGGGGCCGCCTGTTCCCATGGTGGCCGGGGGAAATCTACTGGCTCCTGCGCAAGCCGGCCTGACGTGAGGTTGGCCTAGATCGGCGGGACAAGAATCCGAACGGCCGGCTCTTCCTGGCGCTTCGTGCTGTAGATCCGGGGCGGCGAGGTCGAGCGGACCTCGTATCCCCTCAGAATAAATTCCGGGTAGAACGAGTCGCTGGCCGGCTCATAGACGAGCTGCCCGGAGAACCCGCCCTGCAGCCGGTATTCGTAGTTGCTGTCCGAGCCCAGCTTTCCGGCTTCCCGGTCGGGGGCCAGCTTGGTCTGCTCGTTCATCATGACCAGCTTGGCGGATTTCCACGGCTGGCCGGGCTGGCGGACCCACCCCCACATCTTGTAATCGCGCTTATACATCCGGCGGCCGATAAAGTAGTCGCCAGGCTGCTCGGCGGCGATCGCCGCATTCATGGCGGACCGCGCCGGGCCATCGCTCTCCATCGTTTCGCAGCCGACAAATGTCAGCGCGAGAACGATGATGGCTAGGTAGGCGGCTCCTGTTCGCATAGGGATCTCCTCGGGACGATTCATATTCCAGCCTTGCTTAAAAATGGCTTGAGCCAGCGCTCGAGCGATTCCTCGGACTCAATCATCGCCTCCCCGGGGATCGGGAAGACGCTCCAGCGCTCGCTGTGTGAGACCGATTCGCCGGGCTCGAGGATCGAGAGCGGGCTCAGCGACTCGATCTCGAGCATGTCGCTGTTCGAAAACGTCTCGAAGTTGCACCCGCCATCCGGGTAAACCGCCCCGGCGACGAGGTCGAAAGACTTGATGAAAAGCGATTCCTCGATCACGTAGGCGACCCATTTTTCACCGTGTGCGAGGCCCAGCTTGGTCGGGGGAAACCCATCGCTCTGCCTGAGCATAAAGAACCGCTGGCCCAGGCTCCACCTGGGGTCGGTGAGGTCGGTGTACGGCCAGAGGACCAGGCGGCGGTTGGGCAGAAGATCCCTCGGATGCTCGCCAAGCGGCGGCTGGGGGATGATCTCAACGCCGCCGGGCTTCATCACGCTCAGCGCCCAACTCGCAATCTGGATCGGCTCGTCTCCGTCGTTCCGCGCGGTGTGGCGGACGACGACCGAGTCGTCCGTGAGGGTCACGCCCAGAGACTTCATGATCGACCCGCAATGGGTCTGCCGCGACTCGATCACGATCTCGCCGGTCGACTCGTCAACCTGGAACTCCACCGGATGGTTGTCAAAATGGTAGGAGAGGACCTCGTCTTCGGGTGCGATCCACAGCCGGTGGCCACCGCGCAGGACAAACTCGTTTTCCCCCGATTGCCCGAGCGTGGCCGCATCGTTGCAGAAGACATTTTCGCCGCCGGCGCGCCTGCAGGAAATGATGCGCGGGCCGACGTCGAGGGTGATGACGAGCTCGATGTGCTCGTTCGCGACGAGCAGGTTCCGCTGCCAGCCGCCGTAGGGGACAATTTCGTGTTTCATGAGATCGTGTTGATGACGCCGGGGTGGCGGCGCAGGTAGTCGGTCAGTCGGCTGATCGCCTCCAAAGTTTTCGGGCTGATGTGGTGCTCCATGCCTTCGACATCGTGCTGGATCGTGACATCATCGACGCCGAGAAGCGAGAGAAACTCGGAGAGCAGGCCGTGCCGGAGCGCGATTTGCTGGGCGACCGAGCGGCCGGAGGAGGTCAGGATCAGGCCCCGGTATTTTTCATACTGGATGAGCCCCTCCGCATCCATGCGCTGGACCATGTTTGTGACGCTGGCTTGGGAGATGCCCAGCAACGCGGCGATATCGACAACGCGGGCGTAACCCTTCGTATCGATGAGTTCAAGAATCCTCTCCAAATAATCTTCGATCGCTGCGGTGGTCCCGGAGGCCGAAGGCACAGATTTACCGGCCATCACCTACCGCTTACTCCCCGCCGGCGGAGGCTGTCAAGAACGCTCCCCCGGCCGCACCCTGCAATCCGGCGACGGAGACGACAGCCGACCGCGCCCTCCCGCCTCGCACTTCCTGCGCGGCGCAGGCGACTTGAAGAAGGGTGGAGGTCGAAAAGGCCTCTCCCAGCGAGCGCTTGGGCCAGGCGAGGCGTGCTGCGGGAAACTCCTCCTCTGCCGCCCGATGTTCGGCGCCATCCGGCCGGATCGCGGAAAGGACCGCGAGATCGGGCGGCCGCTCGCCCGCCACGGATTTGAAGATTTCCTGGAATCGCACCGGTTCCCCGAGTGCCGGGGCCACCACGCTCCGAACGGATTGAAGAACAGCGCACCCGGGCGAGGCCGCACCAAGGACGAGGGCGCAAGCCGACTCAGCAAGCACCGCTCCGCCCCGCCGGGGACC
>JBGTAT010000209.1:0-2415 GCA_041749755.1 Terrimicrobiaceae bacterium | reverse complement strand
CTTCCGCCCTCCGCCACCAGCGCCGTGCGCAGCGCTTCCGGGTCGTTGTCCGGAACCGCTGACAGCTCGAGGCCGGACGCAAGGGGCAGCGACAGGAAAAGCAGGAGGGAGAGGCGGATCGTCCATTTCATCCTATGAGCTTTCGTTGAATGGCTGCAGTTGTCCAAGAAAATGTGGACGGCAAGGGGGGACTCTCATTGACAACGACAGGGCGCAGGCCATACGACATCTATATTCATCTTTTCCTTTTGAAGCCCCACTCCACTCCCCGCCCCGAGAGCGTGCCTTCCCCTCAGGGCGATCTTGGCCCCGACGGCAAGGTGCCGATGCGCGAGAAGTTGGCCTACGGCCTGGGCAGCCCGCTGGATGCCTTCGCCGGCGGAGCGGTGGGGGCCATGACGAACCCGATCTTCGTCATGATGATGGGGATCTCGCCGAGCTTGCTCAGCCTGGTGGGGCTTCTCTACCGGGTCTGGGATGCCATCACGGATATTGGAGCGGGCTGGCTCTCTGACAACACGCGGACCCGCTGGGGGCGCCGCCGTCCGTTTGTGTTTGTCGGGGCGATCCTGACCGGCCTCTGGATGCCGGTGATCTGGTTTTTTCCCCAGGGCTGGCCGACCGGCCTGCTGGTGACCTGGATGGTCGGCTGCTGGATGGTGCGGGATGTCTTTGCCTCGATGTATAACATCCCCATGAGCTGCCTGCTGCTGGAGATGACCCCCAGCACGCGCGAGCGAACAAATATTTCCGCGATCCGGTCCTATTTCGGGAATGCCTCGGGCCTCCTGATCGGGTGGTTCTGGTTTTTCACCCAGCTCTCGGTTTTTAACGATGCCTCAGGCCAGCCGGACATCATTCTGGGGACGCGCTGGGTCACGTCGATCTTTGCGGTGATCGTCATCGTGGCCGGCGTCCTCCCGGCCTTCGTGGTGAAGGAGCGCTTCTACCACCAGGCTGCGAAGCAGCCGAAGATCTCACTCAAGGACAACTTCCGGTTCACGTTTACCAACAAGCCGTTTCTCCTGCTGGTCTGCTTCACGCTGATCTTCACGATCGGCACGAGCTCGAAGAACGGCCTGGCGTTTTTCACCAAGATGTATTTCGTGTTCGGCGGCGACCAGAAGCTGGCCGCGACAGTCACCGGGGTTGAGTCCACGCTCACCCTCATCGTGGGGATCCTGGGCATCCCGGTCTTCCAGTGGCTGGCGAACAAATTCGGCAACCGGAACGCCCTCATGGTCGCCATGAGCATCGTCTCCACCGCGAGCTTCAGCACGATCTTTACCTACACGCCAGCCATGCCCTATCTGACGATCCTCACCGGCGTGCTCCTGGCCCCGGCGACTGCAGGCATGTGGGTCGTCATCCCACCCATGCTCGGCGACATCGTCGATTATGATGAGCTGCGCACCGGCGAGCGGCGCGAGGGATCGTTCTCCTCGATCTATTCCTGGCAGCTCAAAATGGCTTTTGCGGTGGGGGCCGCCATCTCCGGCCCGCTCGTCGAGCTTGTCGGCTTCCGGGTCTCCAATGGGGCGCACCAGCCGGCAGAGGTCATCGACCGGATGCGCGTCCTGCTGGCCACCATCCCATTTATCCTCGTCGCGCTGTCGATGGCCCTCCTGACACGCTATCCTCTGGACCGCGCGCGCATGGCCCAGGTCAACGCCACCCTCGTCGAACGACGCGGCGTCATCGGCCAGGCCGGAAGCTCTTGAACCTCATCCCATCCGCAAAAAATTCTACCTGCCGCCGCCTGATCTGTCGCCTGATCTGCGCGTCGGCCCTTGGCTCGCCCCTGGCCGGCGCGGCTGCGGTGCTGCCTGTCGAATCCTTTGAGGACGCCCGCCTCGGAGGAGCGAACGCGGAATCCATTTCGCACTGGAGGTGGAGCGCGGAAGCGAAACGCAGCGCGAAGGAATTCAGCCGGCTTCGCCTCTGCGAAGGGGGAGGAGCAAACGCGCGAGCGCTGGCCGTTTCGATTTCAAAACCGCTCCCGGAGGGCTCAGAGTTTTACGCGCTCTGGACAACGTCCTGGGACTACCTGCCACCGGGGACGCTTTCCGTGCGGATGCGGGCGCGGGTGGTGGCAGGGACGTTCACCCTGACGGTTGGGAGCGCCACGGCCTACTTTGCCAACAGCGACGTGTGGGCACGCCCCCAGGTGCTCGGGCCGGGGGAATGGCAGACGCTGGAGTTCTCCCTTGTCTCCGATCTCCAGCGGAATTTCCGGCGGGCCATCTTCAGCGCAGAAAGCCCGGTGATCCACTACACACGATGGATCCAGGAGCCGATGCGCGTCATGATCAGCGCCGATTCCCACGGAGAGCTTTGGCTGGACGACATCGAGTTGGTCGTCTCCGGACAGGGGTACACGGCAAGGCGCGGGGACGAAGTGGCCGATGCGCTGGC
>JBGTAT010000208.1:0-4149 GCA_041749755.1 Terrimicrobiaceae bacterium | reverse complement strand
GGTCGTGAAGCATGGCAACCGCGGGATCACCTCAAAATCCGGCGGGGCCGACGTGCTCGAGGCCCTCGGCGTGCGGGTTGACCTTCCTCCCGACCACGCTGCCAGCGCCCTGGAATCCGCCGGGTGCTGCTTCCTCTTCGCCCCGAACTACCACCCGGCGTTCCGCGCGGTCGCCCCGGTCCGCAAGCTTCTCGCCGAGCGGGGATCAACCAGCCTCTTCAATATGCTCGGGCCGCTCCTCAATCCGGCCCGCCCGGCCTTCCAGCTCGCCGGAGTTTTTGACCCCGGCCTCCTCGACGTCTATGCCCGCGTCTTTCAGCTCCTCGGACGCCGCTCGGCCTGGGCCGTCCATGGGGAACCCGGATTGGACGAAATCTCGCCGCTCGGAACCACCGAGGTGGTCGCCTGGCAGGATGCCACCGTCCGAAGGTTTTCGATCCACCCGTCAGAGCTCGGAATCAAAAATATCAGCCCGGGCGATCTGGCCGGAGGAACCGCCGCAGAAAATGCCGGGACCATCGCGGACATCCTTGCCGGAAACCTTCGCCACGGCGCTCGCACCATCGTCCAGCTCAATGCCGCAGCCGCCCTCGTCGTCGCCGGCAAAGCCGCCGACCTCGCCGCCGGATGGTCGTTGGCCGGAGACGCGCTGGATTCCGGAGCCGCCCGCGATGCCCTCGCCCGCTTGCGCGCAGCCCGGTAGTTGAGAAGACAAAATCGGACGACACGGAGGTCGTCCCTCCACGCTGGTGCGTCCGTTCCCTATGGAGGGCGATGCTCCGTCAGCGCCGACTTGTTGACTTGCTGCACAGACAAAATCGGACGACACGGAGGTCGTCCCTCCACGCTGGCGCGTTCGTTACATATGGAGGGCGATGCTCCGTCAGCGCCGACTTGGTGGCCTGCGGGCACAAAAATCGGACGACACGGAGGTCGTCCCTCCAAGGAATTCGACACGGGCGGGTGTCAGCGCGTAGTATAGTTGGATGTCATTTGTCCACCTCCATTGCCATTCCGAATATTCGCTGCTCGACGGGGCGGTTCGGGTGGCGGACTACATCAAGAAGGCGAAGGAATTCGGGATGCCGGCGGTTGCGCTGACCGACCACGGGAACCTCTACGGGGCGGTCCCGTTTTATCAGGCAAAGAAGGATTACGGGGTCAAGCCGATCATCGGGTGCGAGCTGTATGTCGCGCCGGGGGGGATGACAGAAAAAAACGCCTCATCCGGGAAGGACACCGCCTATCACCTGACGGTTTTGGCCGCCGATGCGACGGGGTACCAGAACCTGGTGAAGCTGGTGACGGCCGCGCACCTGGAGGGGTTTTACTACAAGCCGCGTGTGGACAAGGAACTTCTGGCCAAATACTCCGAAGGACTCATCGTGCTGAGCGGGTGCCTGAAGGGCGAGGTCAACTCCCACCTCCAGATGGGGAATTACCAGGCGGCCGAGGCGGCGGCGGCCGGGTATCGAAACATCTTTGGAAAGGCGAACTATTTTATCGAGCTGCACGACCACGGGATCGACGCCCAGCGCCGGTGCAACCCGGACCTCGTCCGGATCGCGCGCTCGCTCGACCTGGGGCTGGTGGCGGCGAACGACGTGCATTTTCTTGAGCGCTCGCACCACGAGGCGCACGACATCCTGATCTGCATCGGGACCGGCTCGATGGTCCTGGATGAAAAGCGCATGCGCTACGTCCCGGAGCTTTACTTCAAGTCGCCGGAGGAGATGCGCGCACTTTTCGCCGAGCTCCCTGAGGCATGCGACAACACGCTGGCGATCGCCGAGCGATGCCATTTCGAGATGGAGTTTGGGAAGCCGAAGTACCCGGCCTACGAGGCCCCCGCCGGAACGACCCGCGAGGCCTACCTCCGCGACCTCTGCTACGAGGGGCTCCGCCAGCGGTATGGCGAGCGTGCCGGGACGGATCCCGAGCTGCAAGAGCGGCTCGCGTACGAGCTCTCGGTCATCGAAAAGACCGGGTTCGTCAGCTATTTTCTCATCGTCTGGGATTTTATCGCCTACGCCAAAAAACGGGGGATCCCGGTCGGTCCCGGCCGCGGATCGGCAGCGGGATCGCTGATCGCGTACGTGCTCGAAATCACCGACATCGACCCGCTCCGCTACGGGCTGATCTTCGAGCGGTTTCTGAACCCCGAGCGCATCAGCCCACCGGATATCGACGTCGACTTCTGCATGGACCGCCGCGGCGAGGTCATCGAATACGTTCGCCAAAAGTACGGCGAGCGCGCGGTCTCGCAGATCGTGACATTCGGCACGCTCGGCGCGAAGAGCGTCGTGCGCGACGTCGGGCGCGTGCTCGGATGGAGCTACGGCGACGGCGACCGGATCGCAAAGATGATCCCGAACGAGCTGAACATCGACCTCGCGGAAGCCGCCAAAAAGAACCCCGAACTCGCTGCGGCGATCGAAAACGAGCCGCCGGTCCGCCAGCTCTGGGACTACGCCACCGTGCTCGAAGGGCTGAGCCGGAACACCGGGATCCACGCGGCGGGCGTCGTCATCGGGGACCGCGCGCTCGACGAGTTCATCCCGCTCTGCCGCGGAAAAGAAAACGAGGTGGTCACCCAATATGCGATGGGCCCGCTCACCGACCTCGGTATGCTCAAGATGGATTTCCTCGGGCTCAAGACGCTCACGGTCATGAACGAGGCGGTCCGCCTGATCCATAAAAAGGACGCCTCGTTCGACCTCGCAAAAATCCCGACCGACGACCGCCCGACGTTCGACATCTACAACCGCGGCGAGACGCTCGGGATCTTCCAGATGGAAAGCGGCGGGATCACCGGGTTCTGCAAAAATTTTGATGTGAGCGCGATCGACGACATCATCGCGCTGGGCGCGCTCTACCGTCCGGGCCCGATGCAGTTCATCCCGGAATACATCGAGCGGAAAAAGGGCCTGAAGAAGATCGAGTACCTGCACCCCCTCCTCGAGAAGGTTTGCTCCGAGACGTACGGGATCATCGTTTATCAGGAACAGGTGCAGCGGGCGGCGAGCGTGCTGGCCGGGTATTCGCTCGGCGACGCCGACCTCCTCCGGCGGGCGATGGGAAAAAAGGACGCCAAGAAGATGGAGCAGGAACGCGCGCGATTCGTCGAGGGCTGCGGAAAAATCAACAGCATCCCGCCGAAGATTGCGGATGCGATCTTCGGGTTCGTCGCCAAGTTTGCCGAGTACGGGTTCAACAAGAGCCACAGCGCGGCGTACGGGTGGATCTCGTACCAGACCGCTTACCTGAAGGCCCACTATCCGCTGGAGTTCATGTCGGCGATGCTCAGCTTCGACGCCAGCACGGTCGAGCGCCTCGCCGAGGTCATCGGCGAGTGCCGGCGTATGGAGATCGCGATCCGCCCGCCGGACATCAATTCGAGCGACCTCAAATTCACCCCGCAGGAAGATGCGAGCGCGATCCGCTTCGGGCTCGGGTCGATCAAAAACGTCGGCGCGGGCGCGATGGAATCTGCCATTGCGGAACGAGCAAAAAACGGGCCGTTCCAGTCGCTGGAAGAGTTCTGCTCACGCCTGGATTCGCGCACGGTGAACCGGAAGATCGTCGAGAGCCTGGTGAAGTGCGGGGCGTTCGATTGCTTCGGAAGGTTTCGCTCGCAGCTCTTTGCGGACATCGAGTCCGCGATGGGGGCTGCGGCGGCGGTCCAGCGCGACCGCGCGAGCGGGCAGGTCTCGCTCTTCGACGACCTCGCGATGCCATCCGCCAAAGGGGGGAAAGGCAACTCTCGCACAAACCCGATCGATCCCTGGCCGCAGCACGAGATGCTCGCGTTTGAGAAGGAACTCCTCGGGTACTATGTGAGCGGGCACCCGCTCGACCGGTTTGCCGGGCACTTCGACTCCGGGAAATTTTCGACGGTGGCGCAGGCGCTCCAGGCCGAGGAGAGCGGGATGTTCAAGCTCGCAGGGCTCCTGGCGACGGTCGAAAAGAAGTTTACCAAAAAGGACGGAAAACCCTTCGGCGTGCTGGTTCTCGAGGACTTCACCGGATCGATCGAGATCACCGCCTGGGAGGAGGCGTTCACAAAAAATGCCGAGCTCCTCGTCCCGGGGGCGGCGATCTCGGTAAACGCCCGCGTGACGCGCCGCGAGGACTCTGTCCGCGCCACAG
>JBGTAT010000207.1:0-4799 GCA_041749755.1 Terrimicrobiaceae bacterium | reverse complement strand
CGGCCAGCGCGCGCTCGAGGTTCACCCCGGACCCCGGCCGCAGGTTTTTGAGGTTGGTGCACTTGAGGGTTTCGGCGAGCAGATCAAACGAGATCTGCCCTTTGCTGTGCGAGGTGACGGTGAGGCAGCAGCCGTTGATCGCGACGCTGTCGCCGGTGCGGATCCGCTTCTCAATCTGCGGGGCGAGGACCGTGAGCTGGGTGGATTCCGATGTGCGGCGGAGCCATTGGCACGCGCCCATTTCCTCAACAAGTCCGGTAAACATGGCCTGCATCCTCGGCAAAAATGTCCCTGCTGTGCAATTGCAAACCTGTCCTTGCAGCGACGGGGGACCGGCGGTATGAGGTCTGGCCATGCAAAACCTCCGGGGATCCCTTCTGTTTGTCGTCGCGATCCTCGTGATCTTCTCTGCGGGCGTGTCCCTCGCCGCCCCGGCGCCGGACGAGGCGTCCGGGTTCCCCACCGCGCTCGCCAGCTACGGGGATGCCAGCGTGCAGGATCTCCCCGCCAAGCTGGCCGGACGGATCGCCCAGGATCCGTTTAACCTCGTGGCCACATTGATTTTCCTCGCGGCGATCATCCACACGTTCCTCGCGGCACGTTTCCGGATGATTTCGCACCGGTTTGAACACGAGTATGAGGTCCTCGGACGGCGGGTTGACAACGGGGAGGACTCGCTTGTCAGCCAGAGGGATCACAAAAAGTTTTTCTCTGTGGTCTTCCATTTTTTGGGCGAGGTTGAGGCGGTTTTCGGGATCTGGCTGATCCCGCTGGCCGTGGCGATCATCGCCATGAAGGGGGCCTCCACGGCACAGGCGTACATCAACGGGGTGAACTTCACCGAACCGATCTTCGTGGTCGCAGTGATGGCGATCGCCGGATCCCGGCCGGTCCTCTATTTTGCGGAGGCCTGCCTGGACAAAGTGGCTCGGCTCGGCCGGGCGACCCCGGCAGCCTGGTGGCTGGCGATCCTCACGGTCGGCCCGCTGCTCGGTTCGTTTGTCACCGAACCGGCCGCGATGACGATCTGCGCGCTCCTCCTGGTCTCGAAGTTTTTTAGCGCCCATCCATCGATGCCGCTTCGCTACGCGACGCTCGGCCTCCTCTTCGTCAATATCAGCGTCGGAGGTACTCTCACCCACTTTGCAGCACCGCCGGTCGTCATGGTCGCCGGAAAGTGGGATTGGGACATGGCCTTTATGTTGACGAACTTCGGCTGGAAGGCGGCCCTCGGAATCGTCGTGTCCAACGCGGCCATCTTCGGGGCTTTTCGACGCGAGCTTCTTGGACTTCGGACCGCAGTTGACTCCGGTCCCGGCCAGCGGGCGCGGCTCCCGGTCTGGATCGTGGCCGTCCACCTCCTCTTCATCGCCATTGTCGTCTATGCGTCCCACTACGCGGCGGTGGTCGTCCTTCTTTTCCTGCTCTTCATCGCGTTTGTGATGGCGACCGAGCACAACCAGAACGATCTCGACCTCCGCCCGCCGGTGCTGGTCGGATTTTTCCTCGCGGGCCTCGTCATCCACGGAGGCTGCCAGCAGTGGTGGATCGAGCCAGTGCTGCGCAGCATGGGGCCAACGTCCCTTCTTTTCGGATCCACGGTCCTGACGGCATTCAATGACAACGCCGCGATCACGTACCTCGCGTCGCTCGTTCCCGGGTTCTCGCCGGAAGCCAAGTTTGCCGTCGTTGCCGGGGCGGTCGCCGGCGGCGGGCTCACCGTCATTGCCAACGCCCCGAACCCGGCCGGCCAATCGATCCTCCAGGACCATTTCGGCAACGAGGGAATCGCCGCTGGAAAGCTCTTCCTCGCCGCCCTCTTCCCAACCATCGTGATGCTCCTCGCGTTTTTGTTCCTCTGATCTCCCGATTTCCACTCCCGAGTGTAGTGTCTCGCAAATGACTGGTGTGTTGCCGAAGAGCAAATCCCCTTGACGCTCCTGCGCCCATGTAAGACGTTCTTACTATGACAACTATCCTGTCATCCAAAGGCCAGGTGGTTCTCAACGCCGCCCTGCGACGATCTCTGGGGCTTTCCACGGGAACCGTTTTTGCCATCCGCAGCGAAAACCGGTCCGTCATTCTGGAGCCCATCACTCCGGCCCGAACAAAGGGGAAGATCGTCAAGCAGGCCGGCGGGTTTTCGGCCCTTGAAGCAGGCGCGAGTGCCCCAAAGCTTACCAGCGAGCGCGTCAAAGAAATGCTGGCTGACTTCCCGTGAAGTTCCTTCTCGACGTCAACGCGCTGATTGCGCTCGGCTACAAACAACATGTCTTTCACAGGCGGGTCGCCGTTTGGGCTGCGGGAAAATCCCTTGCCACCTGCAGCATTGCCGAACTGGGATTCGTTCGCATTCTCGCCCAACTTCCCGAGGCGGATATCCCGCTCGCGATCTCGCGGGAACTGCTTGCAACCATGAAGCGGGAGCGCAGGATCGCGCAGATTCCCGATTCCCAATCAGCCGTTGACCTTCCCGCCTGGGTGCAAAACCCGAAACAAATCACCGACGGGCATCTCCTTGTCCTCGCCCGGTCGCACAACGCAACCCTCGCCACCTGTGACGCCGGCATCCCCGGCGCATTCCTCATCCCCTAAGTCCGAAAACGGCGATAGGAGGGGATGAGATGGCACAAGATGCTGGCCGATAGGGCCTGCGGAGGCGCGAGGCGTATCCACTGTGTTACGGTGAGCGCTGACCAAGGCCCATCGCGGCCAGCAGATTGTGACAGATCGCCCCAAGCTATCGCCTTTTTCGGGCTAAGTCCACAGGACCTTGGCCTGATATGCGCCGAATTTTTTATCATGCGTGATGATCGTCAAATTTTCCTCCTCGGCCTGCGCGATGAGCATTCGGTCGAAGGGGTCTGAGTGATGAGGTGGGAGAGAGCGCAACCGCTCTCCATGGACATAGCGCAGGGGCAATTCGCGGAGACCTCTCGCAGGGATTTCACTCCAGAGGCTTTCCGGTGCCTCCAGTTTCCCGATTGCTGTCTTGATGGCGATTTCGACGGCAGTGACCGCGCTCACATACACCGCCCGGTCGGGATTCTGAATGACCGCCTGGGCCTTGGCGCTCAAGCGTCCGGGCGCTGAGAGCATCCAGAGGAAAACGTGCGTATCCAGCAGGTAGTTCATGCGTGTTCGAACAGCGCCCGAATGCGCGGATCTTCCTCGTCAAAGTCGTCCGCGATTTCAATCTGCCCTTCCAACCCTCCCAGCGTGCGCAACTCCCGCTCCGGGGCGTAGGGAGATAGTTTGGCCAGAGGTTTTCCGTGTTTGGCCAGCAAGATGAATTCCCCCGCCGCAGCCGCGTCTATCAGGCGCGAAAGATGGGTTTTTGCCTCCTGGACATTGATCACTTTCATATTTCAAGTCTGGTCTGACCAGGTCCGAATGTCAACCTTCCTTTCTTCCTGGCGCATCTCAGAAAGTTGCACATCTGTCAGGCGGATGGCTTCCGGGTTCGGAGTTGACGCGCTCGCTCCCCCTCGTCTTCCCCTGCGGACTGCACTCTGTGCAGTCTCCCCCGAGCACTCCCGGTGCTCCGGTGGTCAGGCGGCGGCAGCCTGCGCGGCTATGCAAAAATCCACCGCATAAATGCGGAACTCCAAACAATATTCCTCAAGGCGGAGCCCGTTTTTGCAACTTTCCGAGATGCGCCCCTTTCTTCCTGAGAGTCATCGCGATGACGTGGCATCAAATGGGTTCACCAACCGGACCCCGCCGTGGCGATCATCCCCGGCGCATCCCGTCCCTTGACAGAAACCATCGTTAAACGTAGCGTTAGACCGCAATGAAAACTGTCAGCGCTCGGGAATTTTATCATAGCTCGAAATTGGTGGATGAGCTTCCTGAGGGCGGACGTCTTGTTGTCACAGCGAATGGAAAGCCGAAGTTTCTCGTGTCGCGTTACGGCGAGCGTCCGAAAATGACGAAGGAGTTGGCGGAGTCGCTGTCTTCCGACTGGGGCACTCCTCCTGATTTCGACTCTGTGGCATTTCTTCGAAGTCTGAAGAAATGATTTTTTATGCCGACACCTCATGGTGGGTGGCCTTCAAAAACTCACGGGACTCTCACCACCAGGCCGCCACTTCGCTGTGGGACACCCCCCATGAAATTACGGTGATCTGGACACCTTGGCATCGCGTGGAGGTTTTCAATGCAATCCGCCAAGCGGCAAGATTGGGACTATTGACCATATCGGCCGCAGTCATCCGCTCCCTCGAAAACGAAGTTCGCCTCGGCTATTGGCCGCATGTCGAATTTTCGTGGACGGACGCCGTCCGCAGGGCCAACGAACTCAGCGCCGTGCATTCCCGCGATCTTACCATCCGTGCGATGGATCTCTTTCACGTTGCCATCGCCTGTGAGGTCGGAGCAGAGCAATTTCTGACCTTCGACGAGGAACAGTCGAACCTTGCGGAGGCTGCGGGGCTGGCGGTCTGGAAAGGACTTTGATGACAGATCCCAACAGCCCGCTGGATCTTCTTGCACGCCAAATCCAGCACCGCGTGATTGAAAGCCAGCGGCCTTTCCATGCCGATCAAAGACAGCCTTATCGCAGCCTCCGCACTGGCACATGACCTGAGTGTCGCCACGCGTAACATTGCCGACTTCCGCCACGCCGGGGTCCGGTTGGTGAACCCATTTGATGCCAGTTAGGGCCTGTCCGGAAAGAGCGCGTTTGAGGGAAGCCCATCAAAGCACCCTCCAAAACACCACAACATATAGGCAGGATTCGCCCGCGATTTTTTCAGAACCTTCGTTTTTCAACGACTTGCATGTGATTTCACGGTTTT
>JBGTAT010000206.1:0-7529 GCA_041749755.1 Terrimicrobiaceae bacterium | reverse complement strand
GGCCAGAAGCGCCAGCAGCGGCGAGGGCAGAAGCGCCATCGCGAGGCACGCGGCCCCGGACAGCACCGCGCTGATCCACATGACCCGGGAGAGGTTCCCATGGCCACCCTTCCAGCCGAACCACAGCCGGCCGGCAACCATGCCAAGGCCGAACAGGCAGAAGCCGACGAGGTCGGCGATGACCTTCGAATACCCGAGCGCGGTCTCGACGTAGGCCGACGTCCACTGGGCGATCGTGACCTCGGTTGCCCCGGCAAGCGCCATCGCGACCAGGAGCAGGTACAGCGCGCGCCCGCCAGCCATCGAGCGCAGCGTGTGCCGGCGGTCGGGGTCGGCCAGTCGAGGGAGCGGCACGAGGTAGAAGGCGAGCGTATTCAAGACCGGCAGAACGCTCCATGCGGCCATGATCCACGGCCAGCTCTGCGCCCCGAGCAGGTAAAGCGCAACCCCGGTCGCCACGATCACCGCCACCTTGCCGATCGGATAAAACGCATGCAGCACCGCCATCGACGCGCTCTTGTTGTCCGAGGGCACCGCGTTGATGATCGGGCTCAGCAAAACCTCCAGAAGCCCGCACCCAATCGAAAAGACCACCGTGCCGGCCAGCATCCCGGAGTAGGGGTCGGAAAAATGGTGCGCCCCGAACGCAAAGATCCAGAGCCCGGCGGCCGCCATCGCATTCGCCGCCACGATCAGCGGGCGCGGCGGCACCCGGTCGGCCACAGCCGTGCAGACCAGATCAACAATCATCTGCGTCGCAAAATTGACGAGGATCAACCGCCCGATCTGCTCAAACGTCAGCCCAAACTGCTCGCGCAGCGGGATGAACAGCAGCGGCGTGATATTGATCACCAGGGCCTGAATAAACATGCCCAGGTAACAGCACCGAACAACCCAGCGGGATGAAAAACTCATACCGGATCTTGGAAAAAAAGAGACGATAAGGCGGCCAGTGCAAAACAGGGAGCACAGGCGTCCCGCCTGTGAAGATGCACGCTTGCGCTTGCAGAGTCAGTGCCCAAACGGGCGAGACGCCCGTTCTCCCTGATCAATCCCAAAGTCCGGTTAATATCAAGAGTTGGTATCATGCGTACACCATCCGGGCACCATACCCGGTTGAATTAAACAATCCAAGCACCCGGAAGGGCGAATGCGCGTGGGGAAATCGCAAATGAGACAAGCCAAATTTTTGGTAGATGGCTCGCCGGGACGTCCGACTTTTTCCGACGGACGCCTCGGCGGAGCCAGCGTATGAGCAGAGCCGACAGCGACACGTGCGACCCAAGCGCCTCCGGGCGTTACGTCTCCCCAATCTCGGCTTTCATTGCGGCGATGCGGCGCTTGTATTCTTCGATCTGTTTGCGGTGCGCCTTGGAAGATGCACTGTTTGCGCTTCCTGATCGCGTCACGCTCGCTGAGTTATCGTAGCTCTCCGCTGAATTGCTTCCAACATTAACCGTCGAGCGATACCCCATGGTCTCCTCCAGATCCGCGATGGCACGCTCGTAGAAGCGAATCACCTCCCGCCTGTTTTTGATTTTCTGGGGATCAATTTTCACCACCTCTGGTGGCGGCGGAGGGTCTTTTTGAAAGTAAAAGTAGCCTGATGTCCCAAGCGCCGCGATGAAGAGCAAATACCGTAACCTCATACGTTGCCGATAGTAGGGCAGGTCTGCGGGACATCGGAAGTTTTTTCCTTTGCCGCCCTACGCGGGCGCCCGAAAGTTGCAACCGGAGCGAGAGGACCCCAGGAAGCATGGGCGATGCTTCACTTCGTTTCGGTTGTGCTCCCTGCACCAAACATTCGTCTTCCCCACTTTACGAAGCGCTATCGCGCTGGTTTTCCGCCCGTGTGGGCGTTGGTTTGGCAGCGAAAGCCAGTCTCCAAACAGGCGAGACGCCTGTTCTCCCTGCTAGTTGCAACTTTCGCAGATGCGCCGCCCTACGCCAAAAGCCCGTTCATGTAATCCGACGGCTCAAAGTTTTCGATGAGCACGACGAGTTCGCCGTTCCGCATCATGCGGGCCTGGGTCACGAGGATCTCGGGCGTTTTGTGCGGCGCAAAGAGGATGTCGTCGTGGGTTGCGTTTTTGTGGTTCGCAAATTTGTCCGGCGTGAGCGCCCCGCCGAGATGGTCGCTGCGCCCCGTTGCTACGTGGATGGTTCCCCGGATTTTTTCATCCTGGATATCGCGCCCGGAGACCGGGAGGATCTGGGTGCCGAAGCCGAGCTCGCCGAGCTCGCCGGTGACCGGGTCGGAGACGAGCTTCGCATTGTGGGCGACGACGGTTTCTGGGTTCCCGGCAAGCAGCTCGGCGCTGGCGATCCGGCCGCCGGTCACGTGCATGAGCCCGATCGTCCCGTCCTCGTACTTCATCGGGAATGCCCCTTCGGCACCGGTCGGAACGTAATAAATCTCGCCGGCGGGCAGGTTCGCGACGTCCGGCTCATCGCCGCGGCAGAGTCCGTGGCTTTTCTGGGCTTCCTGGCGTCCGAGATCGAGATGCAGGGTGTGGGTTTTTCCGTCGTGCAGGAAGTCGATCTCGACCCAGTCGGCCCGGGTCATCCCAAGGCGAAGCTTCTCGGCGTCGGCGCTCACGTCGTCGTAGTCGACCGCAAGCCCGGTGGTAAGGATCACGTGGTTGAGCCCGTGAAGGGTCGCGCCGCGGAAACCGAATTTTTTTGCGAATGCGGTGAGGGGAGCGGTGGCGGAAAACGTCGAGATGCAGAGGATGATGTCGTACTTCGGGTAAACGTCGCGCTCGAGGCTCACCGCGTGCCCGCTCGGGATAAAGGCCTCGTCGGGAAGATCGAGGTTGCTGCCGCCGGTGATCTGGTAGGCAAAAATCTCGCCCCCCTCGAGCCCGAGCTCGTCGAGTACACCATTTTTCAGCGCCTCATAAATGAACGTGATCGCGTTCCGCTGGATCGAGAGGTCCGGGTTGTTGAGAAACTCAAAATCTTTGATGTCCCGAGGATCTTCAAGGTCGATGAGGACGCAGACCTTTTGGCGGGGTTTCGGGGCAAACGTGCTGCGGAGGAGGCCGGCTAGGCTGAACGGTGGGAATGGGCGGGACGCCGCTTGCTGGGAGATGGTCATGGTTGTCATACGCTATGATTTAACGTCCCAAGCCGCAATCCCGATGCATCAGAATTTTACCGGGCCACCGCCCAATCCTGCTGACTGATCAGGAAAAGACTTGGCGCAGATTGACGCGGATTAACGCAGATAAAATTCACAACCAACTATTCTATAATATATTACGCAATAATCTGCGTTGCTCTGCGTGAATCTGCCGCCAAACTTCTTAAGCTGTCAGGTTTTGACCTGCTGCCCGTAGTACGAGTCCGCCCCGTGTTTCCGGGAAAAGTGTTTATCGACGAGTGCGGGGGAGGGGGGCTGGCTGGACGGGTTGATCGCTAGCGCGAGGCTGGCCATGCGGGCGACGATTTCCAGAGCCTGGGCGGTCTCGACCGCCTTGGCCCCGCTTGGGCCCCATGCGAAGGGACCGTGGTTGCGGACGAGCACGGCCGGAACCTCGAGCGGATCGATGGTGGCAAACCGCTCGACGATCACGTTGCCAGTCTCCCATTCGTATTCGCCGGCAATTTCCTCTGCGGTCAGCTCGCGCGTGACCGGGACCGCTCCGCGGAAATAGTCGGCATGCGTTGTCCCGAGCAGCGGGATCTCGCAGGCGGCCTGGGCAAACGCGACGGCGTGGTGGGAATGCGTGTGGACGACCGAGCGGATCCCGGGAAATCCGATGTAGAGCCGCCGGTGGGTCGGCGTGTCGGATGACGGCCGCAAGACCCCCTCGACGATGTTTCCATCAAAATCGAGGACCACGATGTCCTCGCTCCGAAGGCCGGCATAGTCGACCCCGCTCGGCTTGATCGCAAAGACCCCCGCCTCGCGGTCGCAGACGCTGACATTTCCAAACGTCAGGTCAACGAGACCGGTCGCCGGCAGCGCCGCATTGGCCGCGAGACATTCCTCGCGCAGTCGGGAAAACCGGCTCACGAGGCGAACCCTCCGGCCAGGTGGAAATAGACCTCGTTAAACCGGAGCTCCTTGCGGAACTCCGCCGACCGGGTTTCCTCGCCGATCACCAGGAACTCGACCCCGGCCATCGCGGCAAAATCTTCCATGTGCTCGCGGGTCACGGTGTAGCTGAACCCGGTGTGGTGGGCCCCGCCGGCCTGGATCCACGACCCGCAGGCGGTCGCAAAATCCGGGCGGCATTTCCAGACCGCCCTGGCCACCGGCAGGTTCGGGAGCGGCTGCGGCGGGCAGATAGCATCGACCTCGTTGACCAGAATCCGGAACCGGCTCCCCATGTCGACGAGCGTCGCGTTGATCGCCGCTCCGGCCGGGGCATCAAAGACGAGGCGCACGGGATCCTCCTTGCCTCCGATCCCGAGCGGATGGACCTCGCAGGTCGGCTTGGCGGCGGCGATCGACGGGCAGACTTCGAGCATGTGGGATCCAAGGACGAGGTGGTTGCCGGGTTCGAGGTGGTACGTGTAATCCTCCATGAACGACGTGCGCCCGCCCATGTCGGCGGCCATCACCTTCATGGCCCGCAGCAGCGCGGCCGTCTTCCAATCCCCCTCAGCCCCAAATCCAAAACCGTCGGCCATCAGCCGCTGCACCGCGATGCCGGGCAGCTGGCGAAGCCCGTGCAGATCCTCAAATGTCGTCGTGAATCCCTTAAACCCGCCCTGCTTCAAAAATCCCCGAAGCGCGAGTTCGATCCTCGCGGCCTCGCGCAGCGACGCGTGCCGGCCCCCGGATTTCGCCAGCTCCGGAGCCAGCACGTAGGCGTCCGCATACTCTCCGCAGAGCCCGTCGACCGCAGCGTCGGTGACATCGTTCATCACGGCCACGAGGTCGCCGATCCCATGCCCGTTGACCGAAAACCCGAACGTCATCTCGGCTGAAACCTTGTCACCCTCAGTGACGGCGACCTGGCGCATGTTGTCGCCAAACCTCACGAACTTTGCGCCCTGCCAGTCGTGCCATGCCCGCGCCGCGCGTGCCCAGGCCGCGATCCGCGCGGTCACGTCCGGGTCCTGCCAGTGGCCGACGACGATCTTGCGCGAGAGCCGCATCCGCGAATGGATGAACCCGGCCTCGCGGTCGCCGTGCGCCGACTGGTTCAGGTTCATGAAATCCATGTCGATCGTCTCCCAGGGAAGGCCGCGATTGAATTGGGTGTGCAGGTGGAGGAATGGCTTCCGCAGCGCCGAGAGCCCGCCGATCCACATCTTCGAGGGCGAAAACGTATGCATCCACAGCACGACCCCCGCGCACGCCGGATCGTTGTTCGCCTCAAGGAGCGTCGTGCGGATCGCATCGGGCGTCGTCAGCACCGGCTTAAAAACCAGCGGGAGCGGAACGGCCGCGCCAAGCCCGGCGGTGATCGACTGGGAATTTGCGGCCACCTGGCGCAGGGTTTCGGGACCGTAGAGGTGCTGGCTGCCAGTGAGGAACCACAGTTCGGGAGATTTCATTTTCTCAGGGATTGTTTGATGGTGAGGAGGCCTTTCATGATTTGCGAAAGGTCGGCGGATTGGTTCAACCCGCCGAACGAGTCGTGGAGCGTCCGGTAGAGGCGGTAGAGCTTGTCATACGTGCGGCGGGCGGACGGATTCGGTCGGTACGTGACCGGCTTGATCGAGGTCATCGCCTTCTGGGCGGACGGAAAATCCTTGAATGCGCCGGCCAAGACGGCCGCCGAGATGGCCGAACCGAGCGCGCACGCTTGCGACGAGCCCGCGACCTGCATCGTGCGCCCGGTGACGTCGGCATAGACCTGCATGAGGAGCGGGCTTTTTTCGGCGATCCCTCCGGCGCAGACGATCCGCTTCACCGGCACCCCGTATTCCTCGATCCGCTCGATGATCGCGCGCGCGCCAAACGCGGTCGCCTCGATAAGCGCGCGATAGATTTCGGCGCGTGTCGTGTGGAGCGTCGTGCCCACCAGCAGCCCGGTAAGCAGCGGATCGACCAGGATCGTCCGGTTCCCGTTGTTCCAATCGAGCGCGAGAAGACCGCTCCCGCCCGGGGCCTGCCGGATCGCCTCCTTCTCGAGCTTCTGATAGAGCGCCCCGTCCCCCTCGCAAACGGTCTCGATCCACCACTTGAAGATGTCCCCGACCGCGGACTGGCCGGCCTCGATGCCGTAAAACCCGGGCAGGATCGCACCCTTCACGATACCGCATATCCCCGGGATGTCGGCGACATATTTATTTGCGGGCACCACCGCGCAGTCGCACGTCGAGGTCCCGATCACCTTCACCAGCGTGCCCTCGGAGATCCCGCTCCCGATCGCCCCGTAGTGGACGTCCATCTCGCCGATCGCAATCGGGATCCCGACCGGCAGCCCGAGCTTCTCCGCCCAGCCCCCACAGAGCGACCCGGCCGCCTGCGTCGCATCGTAGGCGCTGTCGAAGAGCCGGTCGCGCAGCGCCGCCAGCTTCGGGTCCAGCATCGCCAAAAACTTTTTGTCCGGCAGCCCGCCCCACTCGTCGCAGAAGAGCGCCTTGTGCCCGGCAGCGCAGATGCCGCGACGGATCTTCGTGGGATCCGATACCCCCGCCAGCACCGAGGGAACCCAGTCGCTGAGCTCCACCCACGAGTGCGCCGCCTCAAAAACCTCGGGCGCCACCTTCCGGCACCGCCAGATCTTGCTCCAGAACCACTCGGAGGAATACGTGTTACCGCACTTCGCAATGAATTGCGGACGGTGCTTCGCCGCCAGCTCCGTGATCCGCGCGGCCTCACCCCAGCTCGTGTGATCCTTCCAAAGCCAGCACTGCGCAGACAGGTTCTTTTTCCACCTCGGAAGCATCCCGAGCGCGCGGTTCGCCGCATCGACCGGCATCGGGCTCGATCCGGTCGTGTCCACCCCGAGGCCGATCACACGATCCCGCCGAAACCCCCGCACTTTCTCCGCCTCGGCCAAGGCCCCCCGCACGCTCTTCTCCAGCCCGTACAGGTAATCGCCCGGACGCTGGCGCGCCAGGTGGGCGTCCCTCGCGTCGAGAAGGATCCCCTCCTTGCCCGAGGGATACCCCACCACGCACGTGCCAAGCTCTTTGCCGTCGGCACAACGTACCACGAGCGCACGCACCGAATTGGAACCGTAATCAATACCCAGGGAGAAGGAGTCCATGGGCCAATTCAACACCCGCAGAAGCCGGCTTGTAAACAGGGGAATTACTTGACAGTAATGTGGGCCAACACCATGAAACCATCTCCCTCGATGAGCGATGTGGCGCGGGCCGCCGGGGTCTCAAAAAATACGGTGTCCCTGGCATTGCGCGGCGACAGGCAAATCCCGGAGCGCACGCGGGCGCGTATCGCAGGGATCGCGAAGCGGATGGGATACAGCAGGAACCCTGTGGTGGGCGAGCTGATGGCGCGCCTGCACGCGGGCGGGGCCCGGCGTTTTCGATCCACATTGGCGCTAATCAATGGGAACCGCAGCCGGGCAGCGCTCTCCGCGCACCCGACGATCCCGGTG
>JBGTAT010000205.1:0-1849 GCA_041749755.1 Terrimicrobiaceae bacterium | reverse complement strand
GCCGGCAAAATGCATTTATCAGGGCGGACAGATCTTTGTGGAGCCGCTCGAGTGGAAGCATTCGGGGGACTTGACTCCGTTGGTCAGCGCAGATGCTCTCTTGCTGGGCGAGCCGGATCCGGATAACCACATGGTTCGCGCCCTGCTTTTATGAATTCCTTCAGCCATCTCGATGAATCCGGTGAGGCCCGCATGGTCGATGTGGGTGGCAAGCCGGTCCAGGTCCGGACAGCGTCCGCCGCCGGCGAGCTCCGCTGCCAACCGCAAACGATCCGGCTCCTGCGAGACCAGGCATTGCCGAAGGGGGATGTCCTCGCGGTCGCGCGCATCGCAGGCATCCAGGCCGCCAAAAAAACGTCCGAGCTCATCCCGCTCTGCCACGCGCTTCCTCTCGACCAGGTGACGGTCGATTTTGAGGTCCTCGACGATCACATCAAGATTTCGGCTACCGCGCGGACCAGCGCAAAAACCGGCGTCGAGATGGAGGCCCTCACCGCGGTTTCCATCGCCGCCCTCACGCTCTACGACATGATGAAGGCCGTGGACAAGACGATGCGGATCGGCGGCGTTGAGGTCGCCAAAAAATCTAAGCGATGAAAATCGGACGCCTGACCTTAAGCGATCGCGCGAGCGCGGGCGTGTACGACGACCTGAGCGGTCCCGAAATCGAGCGCGTCGTACGCGGCGCACTCGATGAGAACGCGGACTTTGTTGCCCTCCTCCTCCCGGATGACCAGGCCGCCATCTCGGCCGCGCTCATCGAGCTCTGCGACAGCGACCATTGCGAGCTGGTGCTCACGACCGGCGGGACCGGACCTTCGGCACGCGACGTGACGCCGGAAGCCACCATCGCCATCCTGCACAAGGAACTGCCCGGGTTTGGCGAGGTAATGCGCGCGGTGAGCTTTTCCAAAGTTCCTACCGCGATCCTTTCGCGCGCGATCGCCGGAATCCGCCGCCAGACATTGATCATCAACCTCCCGGGAAACCCGCGCGCGATCGCCGAATGTTTGCCGCCCCTCGTGCCCGCGATCCGGGAATGCCTCCGTCACCTCCGCGAATAATCCCTGCCCCATGCTCAAGCTCCAACAAGATCAGGTCTGGAAAACTGCCGACGGTTACCTCCGGATCGTCCGCCTCGAACGGCTCTCGGTCGCCTACAAATCGCTCCAGGACCTCGTAACCCGCGACGGAACCCACCACGAGGTCACCAAAAAAGAATTTTGCCGGCTGATCAAGTCGGCCGAGCTAGTGTCGGCGGGCGGGGAGCCGGCTGCCTGACAACCCCCGCGAGATGCCGGCTTGATGCGGCGGGCGGAATCTGGAAGAAAACCGAATGACCTCGCGCCTGGATTTTCAGCTGGAGGCCCGCGCGACGGGCTCGGAGGCGCGCGCCGCGGTATTTCGCACGCTGCACAACGAGGTGCTGACCCCCCTGTTTATGCCGGTCGGCACGCAGGCGACAGTGAAGGCGCAGCTGCCGCAGACGCTGGAGGACTCCGGCTCGCAGATCCTCCTGGCCAATACGTACCACCTCCTCCTGCGGCCGGGGCTCGACGTCTTCCGCCGGATGGGAGGGATCCACGAGTTCATGAGCTGGAAAAAGTCTGTGCTCACCGATTCCGGCGGGTACCAGATTTTTTCGCTCCCCCACTCGCGATCGATGACCGAGGAGGGGGCGGTTTTCCAGAGCTACACCGACGGCCGCTCGATCCTGCTGAGCCCGGAGGTGAGCATCGGCGCGCAGGTTGCGATCGGGAGCGACATCATGATGGCGCTCGACCAGTGCGTCCCGTCGACGGCGGAGGAGGGCGTTGCGCGGGCGGCGCTCGAGCTCACCCAGCGCTGG
>JBGTAT010000204.1:0-2646 GCA_041749755.1 Terrimicrobiaceae bacterium | reverse complement strand
TATCTTCATCATGCCCCCTGGCCTCGACGAGCTTGCCAGGCGGCTGCGCCGGCGCGGCACCGAAACCGAGGAGCAGATCGCCGTCCGGCTCCGCAACGCCGCGGCCGAGATGAGCCACTGGCGGAAATACCGCTACACCCTTCTCAGCGGATCGATGGAGGAGGACATCGAGAAGTTCCGCGCCGTGATGCGCGCGGAGCGCTACCTCTCCCGCCGCCTCGACCTGCCCGGAATATGAAGACCATCCTCCTCGGAGTCACCGGCTCCATCGCCGCCTACAAAGCCGCCGACCTTACCAGCCGCCTCACCAAGTCCGGCTGCGACGTCTGCGTCGTCATGACCACGCACGCCACCGAATTTGTCACGCCGCTCACATTCCAGACGCTCTCGCGCCATCCGGTGACCACCGGGATCTTCGACGAAAAGCAGTCCTGGCATCCCGGCCACATCGCCCTCGCTGACCGCGCCGACCTTCTCCTCATCGCCCCCGCCACGGCCAACGTCATCGCCAAGCTCGCCCACGGGATCGCCGACGACGCGCTCACATCGATCGCCCTCGCCTCGCTTGCCCCGCTCCTCATCGCTCCCGCCATGAACGGAAAAATGTGGCAGCACCCGGCGACGCAGGAAAATGTCGCCACCCTCACATCTCGCGGCGCCGAGTTCATCGGCCCCGAAGAGGGACTCCTGGCCTGCGGCTACGAAGGAATCGGACGACTCTGGGATCCGGCAGAAATTGCCCGCCGCGCACTCGCCATCGTCGGCGCAGAGTAGATTTTTTTCAAGCGCCCCTCCCCGCAAACCCTGTCTCCATCTCCCTTCGCCAGCGCCTCTTCTTTTTTCGTCCCGCGTTCCATTCGCCACGCGCCACGCGGTCGCCCGAAAACGCGTCGGGAAAAAATCTAAAAAAAATCAAGAGGAAATGTGAATAAATGTTGACGGACATCATCTGGAAACTTATTCACAAGGGGCAGTGAGTTATTCACAACATGTTCACAGACCATTTCCCGCAGTTGCGGATAGAAAGGGGGGATATTAAATGCCAGTAGCAAAGAAAAAAGCGGTCGCTAAAAAAGCTCCCGTAAAGAAGGCCCCGGCCAAGAAAGCTCCCGCGAAGAAAGCGGTAGCCAAGAAGCCGGTCGCTAAGAAAGCAGTCGCCAAGAAGGCCCCTGCAAAAAAAGCTCCCGCTAAAAAAGCGGTCGCCAAGAAAAAATAACCCGCCATCCGCCTAACCGCGGATAGCAAAATCAAATTGGGGGAAGCTCGAAAGTGCTTCCTCCAATTTTTTGTTGTTTTAAAAATGCTTATATGGTTATAGAGTAATGTAAATCTATGAAAACCATCAAAGCTGGAGAAGTGGTCGCTGGGGACCTGTTATTGGACGTGAGGACGCGCGGGGAGTTTGGGTATGAATACATTGAGGGGTCCGAGTGCGACCCGCTGGGGGAGTTTGACGCGGGCGTGTGGGCGGCGAAGCTGGATGGGAGCCGCCGGTGCGTTGTGGTGTGCCAGGGCGGGATCCGGGCGAAGCAGGCTGCGGCGCGGCTGGAGGCGTCCGGCGCGAAAAACGTTGTGATCCTGGACGGCGGGGTAAACGGATGGAAGGCGGCGGGTCGGGGATGCCTGCGCGGGGAGCGCCGGGTTCTTCCGCTCGACCGCCAGGTGAGGATCGCCTCCGGGCTGGTTGTGCTGGCCGGTGTGATTTTGGGATCGGCCGTGAATCCGCTGTGGTACGGGCTGGCGGGATTCATGGGAGCCGGCCTGGTTTTTGCGGGGATTACGAACTGGTGCGGCCTGGCGATTTTGGTTGGGAAGATGCCGTGGAATGACGGCGGCGGCAGCTGCTGTTCGGAGAAGTCCTCATGCTGCGGCGGGGAGGCCAAATGAAGGTGATCATTGTCGGGGGAGTTGCGGGCGGGGCCTCCTGCGCGGCGCGGCTGCGCCGGCTTGATGAAAGCGCGGAGATCCTGATGGTCGACCGCGGCCCGTATGTATCGTTTGCAAATTGCGGGCTGCCCTACCATGTGGGCGGTGTGATTCCGCAGGAGTCGAGCCTGCTGGTGGCGGACGAGAAGCTGTTTCGCGAGCGGTTTGCCATCGACGTGCGCACGCGCTGCGAGGTCGTGGCGATTTCGCGCGCCGAAAAGAGGGTGGCGCTGAAAAACGTTGTGACCGGGGAGCAGGTGGAGGAACGCTACGACAAGCTCGTGCTATCTCCCGGAGCGGCCGCGCTGCGTCCGCCGTTGCCGGGCATTGACCTCCCGGGGATTTTTACGGTGCGGACGATCCCGGATGCCCGCGAGATCCGCGCCTGGATCGACGCGAGGAATGCGAAGCGGGCGGTCGTTGTGGGCGGCGGGTTCATCGGTCTGGAGATGGCGGAAAACCTGATCCATCGCGGGATCGAGGTGACGGTGGTGGAGATGCTCGACCAGGTGATGCCGCCGCTCGATCCGGAGATCGCGCGGCTCGTCGAGCGACACCTGGAAAAGAACGGCGTGCGCCTGGCGCTCGGCGATGGCGTGGCGGGATTCCGCGCTGCGGGCGACCGGCTTGAGGTGGAGACGAAGTCCGGGGCCGTCCATCCCGCCGACCTGGTGATCCTCGCGATCGGGGTGCGGCCGGAAAGCGGGCTCGCCAAGCAGG
>JBGTAT010000203.1:0-3868 GCA_041749755.1 Terrimicrobiaceae bacterium | reverse complement strand
GTTCGGCCGCCTGGACGCGCTGGTCAACAACGCGGGGATCGCGCCGCGCGTGCGCGCCGACATCACCGAGGCGACGGAGGACATCTTCGACGAGGTCATCGCCGTCAACCTCAAAGGCCCGTACTTTTTATCCCAGCTCGCGGTCGCGCACTGGCTCGCGCATCCGGGAGAATCCCGGCTGCCATCCGGGTACCAGCTGATCTTTGTCTCGTCGCTGTCCGCCAACACGGCGTCGATCAACCGCGGGGAGTACTGCATCTCGAAGGCCGGCCTTGCGATGGCGACCCAGCTCTGGGCGGTCCGTCTGGCCACCGAGGGCGTCCAGGTCACCGAGCTCCGGCCGGGGATCATGGCGACCGACATGACCGCCGGGGTCAAAGATAAATACGACAAGATGCTGGCCGACGGCCTGGTCCCGCAGAAGCGCTGGGGCTCGCCCGCCGACCTCGGGCGCGCGGTCGAGTGCCTCCTGAACGGCTCGTTCCCATTTTCCACCGGCGATGTCATCAACATCGACGGCGGCTTTCACCTCAGACGACTATGATCCAATCCGACCCGACCCTCACGCCGGCCGCGCTGCTGCCGGCCATCGCCCGCCTCTGGGAGGCCTCCGCCCCGAAGATCCTCTCGATCGACAAGTCCGACGTCCCGGGTGCCGCCACCCCGGTCTTCACCGTCGGCGGCCGGTACACCGCGCGCGGTTGGACCGAGTGGACGCAGGGGTTTGTTTACGGATCCGCGCTGCTTCAGTTTGATGCGACTGGAGACGAGCAATTCCTCGAGCTCGGCCGCACCCGCACCCGCGAGCGCATGGCCCACCACATCACGCACATCGGGGTCCATGACCACGGGTTCAATAACGTGAGCACGTACGGGAACCTCCTCCGCCTGATGGGCGAGGGGGAAATCCCGCACGACCCGCGCGAAAAAGATTTTTACGAGCTGGCGCTGAAGTGTTCCGGGGCTGTCCAGGCCGCGCGCTGGACGCGCACCGCCGGGGGCGGGGGATACATCTATTCCTTCAACGGCCCGCACTCGCTGTTTGCGGATACGATCCGCTCGCTGCGCGCGCTCTCAGTCTCCCACGCCCTCGGGCACGTGCTCATGGGCGAGAAGGATTCCCGGATCTCCCTCCTGGAGCGCCTCCTCCAGCACGCCCGGACGACGTCCGAGTTTGCGGTGTTTTACGGCGAGGGCCGGGACGCCTACGACATCCGGGGCCGGGTCGCCCACGAGAGCATCTTCAACCTCAACGACGGAAGCTTCCGCTGTCCGAACTCGCAGCAGGGGTTTTCGCCGTTCACGACCTGGACGCGCGGGCTCGCGTGGATTGTGGCCGGCTATCCGGAGCAGCTCGAATGGCTGGCGACGCGCCCGGACGAAGAGCTGGAGCCGTTTGGCGGGCGGGATGCCATCGAGGTCCAGCTCCTCCGCACCGCGCTGGCGGCCTGCGATTTCTACATCGACCAGACCCCGACCGACGGAATCCCGTACTGGGATACCGGGGCCCCCGAGCTGCATCGGATCCCGGATTACCTCGACCGCCCGGCGCAGATTGAAAACGACTTTGAGCCGGTGGACAGCTCGTCGGCCGCGATCGCGGCGCAGGGGCTCCTGAGGCTCGGGCGCTACCTCCAGGCCAAGGGCGAGCCGAGCGGCGACCGCTACTGGCAGGCCGGGCTCACGACGGCCAAAACAGTGCTCAGCGAACCATACCTCTCGACAGATCCCGAACATCAGGGGCTCATCCTCCACTCGATCTACCACCGTCCGAACGGATGGGACCACATCCCGCCCGGAAGCAAAATCCCGCGCGGGGAGTCGTCGATGTGGGGGGACTACCACGCCCGCGAACTCGCGCTCACGATCCAGCGGTATGCAGAAAATAAACCACCTTACACATTTTTTGGCGGAGTGACCGCCTGAGAGCCCAACCATGATCATCTCCGACCTAGAAAAAATCGAAGGCCGCCGGTACCCGGCGCGCCGCAGAACCCAGAATCTCGCCGGCGGCGTCGCCCCGATCCAGGCCAAAAACTTTTCGATCGGCAACGTGACGCTCGACCCCGATGGCGGCCAGGTTCCCTGGCACAACCAGGAGCAGGAGGAGGTCTATTTTGTCGTCGAGGGGACCGGCGAGATGTGCCTCGGCGAGGAGCGCCAGACCGTGACCTCCGGCCAAATGGTCTACATCCCATCGGGCGTATTCCATCAGATGACAAACATCGGCCCGACCCCGCTGCGCATGATCTATTGCTACGGGCCGGCGGGCGACGTCGCCCACTGGCGGCAGGAACTCGACGGAACCCTGCCCAAGGCCGGGATCGACGTCCCGCCGCTCCCCGCAGGCGCCGCCCCGCAGTGCACACAAAAACCTTGAACGTCAACCCTCGCAGCTTTCCAACCAACCAAACCATATGAAAAAACATTCCATCGGCATCATCATGAACGGCGTCACCGGACGCATGGGCACCAACCAGCACTACATCCGCTCGATCCTCGCGATCCGCAAGCAGGGCGGCGTCAAAATCAGCGACAGCGAGGTCCTCTGGCCGGAGCCGGTCCTGGTCGGGCGCAGCGAGGCCAAGCTCGCGAAGCTCGCCGCGATGGATGACGGCGTGCGCTGGACGACCGACCTCGACAAGGAGCTCGCGAACCCGGCGAACACGATCTATTTTGATGCGCAGACGACCGGGCGCCGGTCGGCGGCGGTGAAGAAGGCGATCGCTGCGGGCAAGCATGTCTATTGCGAGAAGCCGACGGCGGTCTCAACGGCGGCGGCCCTGGAACTCTTCGAGGTCGCCCAGAAGGCGGGCGTCAAAAACGGCGTCGTGCAGGACAAGCTCTGGCTTCCCGGCATGCTTAAGATCAAGCGCCTTCAGGAGCAGGGGTTCTTCGGCAAGATCCTCAGCGTGCGCGGGGAATTCGGCTACTGGGTCTTTGAGGGGAACAATATCCCGGCCCAGCGTCCGAGCTGGAATTACCGGAAGGAAGATGACGGCGGGATTATCGTCGACATGCTCTGCCACTGGCGCTACGTGCTCGACAACCTGTTCGGCGAGGTCAAGGCGGTCTCTTGCCTCGGTGCCACCCATATCCCGGAGCGCGTGGACGAAAACGGGAAGACCTACCGCTGCACGGCCGACGATTCGGCCTACGCGACGTTCGAGCTCGCCGACGGCGTGATCGCGCACTTTAACTCGAGCTGGACGGTCCGCGTCCGCCGGGACGACCTGCTCACGCTCCAGGTCGATGGAACCCACGGCTCGGCGGTCGCCGGACTTCGGGAATGTTACATCCAGCACTACGGGAATACGCCGAAACCGGTCTGGAACCCGGACATCGCCCAGCCGATCGACTTCTTCGACGGATGGTCGAAGGTGCCGGAGCAGGAAAACTTCGACAACGCGTTCAAGGTTCAGTGGGAGCTTTTCCTCCGGCACGTCGCGCTCGACGAGCCGTTCCCGTGGACGCTTCTCCAGGGGGCCAAGGGCGTGCAGCTTGCCGAGCTCGGGATCAAGAGCTGGGAGGAACGCCGCTGGTTGGATGTTGCGCCGCTGGCTTGACTCTGATGAAATCGGCGGCTCTTAAACCGTGACGAATATCTTTCCTTCCGAATTGGCCGCGCGCATCGAGCGCGCGGGGATCATCGCCGTTCTGATCATCGACCGCGTCGAGGACGCCGTCCCGCTGGCCAAGGCCTTGCTGGATGGCGGAGTCGATGTGATGGAGCTCACTTTGCGGACGGATGCGGCGCTCGGCGCACTCAAAGAAATTCGTGCGAACGTTCCGGAGATGCTCGCCGGGGTGGGGACGATCCTCACTCCCGCCCAGGTTTCGGAGGTCCGGGCCGCCGGGGCCGGGTTCT
>JBGTAT010000202.1:0-3067 GCA_041749755.1 Terrimicrobiaceae bacterium | reverse complement strand
TCGGCCAGGGGATCGCCAACTTTTGTGTCCCGCTCTTCGGCGGCATCCCGGCCACCGGGGCGATCGCGCGCACGGCCGCCAACATCCAGGCCGGCGGGGTCTCGCCGCTCTCCGGCATGATCCATGCCGGAACGCTTCTGGCCATCATTCTGGTCGCTGCCCCGCTTGCAAAATTCATCCCGCTGGCCAGCCTGAGCGCGATCCTCGTTGCCGTGGCGCTGCGCATGGGCGAATGGCGGGAGTTCGCGCGGCTCAAGAAGATCCCTCTGGCCGACGCGGCGGTCTTTCTGGCGACCTTTCTGCTCACGATCATTTTTGACCTGACCGTGGCGGTCGAGATCGGAATGCTCCTGGCCGCGCTGCTCTTCATCAAGCGCGTCACCGACACCACGGTCATCCACGAGGTCACAGAGGACAACGAGGACGAAGGCGAGCGCCATTCGGTCGTGGGCAAGGACATTCCCGACGGTGTCACAATCTACCGGATCGCCGGACCATTCCTCTTCGGGGCCGCCGACAAGCTCGAGGACGCCCTCGTCGCGGCCAACGCGCGGCCGAAAGTTGTCATCCTCCGCATGCGGGCGGTGACCTCGATGGATGCCACCGCGCTCAACGCGCTCGAGATGCTGGTCGCAAAAATCAAGGCCCAGAGCGGGCATGTCATCATCTGCGGTGCCCACACCCAGCCGTACTTCATGATGACCCAGGCCGGGTTTCTGGACGAGATCGGGGATGATCACGTGGCTGCGGATGTGGACGAGGCGCTGCGGATGGCCCGGGGCATCATCTGCCGTCCAGCCGCCCAATAAAGTTGGCCGACTAGGATTGGTCTGGCCGAGCCTGCGAATCGGTGGTCGAATCGCGGCATGTTAGAAATCCACGTGCTGGCCAGCGGAAGCTCCGGAAACGCCCTCCTGCTGCGCAGCGGAGAGTGCCAAATTCTGGTCGATGCCGGGCTGAGCGCCAAGAAGCTGGGGGCCCGGCTGGAGGCTTGCGGTGCCCCGCCGGAGTCGCTCTCGGGCATCCTTCTCACCCACGAGCACGGCGATCACACGCGCGGGCTCAAAGTCCTGCTCTCCAAGCACCGGCTCCCTGTCTTCACCAACCCGCTCACCGCCGACCATCTCAAGCGCAGCGGCCTCGCCGCAGACTGGAACCTCTTCTCCAGCGGAGCCGGCTTCCGCCTCGGGGCCTTCGAAATCCTTGCATTCTCTGTCCCCCACGATGCCGCGGATCCGGTCGGCTTTGTCGTGCGCTCGGAATCCTCCGCCTTCGCCGTGCTGACCGACCTCGGCTACGCGACGCGGCAGGTCGTCGAATCGGTCCGGGGGGTGAGGGCGCTCCTCATCGAGACCAACCACGACGAGGCTCTGCTGCAGGGCGATACGAAGCGCCCCTGGTCGGTCAAGCAGCGGATCCTCTCCCGCCACGGACACCTCTCCAATGCGGCCGCCGCCGACCTTGTCGCCGACGTCGCCACCGACGCGCTCGCGCATGTCGTCCTTGGCCACCTGAGCCGCGACTGCAACTCCCCCGACCTGGCAACCTCCGCCGTGCGATCCAAACTCCACGAGAGGGGCCACCACCACGTCGCCATCCAATGCGCCCCGCCCGACGAGGAGGCCCCTGTCCTCCGGATCGTGGTCTAGGGCGCCGTAACACCAAAAACATTCGTATCACCGGACATGCGGAAGGAACATCGAACATTCAACATTGAACATCGAAGTTTGAATGGGGTGCGGGGGTTCGGAGGCTGGTGACGAACACGCGGATCAACTTGACGCATTCGCCCCGCGCCCGGGCGCTCGATGTTGAATGTTCGATGTTGAATAATTTATTCCGCTTGGCGGCCTACAGTAGTTGTAAGCCCCCAAACAGAAGCAAATTCGCTCTGTCCGGCGGATGAAACGGAAAATCCGGGCACAAAAAAAGCCGGGCAATTGCTTGCCCGGCTTTCTCTTGATTTTTGTTAGCTTCTCTTAGAACGCGAAGCGGAGGCCGGCACGACCGAGGACGCCGCTCTTGGGCTCTTCGGAGGAGTAGATCCAGCGGGCATCGGAGAAGAGTCCGATGTTGTCCGTCACGCGGTACTCGAGACCACCACCGACATGGCCGAAGCCGTGTCCGCGACGCCCGTCGCCGTAAGCGGCGCCGCCGCCAACCATCGCGTAAGGAGCGAGGTTGATCGAGCAGATCGGGTAGCGAAGGAACAGGTTACCAATCGTGGCCCACTCAGCCGCTTCGTTGGCGCGCCCGAAGACGTCCTGTTCGACACCGATTCCGATGAACTTGGTGAAGAAGTAGTTGACCCCGAGGCCACCACCCCAACCTGGACGACCCTGGTTGTAGAAGGCGCCCACGGCGAACGCGTCAACCTGAAGCTCGTTTGCACGGAACCTGCAGGTCTCAACTTCGACTGGCACTTTGTCTTTGAATGTTTTCCCGTCGCCTGCAAAAGCAGCGGCGGCCGTCAGCATAAATACCCCGGTTAAGGAGAGCAGTTTTTTCATAGCGCCCCCTTGGTACGTGCCGTACCTAAGACTGTCAACCCTTTATTTTTACATTCGACACGCCGGGGCGCAGATCGTTCAAAAGCCGAAGAGAATATATTTTCGTTTCGCGCCAGAGGGGAATTGTTGGTTAGAATGCGGGGATGCCGACTCAACTCGCCGCCCGCGACCTGCACCGTTCGTTCCGGATTGGAAAGACTCCGATCTCCGTGCTGCGGGGGATCAGCCTGGAGATCGCGGGCGGGGAGGCGATTTTTCTGTGCGGGGCGAGCGGGGCGGGGAAGACGACGCTTCTGTACACGCTTGCCGGGCTCGAGACGCCGGAGTCCGGGACGGTCGAGTTCGAGGGCCGCTCGCTCTACCAGATCGGGGGTGACCGGCTGGCGCGGCTGCGGAATTCCCGGATGGGGTTTGTTTTTCAGTCGTACTTCTTGCTGCCCGAGCTGACGGCAATCGAGAACGTGCTGGTTCCCTCGATGATTGCCGGGAAGGACTCCGCTGGCCGGGCGGCGGAGCTTCTGGAGCGGGTCGGACTGGCCGACCGGATGCAGCATCTG
>JBGTAT010000201.1:0-4349 GCA_041749755.1 Terrimicrobiaceae bacterium | reverse complement strand
CGGGTCCGGGCGTTGGTGGAGGTGCGCTGCCCGCGGACCGGGAGGCTGCGGCGGTGGCGGATGCCACGATAGCAGTTGATGGCCTGGAGGCGCTTGAGATTTCCCTGCAGCTCGCGGCGAAGGTCACCCTCGATCGGGATCTTGTTCGCATTGATCGCGTGGATGATCGCGTTCAGCTGCTCGGGCGAGAGGTCCTTCGCCCGGACGTTCGGGTCGATGTTCGCCTGCTCGAGGACTTTTTTCGTGTTGCTCGGGCCCATCCCGTAAATGTACGGAAGCGAGGCTTCGATGCGTTTGTCGCCGGGGATATCAACTCCAAGTAAGCGTGGCATAGGTGTGGTTCAAGATTTGAGGTTTCAGATTTCTGGGTGGCAGGGCATCAGCCCTGCTTCTGCTTGTGACGCGGGTTTTTGCAGACCACACGGACGACGTTTTTGCGGCGCACGACCTTGCAGGACTCGCACATTCTTTTGACGGAGGCTCGGACTTTCATTTTCTTCTATAGTTATTTGGTGACGACGATTCGTTTTTGTGCCGGTAGGTGATGCGGCCTTTTGTCAGGTCGTAGGGGGACATTTCCACCATGACCCGATCCCCGGGGAGGATGCGGATGAAGTGCAGCCGCATCTTGCCGGAGATGTGAGCGAGGATGCGGTGCCCGTTCGCCAGTTCGATTCGGAACATGGTGTTTGGGAGCAGCTCGACAACTTTGCCTTCTACTTCAATAGCGTCTTTCTTGGCCATGTCAATACTTCCGGCAGGTTGTCGGTGACCAGCACCGTGTGCTCGAAATGGGCGGAGGGAAGGCCGTCGTCGGTGACGGCGGTCCACTTGTCGGCGAGAACGCGGACCTTCGCCTTACCCATATTGATCATGGGTTCGATGGCGATGGTCATGCCGGGCTTCAGCTTCGGCCCGCTGTTGCGCTTTCCAAAGTTCGGGACCTGTGGGTCCTCGTGAAGCTTGCGCCCGACGCCGTGCCCGACAAATTCGCGGACGACGCTGTAGCCGTGGCTGGCCGCTTCGGTCTCAACAAAATGCGAGATGTCGCCGACCTTGTTTCCGGGTCTGGCTAGGGCGACGGCGCCTTGAAGGATTTCCTCGGTGACGGCGAGAAGCTTTTCGACCTCCGGGTCAACGATGCCAACAGGCACCGACGTGGCGGTGTCGCCGATCCATCCGTCGCGGAGGATCCCGACATCCATTTTGACGACATCTCCGTAGGCGATGCGCCGGGGTCCGCCGATCCCGTGCACGACCTCCTCGTTGAGGCTGATGCAGATGTGGCCGGGGAACTTGTGGTATCCGAGAAAGGCACTGCGGACGCCGGCTTCGGACATGAGCTGGGAGGCGGCGTGATCGATCTCGCCAGTGGTGACCCCGGGGGCGACGAGCGAGGCGAGTTCGTTGAGGATCTCGGCGGCGGTCTCTCCGGCGCGGCGCATTTTATCGATCTCGTGAGGGCGCTTGATAACGATCATGCGGCCTCCTGGATGTCGTTGTAGAGGACCTTGTAAACCGCATCGCGGCCGGGGCGCACATCGATGGTCTTGAGGAGGCCGGCGGCGGCATAGTGGCTGGCGACTGGCTCGGTCAGTTCATGATATTGCTGCAGGCGCTGGCCGAGCGCCTCCTCGGTGTCATCCTTCCGGCGGATGAGCGCGGCCCGGCACTGGGGGCAGGGGTGATCGGCAGTGATCTTGTGAAAGGTCTCGTTGAAGACGGCCCCGCAGCTGGAGCACGTCAGGCGCCCGAGCATCCGGGAGCGAATTTCCTCATCGGGGAGATCGAGCAGGTATACGGTCTGGAGGTCGAGCTCCTTGCCTGCCAAAAGCTGGTCGAAGGCTCGCGCCTGGCCCAGCGTGCGGGGAAACCCGTCGAGGAGAAACCGCGTGCGGCCTTCCAGCCACGTGTCGACCACCCGGAGGGCGAGCTCGTCGGGAAAGAGGAATCCCTTGCTGGTGTAGGAGTCGGCCTCGAGGCCAATCGCGCTGCCCTTGGCGCGCTCGGATCGGAGCATGGCACCGGTCGAGGCATGCGGGATGCCGAAGGTCGCTCCCAGGAGCGAGGCCTGCGTTCCCTTGCCGGAGGCGGGGGGGCCGAGCAGCACGATGCGGTTCTTCAATGTTCGGAAGCGCGCACTACTGGTGCGTCGCGAGATAGATCGTCACGCCGGCGATGACGAGTATGCCGAGCGCCGCATACATGAGGACGAGCGTTTGGTCGTTGAGCAGGTTGCCGGAGCCCATGCGTGGGCGAACGTCGCGGGCCCCGCGGATGCGGCCCTTGCGCAGGAATCCGTCGTAGTGGCGCTGGAGAAGGTGGGTCTCCACCTGCCGCATCGTGTCGAGCACGACACCGACGATGATCAGCAGCCCGGTGCCACCGAAAAATTGGGACGTCATGTATGGGACGTTCAGCCATTGCGTCAGCATCTGCGGCATCACCGCGATGATCGTCAGGAACGCGGCACCGGCAAACGTCAGCCGCGTCATCGTGTAGTCGAGAAAATCCGCCGTCGGCTTGCCGGGGCGCACGCCCGGGATGAACCCTCCGTACTTTTTCAGGTCGTCGGCGATCTGGACCGGCTGGAACTGGGTCGCGACCCAGAAGTAGCTGAAGAAGAAAATCATCACCGCGTACAGCGCATAGTGCAGCCATCCGTAGGTGAGAAGGTTCGAGAGCTCCTGCGCCCAGCGCTGACCGGGGAACGCCATGTTGAAGATCGTGGACGGGAAGAGCAGGATCGCCTGGGCAAAGATGATCGGCATCACGCCGGCGTAGTTGATCTTGAGCGGCATGTACTGGGTCTGCCCGCCATAGACCTTCCGGCCGACAACACGCTTCGCGTACTGGATACTGATCTTTCGCTGCGCCTGGGTCACCGCGATGACGGCCGCAATCACGAAGACCAGGAACCCGATCATCAAAACGAGCACGACCGGGCTCACGGCGGTTTGTGCGTCAGCCGCCGAAGGCACGAAAGTGCGCCAGGCCTGGATGAGGCCGGCCGGGAGCTGGGCGAGAATGCCGATCGTGATGATCAGCGAAACCCCGTTCCCGATGCCACGCTCGGTGATCTGGTCGCCGATCCACATCAGGAACATCGTCCCGGCGGTCATCGTGATGATCGTCGTAAATTGGAATCCAAACCCGGGAACCGGCACCAGGCTCACGCCGAGCCGGTTGATCGTGTCCATGATGCCCGGCAGGAATGGGTTTGCCTGCGGGCTTTCGAACGAGCGGGCGAGCAGGTAACCTTGAAAAATACAGAGGCCGATCGTGGCGTACCGGGTGTACTGCATCACCTTCTGGCGGCCGCCATCCTCCCGGGAGAGCTTCCCGAGCTGCGGGATCACGGCGGTCAGGAGCTGCATCATGATCGATGCGCTGATGAACGGCATGACGCCGAGCGAGAAGATCGCGCAGTTCGCGCGCGCCCCGCCGCTGAAAAGGTTGAAGAGGGCGGCGACGCCGCCGGCCGAAGCGGCATCCGCGCGCTCGAGGAACCACTGGCGGAGGACCTCGGCGTTGACGCCTGGCGTCGTGATCGCCGAGCCGGCGCGCACGACAACAATCATCGCCAATGTGAACAGCACGCGGGCGCGCAGTTCCGGGATCTTGAAGATATTGGCGAAGGCGGCGATCATCTGGCCTTACTTGGCGGCAGCTTCCGTTTTGGGAATCTCGACCGTTCCGCCGGCCTTTTCGATCTTTTCGCGGGCGGAGGCGCTGACCTCGTCAACGAGAATGTGGAGGGCCTTCGTGATCTCTCCGCGGCCGAGGATTTTGACCCCGTCGAAGCGGCCCTTCACCAGGCCGGCCTTGCGCAGGCTGTCCTCGGTGACCGAGTCGCCGGCAGCAAAATTCTTCTCGAGCGAGTCGAGGTTGACAACCCCGTAGACCGTCTTGAAGGCGGCGTTGTTGAACCCGCGCTTGGGCAGGCGCCGGTAGATCGGCATCTGGCCGCCCTCGAACCCGGGGCGGATGCTCCCGCCCGAGCGGGCCTTCTGGCCCTTGTGGCCTTTGCCGGACGTTTTTCCTTTGCCGGAGCTTTCGCCGATGCCGAGGCGCTTGCGGCGGTGCTTGGCACCGGGGTTGGGTTTCAGGTCGTGAAGTCTCATGGGATCAGGCGGCGGCTGCCTCGGCAACCGGCTTGGCTTTGATGGTTTTGCCGCGCAGGCGGAAAATCTCCTCCTTCTGGCGGAGCTGGGTCAGGGCGGCGAGCGTCGCGTGCACGACGTTCGCATGGTTGTTCGAGCCCAGCGACTTGGCCAGGACGTCGCGGATGCCGACCGCCTCGATGACGGCGCGGACCCCGCCCCCGGCGATCACGCCGGTTCCCGGCG
>JBGTAT010000200.1:0-9362 GCA_041749755.1 Terrimicrobiaceae bacterium | reverse complement strand
GCCGGGATCACCTCGCCGGCTTTTTCGACCAGCACGCGATCGCCGATCCGGATATCCTTTCGCGCGATCTCCTCCTCATTGTGGAGCGTGGCCCGGGCGACCGTGCTCCCGGCAACCAGGACCGGGTCCAGCTCGGCGACCGGGGTTAGCACGCCGGTGCGGCCGACCTGCACGGTGATCGCCAGCAGCTTTGTCTCGGCCCGCTCGGGCTCGTACTTAAAAGCGATCGCCCAACGGGGGGCTTTTGAGGTCGAGCCGAGCTCTTGGCGCTGGGCGAGGCTGTCGAGCTTGACCACCGCGCCGTCGGTCTCGTACGCAAACCCGTGCCGAACCGCCCCTAATTCATCCACCGCGGCCACCACGTCGTCCGGGGAATCCGCAGAGAAGATTTTTTCTGAGACCGGGAGCCCCCATGCTGCAAACTGGCGGAGGACCTCGGAGCCGCTGCCCGGAAGCGGGCCGTTCCATCCGCCGAATCCGTAGAAGATTCCAGCCAGTTTACGTGAGGCGACGAGCGCGGGGTCGAGCTGCTTGAGCGAACCAGCGGCCGCGTTACGCGGGTTTGCAAACGCCGGGAGACCGTCCTCGTCGCGGGCCGCGTTGAGCTCGGCAAACACGGATTTGGGAAGGTAGATTTCGCCCCGGACCTCGACCTGGGCGGGAACGTCGCCAGCGAGGGAATGCGGGATGTTCGCGATCGTGCGCACGTTCTGTGTGACGTCATCCCCGGTCGTCCCGTCCCCCCGCGTGGCCGCGCGCACGAGCTTTCCATTCTCATACAGCAGCGCGATCGCAACGCCGTCCACTTTTGGCTCGATCGTAAACTTCAGCTGCGGCCGGTCGGCTAGCTTGGCCACCCGCTGCAGGAACTCCCTGAGCTCATCCGCAGAGTATGTGTTATCCAGGCTCTGCATCGGCACGAGATGCCGCACCGGCAGGAAGCCCTCCAGCGGACGGCCCCCGACCTGCCGGGTCGGCGACGGCATGGCATCGGGGTCCCGCTCCTCGAGCTCCTGCAGCTCGCGGAGGAGCGCGTCAAACTCGCGGTCCGAAATTTCCGGCTCGGCCTGTTCGTAATACAGCCGGTTATGCCGATCGATGTCGTGGCGAAGGTCGTCAATGCGCTGGCGGTCGTTTGGCATAAATTTTTCTTAAGGTAACGAGCCCGAGTGCCGAGCCGGTGAGGTCGGCCAGCCAGTCGAAGGGATCCCCGCCGCTCCGGTTGCTCACGAAGAGCTGGTTGATCTCGTCGGCGAGCCCGAGGGTGCACAGGATCACGAGAACAACCACGAAAAGCGTGCTCCACCGGATCGCAAACGAAGCGCGCACGGCGGCCCCCAGCGAAAGCGCTCCCGCAAAAAAGAACGTGAAATGCATGATCTTATCGAACCCGAGGATCGGGAACGTCGGGCCGGGTTGGCCCGGGCTGGATGACGCAAAAATCAGGAGAGCAACCCACAGAAAAAATGCCAGCCACAGCGCAGGGCGGGAGAATTTGGAGTTCGGAAAAAACGGCGGGAGCGCCTTGCTGTGCATCGCCCAGCCGTACCAGAACTCCCGCCAGGGGTGCACGCCAAATTCCCGTCGCCGGAGTCAGAGTTTTTTTGCTGTCAGCAAGAGATTACGCAACATCCGGTTGACAACTGCGCCGCGGCCCCATAAACACTGTTGCTTTCCCATGAAGCTAGCGGTCACCAAAGAAGCCCTTCTCGAAGGTTTGCAGCGAATCCAAAACGTGGTCAGCAATCGCGCGACTCTCCCCGTTCTCTCCAACGCGCTCCTGGAGGCGACCGAGTCTGGACTGCGACTGACGACGACCGACCTCGAGGTGAGCATCCGATGCTCGATCGAGGCGAAGGTCGAGCGGACCGGTGCCACGACGCTCCCGGCCCGCCGCCTGGCGGCCATCGTCCGCGAGCTCCCGAGCTCGGAGGTCGTCATCGAGGTCGACTCGAAAAATGCCGCATCGATCCGCTGCGGGGCGAGCTTCTTCAAAATTTACGGGCTCCCTCAGGAGGAGTTCCCGACGTTCCCGACCTTTGGCGAACCGAAATCATTCACCCTTAAGCAGAGCGAGCTGAAGGACGGCCTTCGCAAGACCTCCTATGCGATCTCCTCCGACGAGACCCGCTACGTGCTTAACGGGATCCTGTTTTCTTTGGCCGAGAACAAGCTCACGCTGGTGGCGACCGACGGCCGACGCCTCGCGCTTTTCGACAGCGACATCGAATTTCCGAAGAGCCACGAGCGCGACTTCATCCTGCCCACGAAGGCGGTTACCGAGATCCAGCGCCTGCTCACCGACGAGGGGGACGTCACGATCTCCACGTCCGAAAACCTCGCCTCCTACGAGCTCAACGGATCGCAGCTCGTGACCAAGCTGGTCGAGGGAAACTACCCGAACTGGCGGCAGGTCATCCCGGGCGAGGCCAAGGAGCGCATCACGCTCGAGCGCGAATCGTTTCTCACCTGCGTGCGACGGGTCTCGCTCCTCAGCAGCGACAAGACCAGCTCGGTCCGCCTGAACTTCACCAAGAACAACATGGACATCACCGCGAACACCCCCGAGGTGGGCGAGGCGAAGGAATCCATGGCGATTAACTACCGCGGCAAGGACGTCTCGATCGCATTCAATCCGGAGTTCCTGATGGACCCGCTCCGCAACCTTCCGAACGACGAGGTTTTTCTTGAGCTCATCGATGAGATGAGCCCCGGCGTGCTGAAGATCCAGTCGCCCTTCATCTACGTGATCATGCCCATGCGGGTTTCGGTGTGAGCCTCTGGGGAATCGATCTCGGCGGGACAAAAATTGAGGGGGCGATCCTTTCGGAGTCCGACCCCGGTTCTGTCCAGCACCGCCTTCGCCGCGAGACTGGCGGAGCAAACGGGTACGACCACGTGGTCGGCCAGGTCGTCGCCGTCGTGCGCGATCTTGAGGCGGCCTCAGGGATTCCCTGCCCGCCGGTGATCGGGATCGGCACCCCGGGTGCGGTAGACCCCACCCTCGGCGCCCTCAAAAACTCGAACACCACCTGCCTGAACGGACGCCCGCTGCGCGAGGATTTGGCGCGAGCGCTCGGCCGGGAAGTCCGCCTGGCTAACGATGCGAACTGCTTTGCTCTGGCCGAGGCGACCCTCGGCGCCGCCGCCGGCGCGGACGTCGTGATGGGCCTGATCCTGGGTACGGGCGTTGGCGGAGGGCTGGTTGTCCAGGGCAAGGTTCTCAACGGCCACCATGGGATCGCCGGCGAGTGGGGGCACAATCCGATCTGCGGTGAGGACCAGCCCTGTTATTGCGGCCGCCGGGGCTGCGTCGAAACCGTCATCGCAGGGCCGTCGCTGGAACGCTTTTACCGCAGCATCTCGGGCGAGGCGCTCCGGCTTCCTGACATCGTCGGCAAAGCCCGCTCGGGCGACGTCCACGGACTCGCCACAATCCAGCGGCTCCGCGAAAAATTTGGTGAGGCGATCGCCGCGGTGATCAACATCCTCGACCCGGACGCGATCGTGATCGGAGGCGGTGTCGGAAACCTCGACGAACTCTACGACGACGAGACCCGCGCCGGCGTCATGCGCTACCTATTTAATGCCAGCCTCGAAACCCGGATCCTGCGCCCCCGCCTTGGCGACAGCGCAGGCGTCTTCGGGGCTGCCGTGTTGGGCCGCGACTGATGGCCGGCCGCATTCCGGTCTCCGTCCCGCAGGAGGCGCTCCAGTCGCCGTTCGCCGCGCTGGACATTTCCGGTCTTCCCCCAGGGCCACCCGATCCGGTCGCTTCGCCTGCAGCAGCGCTAAAGCCGGGCCGCCTTGTCTTCCGGAAAGAAAAAGCCCGGCGCGGAGGGAAGTCGGTCGTTGTCGCCTCCGGGTTCCCCGCAGAGTTTTCTGATGAAGCGATCGACAGGCTCGCCCGCAAAGTCCGCAAGCTGCTCGGCTGCGGGGGAACGGTCGAGGGACGCGAGATCGTCTGGCAGGGGGACGACCCGGAAAAATTTCGTGTTGCGGTGCGCGAGGTTTCCTGAGATTCCGGGCGCCATGCTTATCTTGCGTTCGCTCCGCCTGACGGCCCGGATCCCTGGTGCCCTTGTCCTCGGCGGCGTTCTTCTCTCGGCAACGCCGGCCCGCACGGAAATTTGGAATTCCCAGGATTCCCCCGCGCTGCTCGAGCGCCTGGTCCAAAAAAATCGTGGCCATGGCGGCGGGGTTTTTCGAGCGGGCGGGCGCGACGGCGTTCTCGTCGAGTCTGCGGCCGGCCGCGTTGCCGGCCCCGACTCGGCCCCCATGACTCCCGGGACCCCGTTTGAGATTGCGAGCGTTACGAAGATGTTCACGGCGGTCGCTGTGCTCCAGCTTGTCGAGGAGGGGAAGCTGCGCCTGGATTCGCGTGTTTCCGACATCCTTCCCGCTGCGGCGTCCGGCGCTGACTCCCGCGAGGTGACGCTCAGGGAACTGCTCTCCCACACCAGCGGGCTCCCGGACTACTGGACCGACCGGGCGTCCGGCAGGGGCCGGGGAAACGAGTTCATGAGCGCGTTTCTCGACGAGCCGGGCCGGACGTGGCAACCGCAGGAGATCCTGGCCCACGCCAGTCAGCTCCGCACCAAAACCCGCCGGGGAACCTTCCACTACTCGGACACCAACTACGTCCTGCTTGGGCTGATCGTCGAAAAGGTTGCCGCCAGGCCGCTCCACCAGGTTTTTCGCGATAAAATTTATCGTCCGCTCGGGATGCGTTCGACCTGGATGACCTACCGGGAAAACCGCGTCGGCCAACCTCCCTCCCACCGGTTTGAAGGGAGCGATGACCTGCATGCGGTTCCCCGCCAGAGCGCCGACTGGGCCGGCGGCGGGCTCGTCAGCACCGCGCGCGACCTCGAGCTTTTCCTGCGCGGGATCGCCGATGCCAAACTCTTCCGTCGGCCCGCCACCCGGGAGGCCCTCATGGCATTTGTCCCGACCGGCCAGGATGGGATTTCCTATGGCCTCGGGATTTACCGGGTTGACCTCGGGAATGGCGAGGAGCTTTGGGGGCACGACGGACACGGAAATTCCTTTGCCTACTATTGGCCGTCCAAGGGGATTTCCTTTACCGGGACACTGAACCAGACCGGGAACGATTGGTGGCCGCTCGTCGAGGCGTTCGCCGACCCCGACGGGGCCGACCTGCGCCCGGGGGAGGGGACCGACTGGCAGGCGACCCTCAGCGCAGGCTGGGACAGCCTCTACCTCTACCGCGGCGTTAACGTCCTGCGCGGCGAGCAGAAATACGGCTCGGGAATCGCATGGACCGACCTCACGGTCACCCGCACGCTCACGGATAACGACTTTTTGACCGCCGCCGTCTGGCAATGTTTTGCGACCAGCGGCGACGCGTACCGGGAATTCGATTTTTCCTTTGCCTACACGCGCGCTCTGGGCGACCTGCTGGTCTCGGCAGAATACGGCCTTTTTTACGGCTACTCCCCCGACCAGTTCATCTCGCACGAGCTCGCTGTCTCGGCATCCCAGGAATTTGAATGCGGGGCGGTCACCCTCACTCCCTCCCTCGCCTATGCCTTCTGTCTCGGGCCGGATTCCTCCGACGGCGAGCCATCCTCCGGGGCCGGCTCCAGCTTCCTGCAGCTGCGGGTTGATGCCAGCTTGCCGGTCGTTCCCCGCTTCGCGACGCTCGAAGGTTGGGCCGCGTTTGCCGTCAACTTCTCGTACAACACCCGCGAGGCGTCCGACGGCGAGGAGGTTCCTTTCGACGGGCCGAACAACCTCGAGTTCGGGCTGGCGCTGCCGATCCAATTGGCCCCCTCGATCACTCTCACCCCCTACGCGGCATACAGCCGGGAACTCAACAACCTCGTCTCGACCGACCCGAATACGTTCTGGGCCGGCGCCAGGGTGTCATTTTCGTTTTAGTGGGTTGTATCTTCGAAATACTTGGATCCCTTAGTCACGAATTCCATTGCATCGCAGGCATGCCGGAAATCAAGTAAGCGCCTGGGGGCGAATACTGACCGCGCCCTCCCGCACCCCATTCAAACTTCGATGTTCAATGTTGAATGTTCGATGTTCCTTCCGCATCTCCGGTGATACGAATGTTTTGGTGTTACGGCGCACTAGAGGAGGCCGCCCAAAAACCTACTTGATAAAATAGCCGGATACCCTCCAGACCCCTTGGGGGTCCTTCATCGGGGTTACCGTCTCGACCGCGTCGGACCGGTTTTCAAAACTCGTCCGGAACTGCATGACCACATAGTCGCCGTCCGGGGCTCCGGGCAGGCTCTGCAGGAACTGCGCGCCGAGGAGCTCGCGCGATTTCACCGCACCCAGCGGGCTCCGCACCGAGGAGATCATCTTCACCCAGTCGCCTTCGGGCACCTTTTCCTGAAAATACGGAGCTGCTTGAACCCAGCTTTCTTTATACTGCTTCTCATCGACGAGCCCGAGCCACGCTTTCGCGGCGGCAATCCCGGCTTCCGTCGGTTCCCCCGCAAATCCGAGGGAGCTCAGGCCAAGCAAAATCACGGGGACGAGACGGAGGATCGTGGACTTCATCCCGGAAATTGTTGGACAAGGAGAGGCGGGAGTCGAGAAAAACATAACGCGCACAACCTCGGGCACACGCCAAATACATCCCCGGCGAAATGCGGTTTTCAAATCGCCGGACATCTGCCTATTCTTTTCCATTCTATGTCCCTCCTGATGGTGGGCATTTCGTCGGCCTCAACTTGAACCAACCCACATTTTCCCATGACAAAACCCATTCACAACCCTGTTGGAGGCGAGCTCATCGCCGAAGGAAAAACCAAAATCATCCGCGCCCTCGACAACGATAAAGTCCTCATCCTGTCGAAGGACGACATCACGGCCGGCGACGGGGCGAAGCATGATCTGATCGCGGGGAAGGCGGCCTTCGCGACCCGGACGACCTGCAACGTTTTCCGCCTTCTCAAGGCGTGCGGGATCCCGGTAGCGTTTGACGAGCAGGTCGATGAGACCTCCTTTATTGCGCCAGGCTGCCAGATGCTCCCCTACGAGGTCGTCGTCCGCCGCGAGGCCCACGGGTCTTACCTCAAGCGGATGCCGGGGCTCCCGAAAGGCCACCTCTTCCCGCAGCTCCTCGTAGAGTTTTTCCTAAAAACCAACGGGCGGAAATGGAAGCAGCACGACCTCCTCTGCGACGACCCGCTCATGGAATATTCGGCGTCCGCCAAAACGATCTCGCTCTTCGAGCCGTCCAAGCCGGTGTTCGCCCAGCAGCCGTTCCTCGTGCTCCCGGAAAGCGAGGTTTTTGGGTTTGCCGAAGAGGCCGGCCTCTTTGCCGGGATCTCCCGGATCGCGCGCAGGGTCTTCCTGATCCTCGAAAAATCCTGGCAGCTCGAAGGCCGGACGCTCGTGGATTTTAAGGTCGAGTTCGGGCTCACCAAGACCCGCGAGCTCCTCCTGGCCGACGTGATCGACAACGATTCCTGGCGGGTGCTCGAAAATGGCACCTATATCGACAAGCAGGCCTACCGGGATGGCGGCCAGCTCGATGATGTCGCGGAAAAATACGCGCGCGTGGCCGGCATCACCGACCGGTTCCGCCTGCCCGCCCAGCAGATCATTCTCTGGCGCGGGTCCGACCAGGATGACCTCGCGCCGATCGAAAAATCGCTCGAGCGATTCTGTGGCGGATCCCCGGCTGGCGAGTGCCTGAAGCTGACGGCTGTGACCTGCTCGATCCACAAGGAGCCGGTGCGCGGAATCAACGAGCTCCACCGGCTCGTCCAGCTTGTGCCGGATTCCGTCGCCATCGCGTTCATCGGTCGCTCGAACGGGGCCGGCCCGACTCTGGCCGCCTCCACCACGATCCCCGTCATCACCGTCCCGGCCAGCTTCAAGGATTTCCCGGAGGATGTCTGGTCGTCGCTCCGGACGCCATCCAATGTCCCGGTGACCACCGTGCTCGAACCCTCGAACGCCGCGCTTGCCGCGCTGGAGATTCTGGCGCTCCGGAATCCGCAGCTCTACATGTTCCTCCGCGAGCCGCTCGAGCAGCGCCTGCTCAATACCATCCCGGTCTAACCTCAAGCGAAGTTGCCGCTCCCGCCGGCGGCGAGCAGGCCGGCCGCCTTATCCAGCGTCTCCTGCCATTCCATCTCGGGAATCGAATCGGCCACGATGCCGGCCCCGACATGGAACCCGGCGCGGCCGCTCTGAAAAATCGCCGTGCGGATCGCGATCGAGAACTGGCTTTCACCCGAGTACCCGAAATACCCGATCGCGCCGGTGTAGATCCCGCGCGGGTTTGGCTCGAGCTCCCGGATGATTTCCAGGGCGCGTTTTTTTGGGGCTCCTGAGATCGAGCCTCCCGGGAAGCATTCCCGGAGCGCGCGCACATGGCTCACCCCATCGCGGAGGCGGCCCTCAACGGTTGAGACCAGATGGAAAACCTGCTCGTACCGCTCCAGTCGCAGAAGCTCCGGCGTGTGGACGCTGCCAAACTCACACACTTTTCCCAGGTCGTTCCGCTCCAGGTCGGTGATCATGATGAGCTCGGCGATCTCCTTCGGCGAGGAGATCAGGTCGTCCGCGCTCTGGGCGTCCCTCGCCGGGTCCTGCCTCCGCGGGCGGGTCCCCTTGATCGGGCGCGTCACGATCCGCCTCCCGTCCATGCGCAGAAAACATTCCGGCGAGGCCGATGCGATCTGGAGCTCCCCGGTATCGAGGTAGGCGGCGTATGGGGCCGGCGAAATTTTGCGGAGGCGCTCGAAGTAATCCCAGGCACTTCCGGCGCCAGACGTCGCCTCAAACGGGTGCGCCAGGCAGACCTGGTAGATGTCGCCGGCCGCAATGTATTCCTTCGCGCGGCGGACCATCTGCAGAAAGTCCTCGCGCTGCAGGACCGGACGGAATTCGACCCCGCACGGGGCCGGTCGATCGGCCACAGAATAATTCTCCGACGGCCGCGTCGCGTTGGCGTCCGCATGGCGGATCGAAGTGACGCGGTCATAAAACCCGAAGTGAAAATGCCCATCAAAGTCGACGAACCCGATGGCAGCGCCCTCCGCGGGCGACGTCTTGCTCCGGCGGTCCAGTTCGGCCTCCAGCTGGTCCCAATCGGTGCCCGCAAGCACGAGATCCGGGCGCGAGGAGAGGCGCGAGGTCCCGGGCTGGCCGGGCATGCCGGAATCCAGAAAAACGCAGCCCGGATCGTGCCGCATGGCACGTGCCGCCTCAAGCGGGGATTTTTTCTGGTCGGGCTCGTGATTCATGCGCTTGCCAAGAGTGGACAAAATTGCTCTGATTTCAAGTTCGCCGCATCCGCCGCACTAAAGATGTATTTTATTCTGCTCATTCTTCTCGCCGCTCCGCTTCTGGCCCAGGACGTT
>JBGTAT010000199.1:0-2316 GCA_041749755.1 Terrimicrobiaceae bacterium | reverse complement strand
GTCCCCGCCGGACCGCGGTGGATGGACGAAGTCAAAACCTACGAGCGCGCGGTGCTCGCTTCCCGCTAAGCAGAAGAGGCCCGCGAACCCGCGCTAGAGCATTTTAAATAATAATGTGACCGCTGATTTGTGAGCGCCGGGGGTTGCAGGAGTGCGGCGGCTGTGAAGTGGCTGTGTGTTCACACACTGCCCGAACTGCTGACGCAGTCCTGCGGCCCTCGCCGCCGCAAAGCAACGGCTATAGTATTGTTTAAACTGCTCTAAGCCATCCCCAGCGTTGCCGGAAAATCTTTCGGCAGCTTGACCGGCCGGCCCTCCGGCATCTGGACGAGCGCGAGCGCCTGGCGGCAGGTGACGAGCAGGACGTCATCCGACGGGCGGATGATCTCAAACTCGACCCAAAACCGGACCCGGCTCCACTCCGAGATCCGGCCGAGCACGCGGATCTCATCGCCAAGCCGGGCCGGGCGCTTGTAGTCGATCTCCGTGCGCGTCACCACCGGGTGGATATTCGTCCGTGCGATCTGCTGGAAATCCATCCCCATCTGCAGCGCCAGGTACGTCCGCGCGGTCTCGATGAACCGAAGGTAAACGATGTTGTGGACGACCCCGCCCGCATCGGTGTCAAAATACATCACGCGCACATCGGTCGAGATCCGGCACTGGTCGGGAATATCCATAGCCCTCCCAGTATTCGATGCCCATGCCGCCGTGCAAGGCGAAAGGTCGGGCCCGCTGGCCAGCGCCCGCAACAAGGCTCAGCGCGGCGAGCAGGACCTCGCCAGCCACGCGGAGAATTCCTCCATCCCGATTTTTCCTGCGGCCAGCGCGAGGGTCTGCAGCACAGCCTCCTCCTCGGGCGCCTCGAGTTGCTGGCCGTTGGCCGCAAGAAATGTGTACGCGGCCATGAAGCCTGCCCGCTTGTTGCCATCGAGGAAGGGATGGTTTTTTACGATCCCCTCCGCGTAGGCGGCAGCCAGATCGAAGAGCGTCGGATCCCCGTAATGAAAAAGCTGCAGAGGGCGATTCATCGCAGACTCGAGGAGCCCCTCATCGCGCATCCCGTCAAGCCCGCCAAAGCGCGCAAGCAACTCACGCTGGATGGCAACAGCCACCTCGCGGTCCAACCAAATCGGCTCGCTCATTTAGCAAGCTCCCGCAGCGCATTGCGGTATCGGTTCATGCCATCTTCGGCAAGAGCCATGATATCCTTGAACCCCGGCCGCTCGGGCGTGATGCCCAGCGAGTTGTTCGGCGCCTCGGTGAGATAAAGCGTGTCGCCTTCCTTCACGCGCAGGCTTTGCACCGCGTCCTTGGGCAGGAGAATTCCGAGCGAGTTTCCGATTTTGCGAACTTTGGTTTCCATTGGCATGTTGCTACATTCGTTTTAACGTCCGGGTTTTGTCAAATTGAAACACGGCCTTGGCCGACGACGCAACCCGGTCCGCAGCCGACCTGGGCGGACATAAAACCGGCTCACCTTTAGCCAATGGCGTTCATCATGGCAGAAGCAAGCGGGGATTTCCCGTCGCAGACGGGCAAGAAAATACTCCCCTGCAACGTTGTGCGTGGTATGGTGAAGAATGCCGACAGTGCTGCGTATCGGGACATTCCGATTCCACTTTTATACCGACGAGGGCAATGAGCCCCCGCACATCCACGTCCGAACCCCGGACGGGGACTGCAAATTCTGGTTGGAACCATCCATTTTTCTGGCAAGTAATCGAGGGGTGAGACCACATGATCTGCGCCAGATCGAACGGCTGATTTTCGAAAACCAACAACACCTGAGAAAAGCATATTATGACCGCCATACTCGCTGATGCACCGATTTCCTTGGAGCCGGCCGCTGTCCGTGCTTGGACCGAAGGAAGAACCATTTTTATCGAACTCCACGATGGGCGATTTGTGGGTTTCCCTGCCGACCGTTTTTCCCGGCTGGCTTCCGCCACGGATGAACAGTTGAAAGACGTCACAGTGGAAGTCAACGGATTTGCTCTTCGATGGGAAGAATTGGATGAGGACATCACAGTTCCAGGAATTCTTGCTGGGCGCTTCGAACTACCACAAAAATAGCGGGCCAACGTTGGGTGAAGTCGGAGGGCCCCCCGCAGAAACCGGACTGGATAAATTTTTTTGGCCAGGCATAGTGGGGGCCATGACAGAGACCATCGCCGACCTTCTTGCCCTCCAGGACAAAGACCAGCGCCTGCGGACGCTGCGCACAGAACTCGAAGCCCTGCCGGCGGAAAAGGCGGCCAAGGAGCGCCTGATCGCCGAGGCGGCGGCCCGGCTCGAGGCCGCCCGCACGCGGTC
>JBGTAT010000198.1:0-14663 GCA_041749755.1 Terrimicrobiaceae bacterium | reverse complement strand
TCGGGCAGGGGGGCGAGTAAGTTGAATTTTCTGGCCAGAAGGGCGGCCCGCCCGCTCGCATCGACGATCCACCTCGCGGTCAGCGTGCGCGTCTCGCGGTCCGCCTCAACCGTGACCGTCTGCCGGTCCGCCGATGTCTCGACGGCCCCGACCTTCGCCGGCCGGATTAACGTGGCCCCGGCATCAACCGCCAGGTCCAGGATGTGCTGGTCGAGGACCTGCCGGTCCACCTGGTACGATGGCATGCGGACCTGATAAAATGTTCCGAGCTCGCTGCAGCGCTCGAACGGCGTTTCTTCGGCGGGCTTGTCCCCCTCCGGAACTGCGGCCCCGGCGTTGAACCAGAAGCGCAGGCCCTGCTTCGTGATGTGGTGGTGGGCGAGATGGTGCGTGAGCCCGAGGCGCTTGGTGAGGAACCCGCCGCTCACCTCGGTCGTCGCCTCCCCGACCTTGCGATCAAAATCCTCCGAGCGCTCGATGATCGCCACGCTCAGCTCCGGAGCCTCCCGCCTCAGGAGAAGGGCGGTGGCCGCCCCCGAGAACGACCCGCCGACTACTATGACATCGTATTCCATCGCCCCAGAGGAGTAGTCGAGATCCCGGCACCTGGCAACCAGCGCGTTTTCCCGGCGGATTCTCCGCGCTGGCGCCCGAAAGTTTCAACCGGAGCGACAGGACCCCAGGGAGCATGGGCGTCCCGCCCGTGTGGGCGTTGATTTGGCAGCGAAAGCCAGTCTCCAAACAGGCGAGACGCCTGTTCTCCCTGCTCTTTGCAACTTTCGGAGATGCGCCCTATCCGCATTTCTTTTCCGCTTTTCTTTTTGCATCAAGGTGGTTAGCATCGGAAATTATGAATTGGCTACTCATTGCCGGCGGCTCCTTTATCAGTGCCCTGGCCACCCCTCAGGAACCTCAGATGATCAACCACACGCTTCGTGGCGAGGTCGTGCTGGCAAGCGACGTTGTCTGCCGCAACCGCTGGGGAACCCCGATGATGCCGAATGGCATGGGCGGGTACAGCCTGATCGCCCCGATCAATCCGGAATTTATTGCCCGCAGCCTGATTCAGCCGCCCAGGACCGACGGTCCGGTCTTCCGCCCGGCGACGGTTTCCATTCTGGAAACGACGCCCGTGGTGCTCCAGTAAGGTGAGGCCTTCATGAGCGGGACCTACCCGCGCGGGTCCTTCAACGCGCACTGGTTCAGCCTTTTCAACGCGGTTTCGTTCCAGATTATCCTGGGCGCACCGATCATCATCTACGCGAAGAGCATCGGGGCCTCCTCGACCGTACTGGGAATTATCGCCTCGTTCACCCCGCTCATGACGGTCTTCCAGCTCCCGGCCGCGCAGTTTCTGGGAAGGTACGGGTACAAGCAGTTCATCCTCATGGGGTGGAGCCTGCGAACGATCTTCATCTTTCTGATAACCCTTGTGCCGGTGATGGCATTCCTCGACGACACCTCCAAGCTCGCGGTCATCATGGCGTCGCTTTTTGTTTTTAATCTCCTGCGGGGCATCTCTTCGGCAGCCTGGATGCCTTGGATCGCCGCCCTCATCCCCGAGGAGCGGCGCGGCCGGTTTATCTCGCTCGACCAAATCTTCATGCATGTGGGCTCGCTGATGGCGCTGGTGGCGTCCGCTTTCGTCATGACCGGCCGCGTGGATCCCTGGGAATACGCCGCCGTCTTTGCCCTGAGCGCGATCGGCGCCACGATCAGCCTCTTCTGCATCCGCAAAATCCCGGAGGCGCAGGGGGACGGGGTTGTCATGCGGTCGTCCCAATCGGTCCCTTGGCGGGAGATCATTTCCTATCCGCCGTTCCGCGAGCTCCTGGTTTTTAATATCATCTTTATGGCGGTCATCGGCAGCCTCGGCGTCTTTACCGTCGAGTACCTCCGCGAGTTCCCGAAGTTTGACATCTCGCTCGTCCTGTATCTTTCCGGCGTCTCGTTCATCGGGGCGCTCGTGAGCCTGCCATTTATTGGAAAGCTGGTCGACGACGTGGGCAGCAAGCCGGTTATGGCCGGGGCGCTCGGGCTGTTCTCCCTGGTCATTTTTGGCTGGTTCCTCGTGGCGGCGGGGGTCGTGCCGTGCACGATGTGGGTCATCGCAGGCCTGAACTTCGTCGCCGGCGTCGCGGGGGCAAATTTCAACCTCGCCAACGTGCGCATCATCATGGCCACGATGCCGGAGATGGGGCGCAACCACTTTTTCGCGCTGTTCACCGTCATCACCAGCCTCGGCCTCGGGGCGGCCCCGATCATCTGGGGCGTCTCGCTCGACGTCCTGGGAACATTTGAGGTGGTGACCGGGGCCTTTCATTGGAAACGGCACAGCATCTATTTTCTGGCGCTCTTTTTCCTCAACATCCTGGCGATGACATTTATACGCCGCCTGCACGAAGCCCGCGGAGCAGAGGCCCCAAGCGTCGTCTACGGCCGGCTCCGCCGGGCCGGAAAAATCTGGCAGCGGTGAAGGGGCGGGCATCGGATTTCGTATAATAGCCTTCGCTTTTGGCGCGCTCCTCGACGACAGTAACGAGTGATCCATCGTCGCTCCCCACACGCCGGCGTTTTTGTATCGGCCGCCATTGGCATGATTTCCTGCGCGATGGCTCTCGATTCACCCAAGGCCGGTTTCCCGGAGCCAATTGTTCTAGGCGGTCAGGCGCTGGTTCTGAATGGCACGGCGACCCGCAGCGTCTTTGGAATCCGGGTTTACGATGTCGGCCTCTATGTGAGCCACACGACCGGAGACGGGGCCGAGGTCATGGAGCGGAACAGCGGCTCGAAGAGGCTCAAAATCATCATGCTTCGATCAGTGCCAGAGGCGAAGTTTGTATCGGCCGTGCAAGATCATCTGGACGACAATCTGACGCCCGCCGAGCAGGTCCACTACGCCCGGGAGCTCGCCTCATTTTTTCAGTCTTTCGAGAAAGGCTCTGCCCTTGAGGATGAATCGGAAGTGACGATCGATTACCTGCCATTGGAGGGGACGGTCGTCATGATCGACGGCCGGAGGCGCGCGGTGATTCCCGGCGGTGATTTTTATCATGTGCTTCTGCGCCTGTGGATTGGAAAACCGTTGCAGTCATCGATTAGAACAGGCCTGCTCGGCAAGGGAAGGCCACGCTAGCTGCCGGGGCCAAGCTGAAATCCAACAACTGTGAAATTCCTCACCTCCGCTTCTCTCGCCCTGCTGCTCGTCCTTGTTGGTGGCTGCGTTTCCCGTCTTCAGGTGAGCGAGCAGCGGCGAATGTCCCGCCTGGCGACCACCGCAGAACAGCGGGCGGTGGTAAAAACTGTTGAAAAGCTCCGGCACGATCCTCTGGTGCAAATGGGAGCATACCTCGACGCCGCAAATGCGGCGAGGCTGCGCCTGGCCGGCGATCCCCAGGATCAGTGCGCCCGGGACGACTACAACTTTGCCGTCGCACGCATTGTGGAAACTCTTGCGAAGACCTCCCCGAAGCCAGGCGATGATCGGCTGGTCTGCCCGTCCGCGTCCGGAGAGCCGTGGCAACTCGCCCTCATTCTGCCTAACGTCACCCCGCAGCCCCGTCCCGCCCAATGGAGGTTTACGCCGACAGACCGGCTGATATTTCGCGGTCCGCTGGCGGGAAAAAGGGCGGCGGTTAGCGGGTTGGGAGCCCCCGTCGTGGCTGCCGTCAAAGACTCCGTGCCGGCACGGACCGAAGAGCTTGGGCTTACTGCCTCGGTGCGGTTCTCCGGTCGGCGCTGCGACGTGGTGTTCGCCGACCCGATGAAAACGGAATCGCTCACGCTCGACCGGCACACCTATGTCCTCGCTGCGGATTTTCAGGCGCCGCTGGCGATGTCGCTCTCCGGCCTCAACCTCCGACGCTTCAAGCTTCGGGACATGTTTCGAGCCGACCTCTTGGAAGGGCCCGCGAAACTTGCCCGGCTCGAACCGTACGAGCGCAAAAAAATCCCCGTGTTATTCATCCACGGCCTGGGCAACTCCCCGGCGATTTTTGCGCCCCTGATCTCCTATCTACGGAGCGACCCAAAAATCCGCAGAAGGTACCAATTCTGGGCATTTGGCTATCCCACGGGACTGCCCTACCCGATGTCCGCAGCGATCCTGCGGTATCAGCTCGACAAGATGAGGCGCCTGTACCCGGACCACAAAGATATCGTGGTCGTCGGCCACAGCATGGGCGGAATGATCAGCCGGCTCCTCCTCACCGACAGCAAAACAAAAATCTGGAACACGTTTTTTGACCGTCCGCCGGGCAAAATTCCGTTCGCGAAGAATTCCAGAGACCTCATCAGCCGCACCCTGATTTTCGACGCGAGGGCCGATATCGAGCGGGTCGTCTTCGTTTCGGCGTCCCATCGGGGCAGCGACATGGCGACCAGCTTTTTTGGGCGCCTCGGGGCCACGCTGGTTGGTAATCCGGTTTCCCAGAGCGAGATCAACAAGGAGGTGTATTCCTATATGAGGCAAGACGTGCGGACCAGCGGACGTTACCGCCTGCCCAACAGCATTGAAATGCTTGACCCCGACAACACCTTCCTCAAAACCGCCAATGGCCTCCCGATCGAGCCCGGGGTTCCGTTTCACTCGCTCATCGGCGATCGTGGACGGGGCGGTCATTTGGATCGCACCAAGCCGAGCAGCAGCGATGGGGTCGTGCCGTACTGGAGCAGCCACATGGACGGCGCCCGCAGCGAACGGATTATTCCGAGCGGGCACTGGAGCCAGCTGCACCCGCAGGGCATGCGGGAGATCAAGCGGGTGCTGCTCGAAAACCTGCGATGATGTCACGGCGCACGCTCGCGGCCAGGCTCTCGCCGATGCTGGCGCTTGCCGCACTTTATGGAGACGGGCATGAGGAGGCGACGCAGGAGCTCATCGATGGTCTGAGTTGGCAGATCTTCGAGGGGCCGGAGCGCCAGCCGCTCAAAGGCCTCCGGCGGGCGTTGACCGGATTCGTTTTTTGGCTGATGCAAAAAACCACGCGCGAGGAGGTTCGCTCGGGGCCCGGCGGGAGGGAGGTTATTGCCTATCGCAATCGCATCCTCGAATGGACCGCTCATCCCTACACGGCGACCCTGCTCGAGCCCTCGAATAACGAGACGGCGTTTTTGGTGGAGGGCGGCGACCCAATGAACGCGATCTACATGCTGCTCTCTCCCGAGGTCCACAGAAGGGCCGGGCTCTGGGACCGGCTCCTGCTCGATTCTGTGCCGAGCCGCGATGTGCAGGTGCGCTTTTCATGGGAGACCCGGCTCACTCACGAGCTGGCGACCCGGCGGTTGCTGCGCGGCGAACCCGTGCGCATCAAAGCCTTTGCTGCCGGCACCGGCTTGAGCGTGATCGTGGCCGTCGATCGCCTGCTGCGCGATGGGCATGATCCCAAGCTCATCCGGGCCGTGATCTCGGACCGGGACCATGCGCACAGCAAAAAAACCATCCAGCTGATCGGGAAGCTGCCCCGCCTGCGCGGCCTCATCGATCCTGACGGGGATGCCCCCACGGGTATCTTTGCCCATGCGGAAGATATTTTTCAACCCACGTCTGGCTCGGACCAGGAGAAGCCCTTCCATGTGGTGACGGCGGTTGGAATTTTGGAGTATTTCACCGGCCATACCTACACGACGACGGAGGAACGTCTTAGCGGAATATCCCCATCGGGGCATCCGGACGCCGAAGACGTGCTCCGGGCCGTGGCAAGCCAAACCGCTCCTGGCGGACACCTCATCGTGAACACCCACCGCGAGGCCGCAGCCACCAGGATCCTCGAGGTTTTTGGCAAGCGCTTCTGCTACCGGAAACCGGAAGATCTGCAGGCCCTCGCATCTGCTGCAGGCTTCACTGCGGTCGGATCATGGCTATCGGGAAATGTTTATGACGTCGGGGTCTTTCATAAGTCCGTTTGATCGCGGACTGCCTCCTCAGGGAACCTTGCGGAATTCCTTTATAGCCTCGAGCGTGAAGTCCTGGTCTTCGTGCTGTACGCGCTCGTTCAGGCGGGAGCCTTCGAGCTCGGTGAGCGAGGTTTTGCGCAGGTCGCGGACGGACAGGCTGGCCGGGATGTGATGGCCGTCGGCTTCCTTGGTTATGCGGGTGGTTTCGATGCGGCGGACGGGCTTGACGGGGCTTAGGAATTTTTCGACGCGCAGCGGGACCATCCGGTCGATGTCCACCCAGCTGCGAACGCTGGCGTAGATCGAGCTCTGGCCGCTGCCGGGCTTTGATTCCAGGATCTGGCAGTTTACCCGCCCAACGACCCCTTCGCCGACAATCGCCTGCGAGTCCCACGCATAAAAGTTTTCGATGAGATCGGCGTACGCGAGGTCACTCCCGAAAACCGGATCTTTCATCTGGTTTGGGCCAAGAGATTTTGCCGTCTCCGGCGGGATGAAATGCGTCCCGGCCGGCGCCTGGTCGCCTTTTTTTTTGAGGAGCACCGACTCTCCCTGGCGATCCTTTGGCCAGAGGATCCGGTAGATCACATCGGTCGTGCCCGGGTTGCGCCGCTGAAGGATCTGGATTTGCAGGACGGAATTTTTTGTGTCCGGCGGTGTGGCTGCCGTGAGGCGGAGCCGGATGGTGGACGAGCCGTCCTCCTGCATCGTGCTGAGGTGGCCGGCGATTTCTTTGGCGGACGGCGGCTCCGCGTCGGCGGCAGATGTCGGCCAGAAGGTGCTGGCCATAAGGAGGGCGGCAGTGAGGGGAGCGGTGAACTTCATCATAGATTTCGTGTCGATTCTGCGGACGGCTCTGTTTGTTCTGCAAAGAGGCGCTCAATTTCGTCGTCCGAGAAGGAATCCACCTCGACCGTTTCGGCGGGTTCCGGAACGGGTTCGGCTGCGGCTGCCGGGCGGCCGGACTTCGAGCCCGCGAGGTATTCGGCGATGAGGGCCGCAATTTGAGCGATTGTACGGGCGCGCATGAGGCTGGCTGGAGGCAGTGCGACCCCAACGGCGCTTTCCAGCGATGTCTCGATCTCCACGGCCATCAGCGAATCGAGGCCCAGATCCGTGAGCGGCTGATCCGGGCGCAGGTTTGCAGGCTTCACGCGCAGGACCGCCCCGACCACGTCGAGCACCGCAAGGGTGATGGTTTCCGTGCGCTTCTCCGGCGCCGCCGATTCAATTTTCAGCCGCCAGTCACTCTTGGAGGCGGAAGGATTTTGGCCTTCCACGGCATCGGCGAAGATGCGCTCCATCAGCGGGTTTTCCTGGCTGCCCCGGAACGCATTCCTCCATTTGTCCCAATCCGCGCGGAGGGCCAGGGCCTGAGGCGCTTTCGCGGAAAGAAACGTTTCGATCAGCTGCGTGACCTCTTGCGGCTCCAGGGGGGTCGTGCCCTGGCGGGCCAGATATTCCGCCACGCGTTCGTTGCGGGCCACGTATCCCTCACCGCCGAGGGCTCCCCAATTGATCGCGAGCGCCGGAAGGCCGATGGCCTGTCGGTGGTGGGCCAGCGCATCCAGAAACGCATTGGCCGCAGCATAGTTGCCCTGCGCCGGATTTCCAAACGTGCTCGAAACCGACGAGAACATCACGAAATAATCCAGTGCCATGCCCTTGGTTTTTTCGTGGAGCAGCCATGCTCCCATCGCTTTCGGCCCGAGCACGGCTTGCATCCGCTCGCGGGTCAGAGAGCCGATGGGCGCATCATCGATCACCATGGCCAGGTGGAAAACACCTTTCAGCGGGCGACCGAGTTGGGCGATCTTTGTAAATACCACCGCCACATCATTCGGCGAACCGGCATCCGCCAGGATCACCTCGACCTCGACTCCCTGCGCCTGGAGCCCAGCGACGAAGGCCGCAGCCTTTGGCGTCGAGGCCCCGCTGCGGCTGGTGAGAACGAGATGGCGCGCGCCACACTCGGCCAGCCACGCCGCCACAACCCTGCCAAAGCCGCCGAAGGCACCGGTGATCAGATAGCAGCCGGCCGGATCCACGGAAAATGGCGCAGGCGGAGTCTCCCCGCGCCTTGCCAGGAACGGCTCTGGAAATGCTATGACCATTTTTCCGGTATTTTTCCCCTGCGCCATCAGACGAAATGCCGCATCAATTCGGCAGGCTGGAAACGAGCGAAAGGGCAGGGGATGGATCTCCTTTCGTCCGACCATATCGGCAATCACTTTCAGAAGATCACGGGCGCGGTCTTCATCGCCGCCAAAAATCGCGTCCATCGCAACGACATGGAACGAGGCATTTTTGCGGAGCGGCCAGAGTGGAATCCGCGAATTCTGGTAGATGTCCCGCTTCCCGATTTCGATGAACCGGCCAAACTCCGCGAGGCACGAGAGGCCCATGGGAATCGCCTCGGATGCCAGCGAGTTCAGCACGACATCGACCCCCCGGCCACCGGTGATCTGCCGGACGGCGTCCGCAAAGTCTCCGCGGCGCGAGTCCAGCACGTGCCGGACTCCCAGGGATTCCAAGAGGCTACGCTTGGCCGGGCTGCCGGCTGTGGCGATGACGTTCGCCCTCAGATGGAGCGCGATTTGGATGGCGGCCATCCCGACGCCCCCAGCCCCGGCATGGACAAGAATCTGTTCGCCGGGTTCGAGGTGGGCTACCGCGTTCAGTGCATGCCATGACGTCATGAAGACGACCGGCATCGTCGCCGCCTCCTCAAACGAGAGGCCGCCCGGGATCGGGAGCACATCTCCGGCCCTCGCCATCGCATGGGTCGCGAGGCCGAATACCGCCAGCCCGAACACGCGGTCGCCGGGAGCCAGGTGCGTGACGTCGCAGCCGACGGATCTGACAATTCCGGCCACCTCATCCCCAAAGATTCTCGCATCCGCCGTCTCTGCCGGGTAGAGCGCCAGTGCCTTCAGGATATCGCGGAAATTCATGCCGGCCGCCAGGACTTCGATTTCGACCTCCCGCGGGCCGCAGGCCGTGGGGAGGAACGGAACCAGGCGCAGGGAATCGAGCAGTCCGCGCTCACGCGACTCCAGGCGCAGGGGCACGGACCGGTCCAGAACCTTGTCCTCGCGAGGCAGCCCGCGGGCGATGCGGCGCACATAACGGGCTTCTCCTCGAAAAGCAATTTCCCGCTCGGCGTGTGGCCGAACGAGCTCATTGTGGAGGAGGCGTTCCTCAGCCGGGGAGGGGACCGGCGAGAGATCAATCCCACAGCACGAGATGTTCGAATACTCGTTGGCCACGACCCGCAGGAATCCCAAGGCTGGGGCCTGCCAGACAGAGCCCTCGCCGGATTTGCCAACAGCCTGGGCACCCCTTGTGACTACATCAAGACGCAACTTTCTGCCCGGGGCCGATTCCTCCAGTGCGCGGGTGAGAGAGAGGAGGCCTTCTGTGGAGGCCCAAGGATTGATTTCCTCATAGGCGTCGAGGCACCACAAATATACTAGGCGCTGCGGAGCATCCTCCCCGCAGACCGCAAGAAAATCTTTCCAATCGTCAGATTCCCCCGGCCTCAAGGTGAATTTGCCATCGCCCTGGCATCCGAATTCCATCCCGCTTCGAACGACCCGGCATTGTCCTCCCGATGCTTGCACGAGCGATGCCAAGCGATCCCCCAAGCCCCCCGCATCCGCAAAAATGAGCCACGATATGTCGGCGCGATTATCCTCACCCAATGTGGCATGGGCATCCTGCCCATGCGATTCTTCCGTCACAGACGCAAGATGCCCCTGCCACTCTTTTCGGGCCAGCAGACCGATCAGGCTTTCCCCTCCATTTGGACGCAGAAGCCCGGGCAGAGACAACACCTCACCATATCCGACGTCACGAAGAACCTCCTCCCACCCGGCGCGGGTCAGCAGCGGATGATTCGGGCGCAGATCGCGGTCCGTGAACTTCCACCATCCGCTGGTGAGACCAAAGACGGCATCCAGCCAAAGGTGCGGCGACCCGACATCCACAAAAGCCACGCTCCCGCCGGGAGTCAAAAGCTCGTGAAGGTGGCCAAGCGATCTGCGTACGTCACTCACCGCATGGATGACATTGCTGCCGAGGATCAGGTCAAACGCCTCGGGTTCGAACTCCTGGGCGGCCCCAGGCTTTTCAAGATCTAAGATTTTAAATTCCACCTCCGGGAAGGCCGCGAGTTTCTGGCGGGCAGCCGGGAAGAACGAGGCGGAGACATCGCTGAAGACGTAGGAATGAAGCCCGCGCTCGAGCAGCGGAAGAACCATCGAGGCCAGCCCGCCGGTCCCCGCGCCGACCTCAAGAATGCGAAGCCCGCGGCCTTCCGGAAGCTGCGCCGCGAGTTCGCCGGCGACACGTCCGATCGCTGCCAGCCAGGGGCTGATGACAGGAGAATCTCCATAAAACTGATCAAGAACCTCCGTGTTTGAACTGGAAAACAAGACCTGCACGGCATCGCGTTCTCCCCGAAGGATGGGGCCGAGCTCCGCGGTTGTGGCCGAGCAGAGCAAGGCTTCGGGAAGGTGGCCCGGGTACATGGCGATGTTGCGGCGAAGGAGGCCGGATACCGATTCCGCCGCCAAGCTGAGCTCGGGCGTCGGCCGATAGCCGTCCGCAGCCCCGCTCAAGAGCCGACTCTTCAGGAGGTCGCACAGCAGCTGATCAAATGCCGGACGCATCGCCTCCGCCACGCCCAGAGATTCTGCACGGAAAGTGCCTCCGGTTTCCGGGAGCATTTTGAGAAACCCGGAGGCAACCTGTGCGCGGGCCAGTTCGTCTCCAGCCGCATTGGCCGCCTCAAGATGATCGCGCCCGCGCATGGCGATCACCTCGTTCAGTGCATCCATCGCAACGTCGTGCAGCCGGGCAAGCGGCGGTGGCTCGAGCGGGGTGAGCGGCTGCGCGTTTGGCTGTTTCTCCCAAGCGACGTGATACATGACGTCGCGGCCTTTTCCTGTCCTGCTGGAGCGGCGGGCCCCCTCGACGCCGATCGCACGAAAGCCCTGGATGGAAACACACGGGTTTCCTTCCGCGTCATAAATTTCGATGTCACCCTCCACCAGCTCGTCGTTGGCATGGCTCACCCCCGCCCGCACCTGGCCCGACGCCCCCGGGGAGCGCAAAAACAGAATCCGTGAAAACCGCACCGGGAGCCGGAGTCCGGCGGTGCGCCCCTCGACGGTCGCGGCTCCGGCAGAGAAGATCTGGAGTGCCCCGTCGAAGAGGACCGGGTGCAAAGGATATTCCGCCGCACGTTTGGCGACCTCCGCGGAGAGTGCCACCTGGCCTGAGGATTTTCCGCCCCCCGCCGCAAGCGCGCTGATGGGGCGGAATTCCGGTCCGTAGCGAAGCCCCATCTCGCTCATGCGGCTGTAGAAAGCCGCGACATCCACAGGCGGAAGATCTGAGGCGATGTCGGACTGCCACCGGGCTTCAGAAAATGCGGAATCGGTGCGCTCGCCGCGCAGGGATCCGATGGCATGGAGCGACCAGGATGCGCTATTTTCGAACCGGCTCTGAATCGTGAACGTGCGCGCCGTGGGCTCGTACGCGAGCTCGAGCAGTAGTCCGGAAACCGGCTCGGGCAGGATGAGAGGCTTGCGGATCTCGAAGTCCTCCACCACAAATGCGGATCCCTCGAAGAGCTGTATGCCGGCCTCCAGCGCCATTTCGACAAAACCCGCCGCAGGGAAAATCGTCAGGTTCTCCACGCGATGGTCCTTGAGGAATGCCATGTGCCGGCCGTCCAGGCGGGCGATCCATGTCGGGGTGGACCGTGAAAGCCGCACGTCGAGGAGCCCGCGCCCGCCGGCCCCGAGCCGACCGTCCCGGATTTCCGCGCATTCATTCCACCAGCGATCCCTGTCCCAGGCATACGATGGCAGGTCCAAAAATTTCCGGGAGGGTGTGATCGCGTCAAAGTTGAGCTCCACTCCCGCCATGTGGAGGTCCATCGCCGTCTCGAGCACAGAGTCGAGCTCGCGCTCGCGCCGCATCGAGGCTAGCACGGTCGGCCTCTCGGCCTGTCCCTCCAGGCATTCCTGCAGCGAACGCTCCAGGGCGGGATGGGCTCCAATTTCCAGCCAGACATCCACCGCATGGTCGGCCGCTGCCCGGATCGCCGAGGAAAATTCCACAGGCTGCCGGACTCCCTGCGACCAATGCCCGACATCGCAGGCCTCGCCGGCCAGCCGCTGCCCGGTCACCGTGCTGAAAAAGGGGATGCTCCCGGCGGCAGGGGAGATCCCGCTGAGCGCCGCGTGGAGGGCGTCCGCAGCGGGCTGCATCAGCGCGTGATGGAAGGGATAGTCCACCTTCAAAAATCGGGCAAAAACTTCGTCGGCCTCGAGCCTGGCGGCGAGCGCCTCCAGAGACGTCTTCCTGCCCGCGAGCGTAAGTGATCTGGGCCCGTTGAACGCCGCAATGCTCACGGTGCGGTCATGGCGGGCGATCCATTGTGTTGCTTCCTCAGGCGTCAGGCCAACCGCCAGCATTCCTCCCCCTTCCGGCATGTTCTCGTCCATGCATCGGCCGCGAAGCACGATGATTTGCGCGGCCTCCTCCAGGGTGAGGATTCCGGCCAGGCAGGCCGCCGCAATTTCCCCCACGCTGTGGCCGACGACGGAGGACGGCACAACGCCCCAGGATTTCCACAGCGAGGCGAGACCCATCTGGACGGCAAAAATCGCGGGCTGCGAAATTTCCGTACGGTGCATCTGGGATGTGGCCTCCGGACGGGCGAGCTCTTCGAGGAGAGAGAACCGCGCAAACGGCCGCATCGCCCGCTCGCAGTCCTCAAGCATTTTTCGGAAGACCGGCTCCTGCGCCATCAGCTCGATCCCCATGCCCGGAGCCTGCGTACCTTGCCCGCTCATCACAAACCCCACGCGTGCCGCTCGTTCCCGGCGGGGAGTGAACGACACGCGCGCTTTTACGGCAGGCTCCCCTTTTGAGTGCGCCACCAGTTCTTGAGCGACCTCTGCCATCGAGTTGGAGGTAAGCGTCAGGCGGTGCGAGTGGTGATTGCGGCGCGCCCCCAGGGAATAGGCGAGATCGGCCAGTAGGGGAGAGCTCCCATTCCGCATCGACTGCTCCTCGAGCCAGCGGCCGAGATGCGAGGCGTAGAGCCGCAGCGCGGCCTCCGAGCGGGCAGAGATCACGACTGGCCACGGCCGTTCGCCAGGCGGAACGCCACCCGCAGTCGCCTCATCACCACGAAGTGGAAGATCTTCCGGAACCTCCGCCAAAATGACATGGGCATTTGCTCCGCCAAAGCCGAAGGAATTCACGCCAGCCAGGCGAAGCGCGCCCGCGGTGGCGGGGAATGGCTCCATGACAACAGGGACTCGCAGCTTGAGGGCTTCAAAATCGATATGCGGGTTGGGGGTTGTAAAGTGCAGGGTGGGCGGGATCTGTTTGTGCTTGAGCACCAGCACTGCCTTGATCAGCCCGGCGATTCCAGAGGCCGTTTCCAAATGGCCCAGGTTGGTTTTCACCGAGCCGATGAGCAGGGGTTCGGCGGCATGGCGGTCCGCGCAAAGGGCCTCGCCCAAGGCGGTGGCCTCGATCGGGTCTCCCACGGCCGTGCCCGTGCCATGTGCCTCGACGAAGCCGATCTGAAATGGTGCGACGCCGGCATCGAGGCACGCGTCGCGCACGAGTCGCGCCTGCGCCTCCCCGCAGGGAAGCGAGATCCCGTTGGTGTGGCCATCCTGGTTCACGGAGGAGCCGAGAATAATCGCGTGAATCGGATCGCCATCGGCCACGGCGTCGGAGACCCGCTTCAGCAGAACCATGCCGGCACCTTCCCCGCGCACGAAGCCGTCGGCCGAGGCATCAAACGCCTTGCACTTGCCCTCGGGCGATAGCATCCCGGCTTGCGAGAAGCCGATAAATCCATCCGGCGTGATCATGACGGTGACCCCGCCGGCCAGGGCGGTCCGGCAGCGTCCGGCATGGATGTGCTCGCAGGCGGCATGGACGGCCGTGAGCGCCGACGAGCAGGCCGTGTCCATCGCAATGCTGGGCCCCTTGAGATTGAGGCAATACGAAATCCGGTTGGCCGCGATGCTGTGTGCGCTGCCGATCGGTGTGTGGGCGCTGATGCCAACGCGATCGGTCGGGGTGTGCTGGAGCCCCTGATAATCATTGTGCGAGATGCCGACGAAGACGCCGATGTCGGTGCCGCCATCGAAGTCCAGGATCATGCCGGCATCCTCGATGGCCTCCCACGCGGTCTCGAGGAGGAGGCGCTGCTGGGGATCGATGTAAGGGGCCTCTCGGGGCGAAATTCCGAAAAACTGCGGATCAAATTGGTCGATCGCATCGAGGAACCCGCCGCGCTTGGCAATCGATTTGCCCGTCAGGCCCGGCTCCGCATCGTAAAACCGGTCGACATTCCACCGATCGGCAGGCACGTCGCAAACCCCCTCGCGACCTTCAACGAGCAGCTTCCAAAGAGCCCCGGCGCTGTTCACCCCTCCGGGAAAACGGCACCCGATGCCGACGATCGCAATCCCTTCCTTTTGTTTCAGGGATGGCGTTAGATGGGGCTTGGAGATGAGGAGTTCAGTCATGAAAAGTTTCTGTGGGTTGTCGTGTCATCCTTGAAGCGCCACGCTGGGTGAAAGCCGGGAGCCCCGCCAGGCCGGGTAGAGGCCGCTCGCAATGCCGACCCCCACCGCGATGAGGATGGCCTGAAGGATAAGCCCCTGGCTCAGATCCGGCTCGAGGAGCCCGCGCACTTCGGGCAGCGTGCCCAGCACGGCCAGCGT
>JBGTAT010000197.1:0-3774 GCA_041749755.1 Terrimicrobiaceae bacterium | reverse complement strand
GCGGGCAGGGTGGCGAGCAGCGGGGCGAAGCCGGTCGAGCGCGCTGCCGCGAAGGTGATCACCGGACTGGGATCCGGCGGCTCGGGGATGGATTCGCCGGGCAGTAGGTAGCGCGAGAATAGTTCGCGGGTCTGGAAAAATTTTGGAGTTGTCCAGCCGGCCTCGCTGATCGGCGCGTCATAATCGTAGGAGGATGTGTCCGGCTTGAACGGGCGGTCCGCCCCAGGGCCGAAGCCGAACGACGTGCCGCCGTGGGCCATGTAGATGCTGAACGAGGCATTCATCTTCAGCATGGTCTCCAGGTCGCGGAGGTAGCGCTCCGTTTTGCCCCGGTGGTGCGGCTGGCCCCACGTGTCGAACCAGCCGGGGTAGAACTCGCCGGACATGAGCGGGCCTTCGGGCAGAATCTCCCGCAGCTTCTTGAATGCGCCTTCGGGATCGGATCCGAAGTTGACGACGGGAAAAAGATCCTTGCGATATCCATTGCGCAGCTGCCAGACCGGATTGCAGGAAAAAAGCGGCACGTCGAATCCGGCATCGAGCAGGGCCTGGCGGATCTCGCCCATGTATTCCGCATCCTTGCCGAAAAAGCCGTATTCGTTCTCCGCCTGAACCATCAGGATCGGCCCCCCGCGCGTCACTTGGAGCGGCGCAAGCTGACGGCCGACCTCCGCAAAGTAGCGCCGAACGGCCTCCATGAATCGCGGGTCGCGGGTACGCAGCTGGATGTCGTCGTGCTTGAGCAACCACCACGGCAGGCCACCCATTTCCCATTCGGCGCACGCATACGGCCCCGGGCGCAGCACCACCCAAAGGCCCTCGGCCTGCGCGAGCCGGCAGAACTCGGCGATGTCCGCCATGCCCGACCACTCGAACTCGCCCTCGCGTGGCTCGATCTGGTTCCAGAAAAGATACGCGCAGACGGTATTGAGCCCCATCGCCTTGGCCATTTGCAGGCGATGCCTCCAGTATTCACGGGGCACGCGGGCCGAGTGGATTTCCCCGCAGCGGATGACAAACGGTTTTCCGTCGATCAGGAAGTCGTCGCGGCCGATTTCGAATTTGGTGGTGGCAGCGGGGGAGGTCACGGGAAAAAGGAGAAGAACGCAGCAGGCGAGATGTTTGGTCCAGTAGTGCTTCAGACCGCGGTTTGCAGACCCTGAGGATGGTGTGCTCATGGAGCCAGCGCGCCGGCCAGAAGGATGGCCGCGAGTTGCAGCACGGGGGTGGGCGCGGAGTCGGGCTGCTTGACGGCGATTCCTTCCTTTTTGAGCACGGCGGCCCGGTCCGGCAACTCGGACAAAAACTCGATTTTTACGCGGTGTTTCCCGCGTGGCAGATCGTTTGGATAGAACCACGCCTTGTGGCTGACCCGGCCCGCGTAGGAGTAAGAATCGAAAAAGGTGGCGGTCAGAGGCGGCAGGTCATCGACCGTGACACGAAACAGACCCGCGGCCGGGCCGCGGAATCCGGACAATCCAAAGCCCACGCCTTCAAACGCAAATTCCAAGGTGTCGCCCGGCTGGGTGGCTTCCCAGACGCCGGGGAAATATTCGCTGATGCGCTGCCGTTTCTCCGTGCCGTCGGGCGGTTCGATCTTTTGCCAGCCGGCGCTTCGGGTGACCCCTGGCGCGTCAAGGGCGACGATGCTTCCGTTCTCCCAATTGTCTGCCTCCAGCGGCGCGGGCAGCGGGTGGGGGCCGGGACGACCGGCCGCTTTGATGGCCGGCATCGAGCGCACGATCGCATCGAGATAGAGCCGGTGGCCGGTCTCGAAAAGCGGATGGGTGCCGTCGGTGCTGAAGACGGCCGGACCCCCGGCCGGTGCGTCCTCGGCCGGGGCGGGGCCTTTGAATACGAGCCTGCCCGCGTCAGCGAGACGCACGATCTCGGGACCGAAATCGATGGTGGGAACCCCGTAGTGGTCGGCGGCTTTCTTCATGTTCGTGACCACCTGCGGGGAACGGCTTTCTTTCAGATCCTTCAACATCCCGCTGGAGACCGTGAAAACCAGGCATACTTCGGTCTTGGGATCGTTGCGGCGGATCTGGCGGACGATACCTTCGACGGATTGAACGGCGCGTTTGTCCGTCGCCCCGGCCCCGTTGACCGCGAACTCCACAAACACGAGGTCGGGGGAATGGCGTAGCACGTGGTCATCCAACCGGCAGGCGCCAAACTCCGCGCCGGTGCCCGAGATCGTGGCGCGGATTTGACGGACCTCGGCTTGTGGGTATTGCGTGGCGAACCAATCGCGGGACAGGTCGCGCCACCCCCAAGCCTCGGTGATGCTGCCGCCGAGGTAGGCGATGCGCACAGGGCCGCCAGCTTCGAGCTTGGCGAAGAAATTGGGCAACCCCGCGCGCGGCTGGCACTCCGGGATCGCGGAACCGGGCGGCGGAGCACTCTCAGGCGCAGCCCAAGCAGTGAAAAGAAGCAGCCCGGCAAGACATGTTCTGAGGGCGGTGTGTTTCATGGTTTTCATTTTTCCGGCTTCCACGGGGCGAGGCGGTTCATCTCCTTGCGCCAGGCCTGCATCCGCGCCCACTCGGCTTCGCTGGCGGCGGGGGGGTCAAATGTGCCGGCATCAACATCGACGTAAACCTTGCGGAATTCCGCCTCGTCGAAGTTCGGGTTCGGCGTGTTCATCTGCGCGTTGTTTGCAACGCGCCATTCGGCGAGTGCGGCCTTCATCGCCGCCACGCGGGCGGGCTGCCGCGCGGAGAGGTCCTGCTTCTGTCCGGCATCGTCCGCGAGGTGGTAGAGCTCCGATTTGTCCTCGTCGTAAAATTCCACAAGCAGCCAATCTCCCTCGCGCACGGCGCCGCTTGGACGTCCGCCCTGGTTGGTGTAGTGCGGAAAGTGCCAGAAGATAGGCCTCTCCGGAAAGGTGCCGCCGGTCAGGCCATCCGCAAAACTCACTCCGTCGATACCGGCGGGCACCGGTGCCCCGGCCAGCTCGAGCAGCGTCGGGAGCGAGTCCACATTGTTGACCGGCGTATCGACCACGCGGCCGGCGGGGACGTGTCCGGGCCAGCGCACGATGAGCGGCACCCGCTGTCCTCCCTCGTAGGTGAATCCCTTGCCCGCGCGGAACGGCGTGTTGTGGGTGATGCGCTCATGGCCGCCTTCGGGGACATGGAGTCCGCCATTGTCGGACGTGAACACGACGATCGTGTTGTCCGCCAGGCCGAGTCTGTCGAGTTCGGCCAGCAGCAGGCCGACGGAGTCGTCGAGCGTCTCGATCAGGGCGGCATACACCGGCTCGAAGGCGCCTGCGTTCTTGTCGATCAGATGCTTCTTCGCCGTGTAGGGGGCATGTGGCGTGAAATGCGCGAGGTAGGCGAAGAACGGGCGGTCTTTTTTGGCCTCCAGAAATTTGACGACCTCGTGCGTCAATTCGTATTCTGCCTTCCCTCCCTCGACGTCCGACGGCTTCGTGTTTTTGCTATCGCCCGGATGGTGCACGAACTCGAACCCGTGCTCGGCCGGCCCCGGATTTTTTCCGAGGTGCCACTTGCCGAAGAACCCGGTCGCGTAGCCGGCCTCGCGGAAATAGCGCGGCATCATTCCGGTCTCCAAAGGCACGTGCATCATGATTTCCGGGTGCAGCACGCGCTGCGAAGGCGCGTCCGGGCGTCCGGGAAGAAAGGTGGTCAGATGCAGGCGCGCCGGATTAAGCCCCGTGAGGATCGCGGCCCTCGACGGCGAACAAATCGACTGCGCGGCGTAGGCCGACGTGAAGCGCGTGCCCTGCTGCGCGAGGCGGTCGAG
>JBGTAT010000196.1:0-8413 GCA_041749755.1 Terrimicrobiaceae bacterium | reverse complement strand
GTTGGACAACGCCAAATCCTTTTTCCCATCACAATTGAAATCTGTCTCAATTACGACGGGGCGCTCTGTGACTTGGGCCTGCATCGAAGCTGCCAATAGGAGCAATGCAATCAGAACACGCATATATTCTTTACCGAACGTAAATTGGGCTGGATCGGGTTGATTTTGAAATAGGTTTGACGTAGCCTATGTAGATATGAACTCAATTCCAGGTGAGAAATCGGGGATGGGAGGAGGCAAATCGCCGTTTTCAGAGCGGCTGGCGGGAATGTTCCGGGATGCGGGAAAGGAGGAGAAGCGGATTGTGTTTCTCTGCCTGTGGGTGACACGGTTCGGGAAGTTCATTGCGCCGAAACGGTATCATGAGGCGGGGTCGGCGGAAGTCGAGGCGTTTTTGAGGTCGTTGGAGGAAGGCGGAGCCGAGGGGTGGAAGGTCACGCAGGCGGATGAGGCGATCCAGGTTCTCTACACGAGAATGTATCCGGTGCCGTGGGCGGGGCAGTGGGCCGTGCCGTCGGTGCTGGAGACGCGCTCGCCGATTCAGCGCCCGCAGGTGGCGAAGGGGTTTCTGGACGCGCGGTTCAAGGGTCGGCGGGATGACGGGGCGGTTCCGGCGATGGCGGCCGGGATATTGGATGGGATGCGGGTCCGGTTGAGGGAGAAGCATTATTCCTATCGCACGGAGCAGACGTATTTGGATTGGGTGAGGAGGTTTCTGATTTTTGCGGGAGCGGAATCCGAGGACGCCATCGGTATGGATGATGTGAAGGCGTATTTGGAGTTCCTTGCGGTTGACCGGCGGGTGTCGGCGGCGACGCAGAACCAAGCGTTCAACTCCTTGCTGTTTTTCTTCGGGCAGGTGCTTGGTCGCCCGTTCGAGCATGTGGACGGGGTGACGCGGGCGGAGGCGCGGCGGCGACTGCCCGTCGTGTTGAAGCGGGAGGAGGTAACGCGCCTGATTGGGGCGATTGCGGAGGATTACCGGCTCATGACGAAACTGCTCTATGGAGGGGGCTTGCGGCTGATGGAATGCCTGCGGTTGCGGGTGAAGGATGTGGATCTGGAGCGGCTCACGATCACGGTGCGCGGCGGTAAGGGGGACAAGGACAGGATCACCACGCTTCCCGTGCAGGCGGTGCAGGAGTTGAGGGCACAACTGGAGCGCGGACGCGCGCTATTCGACAGTGACCGGGCCTCCGGGGTGGCCGGGGTGCAATTGCCCGATGCCCTGGAGCGGAAGTATCCGAATGCCGGAAAAGAATGGGGATGGTTCTGGATTTTTCCCTCGGACCGCATCTCGCAGGATCCCGTGAGCGGGGCCATTCGCAGGCACCATGTGAATGAGGGGAACCTCCAGCGGGCGGTGAAAATGGCACGAGAGGCGGCCGGGATCGAACAGCCGGTGACGCCACACACATTGAGGCACAGCTTCGCGACGCATTTGCTTGAAGGCGGCTCCGACATCCGAACCGTGCAGGAACTGCTCGGCCATTCCGATGTGAGCACGACGATGATCTACACGCACGTGCTAAACCGTCCGGGGATGACGACGAGGAGTCCGCTGGACTCGATGTGAGGGCAGGTTGTTGCGACACAACCATTGCCGCCCAGAAATCGAGTTCGTCCGCACCCGTGTCAACTTGCCGAGTGAAATCCGGGCGATTCGAGTAAGGAAATCTATTACTATCAAAGACTTAGGCCATGGGGGAAGAGACCACCCCCCAAATTCCATGAGAGGTCGTTTTTTCAGCTTTACACTTTTTTTCGAGACACCCCCTCAACCCTATTCCTTTCGCTTGTGCCTGATAATGAGCATCCTACGCTAATAAAACGCCCGATTTTCAGCCCTCCAAAACCCCCTTTTCGATGTAAAGTTAGGCCTCAACTTTACATCCATTTGACGTCGCGAGACCCCGAAATGACAGGTTTGCGATGATGCCCGCATGAAGAGCGGCTGAGGCTCACTTTGAGCCACCATCCTCGTTTTTCCTTGGCGAAGGCGATGACCGTTTTTCCAGTGGTTGAGGCTCAGAATGCGAAAAGTGGACGCGCGTCAACCCGAACGAAGAGCGCGATCCGGTGCCAGATTTTACCAGCGGGGCTGGTTGAGCTTTCGGGTGATCCACTGGTAAACATCCCTGTGCTTGGTGAAGGGGATGTCTTTGATGAAAGGCTCCCAGCGCTTCGAGAGGATGTCCTCCAGCGGGCGTTCCCGAATTGGCGAGGGTGACTTTGGGAATGCGGCCTGGATGAGTTCCTTGCGGGTGCGCTTTTCCGTCCCAGCCAGAACGTCCTGGGTGATGCCGAGTTTCTCGACAGCCTCGGCGAATTTGCCATCCCGCTTCACGGTTTCGCGGCTCACACCGGTTTCGGCCGAAATGCTTTCGGCTGCTGTTAGTCGCTGCTTATTTTGAGATTTGTCCTCGGAGTATTGATTTGCTCCGGTTCGATTCGGGACGGTCAGTTTCCGCGCATTGTAGAGTTTGCCCCGGAGTAACGCCGCTGCATCCGGGGACAGGGTTCGCCGCCCAAGCTGGCCGCGGAGTTCATCGTCAATGTGGACCGTATCGCCGGAGCGTGGAGGTATGGACATGATGCCGACTGCGGTATGTCAACGCCCGCAATTTTGATCGCGTCAATGACCTCCAAAAAATGTTGCATCTGCCAATAACCGGTGGGAGGTTTCCCGATGCCTTCGAGTCGGCCTACTCCCCCCGCTCTCCGCGTTCTCCTCGCGGAGGACAGTGAACCGTGCCAAAACTTTGTCCGCATCGTATTGAGGCAGGCTGGTATTGCCGTGGATATTGTCGGGAATGGAGCGGAGGCTATCAAGGCCCTGTCAAAGACGGACTATGCGCTGGTGCTCATGGATTGCTGGATGCCGGTCATGGGCGGCGCGGAGACGACAAGGTTGATCCGCTCCGGCACAAGCGGCGCTCTCAATCCAGACATTCCCATCGTCGCGATCACGGCCAATGCCTTTCCTTCGAATGCTGATGCCTGCAAACTCGCCGGAATGAGCGACTACCTTACCAAACCTGTGAGTGCGGTGGCGCTGCGAGAGGTGGTTCAGAAATGGGTGCAAGCCCGGTTCGACGAGGATAAAGTCTACGCCTGATTTTACCCGCGGGTCCGGACAAAGAAAAACCCCGGCAGCCCGTTTCTGGAACTGCCGGGGATGGTTTGAGATCGTTGTTATTTGACGTGAGCCGAGACGAGCTTTGTCATCTCGAACATGCTGACCTGCTTCTTGCCGCCGAAGACCGCCTTGAGCGCGGGGTCGGCGTTGATCATCGTCCGCTTCTTGGGATCCTGAAGGTTGTTCTTTTTGATGTAGTCCCAGAGCTTCTTGGTCATTGCGCTGCGGGGCAGTGGCTTTGTACCGACGATCACACCGAGAACGGCATCCGGCTGGATGGGCTTCATCAGCGCTGGGTTTAGCTTCCGTTTGACCTTCTTGACCGGAGCTTTCTTGGCAGGAGCCTTTTTGACGGGTGCCTTCTTTGCAGGTTTTGCGACAGCCTTTTTGACGGGTGCCTTCGCTGGTTTCTTGACTGGTTTCTGGGCGGGTTTCTTTTTGGTTGGCATAAGATTTAGGGCTTACTTTGAGCGACGCGCGGCCCAGCGGGCCTTGGTGGCAGCCGAGATGCGGGCGCGGCCTGCGGCGCTCATTGTGCGCTTCTTTTTAGCGGGCTTGGCAGCGGCTGGCTTGGCTCCCTTTTTTGGTGCTTTGCCTGGGCTAACAGACTCGACGACATCGGCGACCGTTGTGGCTGCTCCGCCGATGGCCCTGACGATCTCGTTTTCGACATCGGTAACGGCTTTGATGAGCTGGTCTTTTTTCTCCGTCAGGCTCAGGAGCCTGCGGAGCGAATCGCTGGTGATATGTTTGATGTCCATTGTGGAGCACCTAGTAAGCATCAGAACGGCCAAGGCTGGCAAGGACGCATTCAGGCGGGCCGCCTTGCCACGAACCGCACGACAGATTCGAGTGTGAGCTGACGTTCCGAAAGTCGGAAGACAGTCCAACCAGCGAGCGCCGACTCGAAGTATTTTTCGATGTCGGCCAGGAATCCCTCCGCCCGGTTGTGCCGACCCTGAATCCAGATCCCGCCCTCGATTTCAATCAGGGTGCGGCTCGGGATGTGCGCGAAATCAGCACGCCAACGGCGACCGGTGTGGAACACGAGTTCCTTCTCCAAGGCGGGACCATTTGCCGCACGCCAGAGTAAGGCGAATTGGGCCTCCAGGCGGGACGGGGATCGTTTGTCGCGGAATCGGAGTCGAGTCACCCTTGATGACAGAAGTCAACTTTTCTAGGGGTGCCCCTGTAAATGTCCTCCCTGCCATGCAAAGATGCCGCCCGCATGAAAGAATACATCGTTAAACCCGTGACCACGGGTTTCTTCTCAGGCTCACTGAGCGAGAAGAAACTCCAAGACTTCCTTAACCAGCACGCCGGCCAAGGATGGCGTTTCGTCAAATCAGTTCACGAATCGAAGAAGGTTTTTGGAATTTTCTCTCGCGAAGCTCATTTTGTTGTCTTCGAGCGAGATCGTTCTCAAGACACGGTGGCCGCTTTGCTGCGGCAACTCCTGCGAGCCTACAATATCGAGCCTGAAGTCTGAACTCAGAGCAACTCCGGTTGGTTCGGATCGGGCACGCTCGTTTCGATCTCGTCGGTGAGCGATTTGGATATCCTGGACGTGACCTTCAATTTTGTCGGCGAGTGAGAGCGGTCGAAGGTGACCTTGAACCCGATGCCGAATTTCCCGTCCTCGTCCGCCGAGTCAACGGCTTCGGAGTAATGGGCGGAGAGGAGTTCGGTTATCGCGTCCAGGGCGGCTTTTTGTTCTGTGTCGGCGGGCATGGTGTTCATTGGCGTTGGCAGGGCAGGTTCTTGATTTCGAGTTTGAGGTGCTCGATTTTCATTTTGCAGGACTGGATGTCGAACCAGGCATCGATTGCAAAGTTGGCGAGGAAGAAGAAGAGCACGGCGATTGCCATGAATCCGGTCATGATGAGGAGTGCTAAGGTGATGGTCATTGGAGTGATGTGTTGAGTTGGTTGATGATGGAAAGGACGGGCTCGAAATCGCGGAGGAGCGCGGCGATCTGGTCGCGGGAACGGGTCTTGATCCAGTCCACGCCGCCTATCTGCTTCCACCATCCGCTGAGCCGGTTGATCGAGGGGATGTGATTGGTGACGCCCTGCTCGGATGGCGGGACGGAAAGTTCCTCGGGAGAAAGGACGCGTCCGGAGGTGATGGACGCCCTGAGCCGCCGCACGCTGAGCCGTTCGGCTTCCGATGCCGCCGTGGTGAGCCACTCGGTCTGTTTGTCGGTGGCGAGTTTGGCCACGACTTTGTGGTGCTCCCACGAAAGAAGGTTGTTGCGTAACGACATTGGCACCCGCCTGCTGACGTAGGCGTAGCTTTTGAGGGTGGTCATGTCCAGGCCGGTCGCCACCTGGGTCGCCACGTAGCGATCGGAGGAAATCCGGACGTGGCGTGGGTCATCTTCCAGACCGGGGATGCATGGCTGGGCGGCGAACCTCTCCTCGCCATAGACGAGCCAGTCGCCGATGACGAAGGCCAGCGACTTGAGGGCCGTGCCGATCTGGGGAGCCATCGCACTCCATTCCTCGAAGGTGAGGTCGGCATCGAATCGGAGCCCGCTCGGGGTGATGGCTACTTTTTCGTTGATTTGGGTGAGCATGAGAGTTCTTGGTTGGCCCGGACTCGGAGTTGGGCGGCCCGATACGATTTGCGGGCTGTCAACGAGCGCATGGCCCGCGAGGGCGGCAGGCTGAGGCGTTCGGTGAGCTCGACGCATCTTTTGGACACCGCTGCCCGGGTCACCCCATGGCGGGTGGCGATCTCGGACATCGAATCCCCGTAGTAGGAAAGCCCTGAGACGATTGCCAGGCACTCGACGGTGAGCGATCGGTTCTGCATTCCGAGGATTTCGCCGATGAGTCGACGCACGATGTCCCAGAGCGCCTCGTTCGTGAGGTTGTCCCCGGGCTTTGGTGCCGGCGGCGGATCAACGGCCTTCGCAATATCGAAGTTGTCGGAGGCGACCGGGGACTCGGCGATGTCCACGGTGAGCCCGCAGTGGGAGGCCGGCTGGTCGTCCATGCATGGGGTCGCCAGTCCCTCGGCCTCGAAGCGGGCGAGTTCGTCTGGCGAGAGGGTGGCAATCCACTCCTCGTATTCCCGTTTGTAGCGGGCATTTTTTACGGATTGGGATGCGGCGTAGTCGTTCATTTTTCACTCCAGCGTTCGCAGACGCCCGCCTCCACTTCGATGGGCACCTGGGGGAAGAGGTCGGCCATTGCGGAAATCATCGATTCCCGGACTAGGGCGCATACCGCCTCGGCGTCCGGCTCCGGAGATTCCACGATCACCTCGTCGTGCACGGTGCTGATCAGGCGTGCACCGGCCGGGAGCCGGGAGGCGATGAGCACGAGGGCGCGTTTCATGCCGTCCGCGCAGCCACCCTGGACCGGGGTGTTGACCAGCGCCGTGAACTGCTGCCAGGCATCCGCGTCTTTCGGGATCAGGCGGCGGCGGCCAAGAACCGTCCTCACCTCCCCTACCCCGCGTTCGGCAATATTGTGGCTCTCGCCGTGCCACTGGCGCAGCGCACCATAAGTGCGGAAGAACGCCCGGCGGATTTCCTCGGCTTCGTCCTCCTCAAGGGTGACGCCGTAGGAGGATGCCGCGTAGCGAACCAGGCCCTTGGCAGACTGGCCGTAGAGCAAACCGAAATTTGAGCTTTTTGCGATCTGTCGGTCCTCCTTCGTGACCTCCTCAATCGGCTTCCCGAGAACGGTGGCGGCGGTGAGTTTGTGGAGGTCTTCGCAGCGGCGGTAGGCTTCGATCATCTTCGCCTCCCCGGCAATCGCAGCCGCGGCCCGGAGTTCGATCTGCGAGTAGTCGGCCACGATGAGCCGTGAACCGGTTGGCGCGAGGAAGCACTCCCGGAGTTCGCCCCGTCCGATGTTCTGGAGGTTCGGGGTTTTGCTCGAGAACCTTCCGGTGTCGGTGCCGGTCGGCTCAAAGCGCCCGTGGATCCGCCCGTCGCTCTCGATGCAATCGAGCAAGCTCTCGGCCTGTTGAGCGGACTTTTCCGCACCGCGCAGAGCGAGGATCGCCGGGATGATCGTCCCGTCGTCAGCTGCCTTGAGGGTTTCCTCGTTCGTGTTCGCGACCTCGATCCCGGAGCGGGAGAGTGCCGCTTTGAGTTGGTCCGGGCTGCCGGGGTTGAGCGATGGCGCATTGAGGAGGACGCGAAGTTCGTCGGCTTTCGCCTTGGTCGTTTCCCTGGAGGCATCCCGGATCGACTGCAGCCGGGGTTTGTCCATCGCGATCCCTGCCTCCTCCATGGCGACGATGGCCGGGAGCAGTTCCATTTCGAGCGTGCGCACCGTTTCGAGATCCGCGCCCCCCAGTTCGGTGTCCAGGCGGGCGGCCAGATCGTGCAGGTGCATCACGTCCCGGGCCGCGTAGGCGAGCTGGTCGTCGGTGAGGAACATGCCACCCCAGTCGGAGCGAGATTGGTCGGGGGCCGGGGCGATCCCAAGGAACCGTTCCAGGCACTGGTCCAGGTTGTTGCCGGGTTTCGTGCCGGCCGAGAGCAGACGAGCTGCCGTGAGCGTGCAGAAGACCTTCTTCGGACGGACCGCGCATTTGACCGCCAGCCAGAGAAGATCAAATTTCGCGTTGTGGGCGATCACCTCGACCGACTCGATGGCGCGGCCAAGTTCGCCCAGGTCGTAGCCGGTCGCCTGGAGGTCGATCAGCCAGGGGTTGCCGTCGGGAACTTTGAGCGAGAGGAGCCGGATATCGCCCCGCCACGGGTTGAGGCCGTCCTTCTTGCCTGGGCCGAAGGTTTCGATGTCCAAGGCAACCGAACCGGCGGCTGTGATTGCGGCGGCGATTTCGGGGAACCGCTCCGGAGACTTTTCCACTTTCGGGAGTTCGGACGTCACGGACGGGTTTCGAGACGCATCGGGCTGGAAGAGCAAATTGTTTTTTGCCAGAGCAGATGCTCTTAATTTTTTATTCTCGCGTACCCGCGAGGGTTTTGGAAATACGTCCGTCCCGTCCGTAGAGGGTGTTTTTGGCTGTTTTTGGTGCTTTTCGGGGGTGAGCGGAAAAATGACGCGCGGAGGGCCTGATGGGCGAAAAGTGCCGTCCGAGCCGTCCGGGGAGGAGCGCTGGGAGGGTGGCATAAACCGCTTTTCGAAGGCGGCTGTGTCGATGAGGCCGAGGAAGATGCCTGGAGTATTATTCATGGTTGGTCGGTTGGTTCGGTGAGGCAGACGCCCATGTAGCCGCGCCGCTGGGAGGAGCCTCGTTTGATGTCGTTTCGCTTGGCGGCCCGGTGGATTTCCATCATGAGCGGGC
>JBGTAT010000195.1:0-1568 GCA_041749755.1 Terrimicrobiaceae bacterium | reverse complement strand
GGGCCGCGCGGCTCTCGGCGGGCGGAAGCAGGCCCAGATCGGCCCCCCGGCCGCTGTAGACCAGGTGATAAAAACAGACCCGCGGGATGTCCTCCGCCTCGATGAAGCGCAGGATCTCGGGAAGCTGGTTGGCCGTCTGGCGGGTGAGGGTCAGGCGCAGGCCGCTTTTCTGCCCGGCCCCGCGGCAGTGGCGGAACGCATCGACCGCCTTTTGAAAGGCGCCGGGCTTTCCGCGAAATTCGTCGTGGCATTCGCCGATCCCATCGAGCGAGATGCCGACGTACGTGACCCCGAGGTCCTTGAGCCGCTCGGCGGCATGCGAGTCGATGCGGGTGCCGTTCGTCGAGACCGTGACCCGGAGCCCGCGGGCAATCGCATAGCCGGCCAGATCATAAAAATGCGGGTGGAGCATCGGCTCGCCGCCGGAGAGGAGGACGGCGGGAACCTGGTAATCCGCCAGGTCGTCGATGACGTCGATCGACTGCTGGAGCGTGAGCTCGCCGGGGTAATGTTTGGCCGTCGAGTCCGAGTAGCAGTGGACGCAGTGGAGGTTGCACCGACGGGTGATGTTCCACACGACGACCGGCTTGCGCTGGGAGGCAGCCTGCGGGGCGCACGCCCCCTCGCCGTACCGGAGGGCGTCGGCTGGCTGGGGGGTTCCGCAAAGAAGTTTGGTGACGTTGATCATGGGTGTTTGGGTTGGTAAGAGCAGCAAGGTTCCTCGGCCAGGTAGTCGCCGGTGAGCGAATACGCCCGGGCCCGGGAACCCCCGCAGATTTTTCGATATTCGCAGTACCCGCACTTCCCGCCAAACGAGTCGGAATCTCGCAGCGACCGGAAGACCGGGGAATTTTTGTAGATGTCGAGGAGGTTTCCCGTCCGGAGGTTGCCGCAGGTGAGCGGCAGGAACCCGCTCGGCTGCACGTCTCCCCGGTGGGAGATAAAAACAAACCCTCGCCCATCGTTGGTGGGGGCAAACCTCCAAGGCCGTTCCGCCGCCCCGGGTGCCGCTTTCCGGCGCTGCGCCATCACCCTTCGAAAATGCGGCCCCTCGGTCGTCTTCACCGGGATACCAGTGCGCTCCTGAAAATCTGCCAGCCGGTGCCAGAGCTCCTCGGTTTCGGCCGCATCGAGCATCTCGTCCGCCTGGGCGCGGCCGGTCGGGACCAGCAGGAAAATGCTCCACATCTTCGGCTCCATCGCCCGGATCGTCTCCTCAAACGCCTCCCACTCGCCGATGTTGGTCCGCGAAAACGTCGTGTTGATCTGGAACTCCAGCTCCGCAGCCGAAGCTTTTTCCAGCGCCCTGCGCGTCCACTCCCACGTCCCCCTCACCCCGCGAAACGCGTCGTGTGTCGCCTCGCTGGCGCCGTCCAGGCTCAGCGAGATCCGCTCGACCCCGGCCCGCCGCAGCTCCCCAAAATCCTTGTTCAGCAGGCGAGGGGTCGCGCTCGGGCTGATCGCCACCCGCAGCCCGCGGGCGGTCGCCCGGCGGACGATATGCTCGAGGTCGGGACGGCTTGCCGGATCCCCTCCGGTCAAAATGAAAAATGAAGGGTCCGCCTCCG
>JBGTAT010000194.1:0-3276 GCA_041749755.1 Terrimicrobiaceae bacterium | reverse complement strand
CGAGCGCGCCGGCATCGAACGTCTGGCCCGGGCGGATCCCCATCCGGCGGAGGATCGTCTGATCCGCCGTGCGCGTGCCTCCCTGGGCGGCGACCTTCCCGATCTGGAGGATCGGTCCCGACTCGGCGGCGACCACCAGCGCGACGCATCCAGCCTGGGATTCCTCCTCCAAGGATGCTGCGGCCGCAGCAAAAAAGTGGCCGCGGCTGCGGAGGAAATCGACCGTCCGCGAGCGTGCAAGGGCTGCGTACTGCGGGCGGGACGGTCGGCCGATAAATTCGCGGAGCGACTTCTCGAGCTCGGCGGATTGCGCCGGGGAAGCCCCCTCGAGCCGCACGGCCGAAATCCGAAATTGCTGGCCGGCTTCGATCAGGATCGTGACGTCGGTTGTGCGGAAGTCCGCCGACGGCTGGCTGACCGCCTCCACGGAAGCGTCCCGAAATCCCTCTGTCGCGAAGGCCTGCCGGATCCGCTCGGCAGCGTCCTGCACGGCGGACTCGACATAACGAAGCCTTCCAAACGGCGCGCGGGTCGCCTGCCGGACCGCAGCAGCGAAGATCCCCTCCAGCCGCTGGCGCCCGAGCTCGCCGCCTCCCTCGAAGCGCAGCTTGCCGATCCACATCCGCCCGCCTTCGTCGATCCGGAAGACCGTGCGGTCGGGATGGAATTCGTAGGCGACATCGGCATCAGGGAACCCCTGCCGGAAATAAAATTCCCGCAAAAAGTAGGCGGCATCATCGGCGGTGGTGATGTCGCTATCCGGGGCGGGGACAACATCGTAGCGGGCGAGCGCATGCACGAGCTGCGCCGCGGAGAACGCGGCATTTCCCTCAAAGGCCCAATCTGCCGAGCGGGCGGGCGGGACCACGATGCCGAGCGTAAGCAGGATCGCTATGATCCTGACGGTCATTGGAACCGCCAGGTATAGGTCACGCCCGCATTAAAAAACCCATAGCCGTCGCGTTCGGAGATGAGGTCAAACTCGTCGACGAGCCGGAATCGCCCGCGCATCGTGGTGCGCTCGCCGAGCGCCCGTGGCGCGATCGCCTGGACCTGCACGCGGTTGAGCAGGGCGTCGGTGTCGATGCCGGGAAGGTCAAACTGCCGGGCAAACGAGCGGAGAAGAAAAAGCCCGCCCTGCCCGGCCGCCGCCTCGCCAAACCCGGCCCCCTGGGTCGACCCCGCAATGCCGGTCGTCAGAAGCACGACCAGCGCCTCCTGCGGGAGCGGAGGCTCGGAGCGAAGGATTAGCTTTTTTTCGTCCAGCGGACCGAAGGCATACGCGTTGATCTGGTAGTCCGGGGTGTTGGCGGAACCGCGCACGTCGAGCATGGGCACCCACGGCGCGTCGGGCAAAAAATCGATCCGGCCATCCGGGATCGTGAGCGTGGTGAACGGCAGGAATGCCTGGACATCGCGCAGCGTGATCCGGCCGATCGGAACCGGGTTCCCGAGCGTGCCGGTAAGCGACACGGCCGGGATGATCTGGCCCTCAGCGATGTTTCCGCGGATCAGGAAGGGCGTCTCATTTTCGACCTTCACGTTGACCGCCCAGCGGGAGAACGGCTCGGGAACAGAGAAGACGGGCGGTGAGAAAAGCGTGTCAGGGCCTTCCTCCGGCGCGATCAAAAGCAGGGGGGTGATCTCAAAGCGGCGGAAGATCCGACCGTCCACCAGGCGGACCGACCCGCTGACGAGCCCGGACGCATTCGTGCCGACCGCTGCCAGGTCGACGTTCGCGCGCAGCCGCATCCCCGCATCCCGCGCGAGCAGGATCTTGCTACCCTTCAGACGAAGGTCCCAGGCCGGGTTGCCGGGGTTCGCCAAGCCGGCCCCTCCGGAAATTTCCAGGGACCCGGCCCCGACCTCCGCCTGGAAGCTCTGCACCACCATCCGCGTGCCATCGAAGATCAGGCTCGCATTGGTATTCGTCACCGACGGCGTGCGGGGGGCGGCTTCGAAATGTCCCTTCTGGAGGGTGATCGATCCATCCGTGCGCGGGGCTCCAATCGTCCCGGAAAGTGCGAGCCGGCCGGAGACCGAGCCGGAAAGTTTTCGCAGACCCGGCAGGAGCGGGCGGAAGACGGCCAGGTCGGTGCGAGGGAAGTCGATGGTGGAGGAGAATTCGCCCGCCGGATTCAGCCATCGCCATTCGCCGGCTTCGGTACGCACGAGTCCGAAGGGCATTTTTGCTTCGACTTTGAGCGCGGGAAACCCCTTCGTCTCCAGCGTTCCCCCGAGCGCGGCAGCGCCGTTGGAGGCGGAAAACGTGATGTCCAGCTTGGAGGGCGGGGCGCCGGCCTGGCTCCAAACGATCTCCCGCGCAGAGAGGTTTCCCGTGGCCGAGAGCTGCGAGGGAAGACCCGTCGCCTCGACGTTGAGCCGGACCTTGCCGTCGAGCGGCAGATCCTGTCCGGCCAGCTCCAGGAGGGCGTTCAAGTTGAGATCCTTCGGGCTCACCGCGCGCAGGTAAGCCTCGCGGTTGGGATCGATCGCCGTCCGCCAGTCGGCCCCGGAGAGGACCGGGAAGATATTCATCGGAAGAAACGCCGACCCTTCGAGCAGGGGGGAGGCTCCCGACCGCAGCTCCACGTCCTTGAGCGTGATCCCGGAACCCGCGAAGGTCGCCTGCGTTTCGAGGTTGAGCGCCCCCTTTTCGATACGCAGCTTCGAAAGGTAAACGTTCTGCGGAGAGTACGTGCCGATAAAAGTTCCTGTGAGGCCGCCAGGCGTAGCCCCCGAGACAAAATGGTCGAGATTCACATCGAAGGCGCCGGAGTGGGATTTTGCCGTCCCGTCCCCCTGCCACTGCGCAGTGACAGCCCCCGCGTAGATGCTCTCGGCTCCCGGGGTGTGGAAGGGGGACAGGTACATCGCCAGATCCGCCACCCGCGCCTTCAGCTCGGCCGCATATTGGTGGGGAGCGCTCTGCGAAACCGTCCCGAGCAGGGACGCAGAATCTTTTTTTGAAAACACGTCGCATCGGGCGAGCTCGATCCCGCCCTCGCGGAATACCGCCTCCGCTTGCAGCGAACAGGGCGGCAGCGTGCGGAAGGTGATGCCCGACGCCTCCACGCTCAGAAACCCCTCGACCCGCCCGGCGCGCCCGGTCACCGAACCGACGGCTGTCATGCGGCCGGACGCCTCATCGAGAGGTCCTCCCAGGAGGCCGGCCAGCGCGCCCAGCTCCTGGATGTCGGCATTCAGGTTCAGAAGGAAGGGGGCATTTGCAATCTTGGACCAGCCGTCGGCCAGCGAGAGCTCGCCGCTGAAACC
>JBGTAT010000193.1:0-3629 GCA_041749755.1 Terrimicrobiaceae bacterium | reverse complement strand
CAAGGTGGTGCAGCAGGGCCGTGGCGCAAACTCCGGTCCCGCAAGCGAGCGTCTCCCCCTCGACCCCGCGCTCGTAGGTCCGCAGGATCAGGTTTCCGGGCGAGACGACCTGCGCGAAATTTGCGTTCGTCCCCTTCGGCGCGAACGCCGCATGCCAGCGCAGGGTCGAGCCGGACGTCACAACGTCCACCGCCTCGACGTCGTTCACAAATACGACCGCGTGCGGGACACCGGTATTCAAAAAATGCACGGGCCCGGGTGCGCCCGCCAGCTCGGCCGGCTCGCGATAATCATGCGGCGCGCTCATCGTGATCGTCACCAGCTCGCCGGAAAACGTCGCCCAGATCAGCCCGGCCGGGGTCTCGAAGCTCAGCGAATCCGGCACCTCCGAGAGCAGGCGCGCCGCAAAACGCGCAAAACACCGCGCCCCGTTCCCGCACATCTCCGCCTCCCCGCCATCCGCATTGTAGTAGCGCATCCGAAAATCCGCTCCGCCCTCGGCTGGCTCAACCGCAAGGAGCCCGTCCGCTCCCACCCCGCGGTGGCGGTCGCACAGCCGGGCAATCACATCCCCGCTGAGACACAATTCCCCCGCACGATTGTCCACCACCACAAAATCGTTCCCCGCCCCGTTCATCTTCGTGAAATCCATGCCCCAATCCTATCTCCGTTCCCGGACGGCGCGTCGAGAAAAAGCTCCGGCACGCATAGTAGCTGCGGCGTCCCTCCTCCTCGAAAGCAGCAGCGACATCCGAACCAACCAGAACCTCCCCAGGCATGCCGATGTCTCCACCACCATAAATTACGGCGCGTTGACGCGCCTAGCCAACTCGCGTGATCGGACAGATCCGCGCACTGCGCGGCGACCATAAGGGGCAAGGGCATTCCTGCCCTTGATCGCACGGATCTGCCCGCGCTGCGCGGGCCAAAAGTCGCGGCTGCGCCGCAGAGCGTTTTTCGCCCAGGGCCAAGAATGACCCTGCTCCTTATGGCTCCCGCGCTGCAGCGCATTTGTCAAAAGTCAATCGAAAGGGTCAGGTCTTGCCCCTTGACATTTTGAAGCTGAATTTTGCTTTGATTCGCCTATCGGCTTGCGCTCGCCACAGAGAAAGAGCGAGTGGAGATTAACGGCTTTTTGGGATGCTGCCCCTGCATGGCAGGAACGACTGTTATCCAAAACCCAGGGTGGCGCTGGCGCTTGCCCCGGGCTAGGGGATGAAGCCCCGTTGTGGCTTAGCTCATGCCACTTCAGGTTTCTGCCTTGCGGGAGCGATTGGGGCCGCAACCCCAAGTGTGCCTGATTTTCCAAAGATGAATGCTCGGGAGGAGACTCGAACTCCTACTCCTTGCGGAACCAGATCCTAAGTCTGGTTATATACGATAACAGTTGACATTGGCGGACAATTGGCGGATCATTTGACTATGAAAGCGAAAATTCGTGATTTGCCATCAGGGGTCGGTGTCACAAGAACTGTGAACGGACGGGGAACGGAATTTTGGCGGGTCCGCCTTGGAAAGCGTTTTACTGGAGGAGGAGTCACGAAACGCGACTTTACCAAATTATCCGATGCACGCGATTGGATTTTTGGCGATGCCCAAGGCAAGAAATCACAAGCCCCCTCTCCTCTTCGCATGAAATCAGAAGCCGGGGCTACAGGATTCATATTAACACCGAAGCAGTTGGGGGCGGCGGTTTCAGCTCAAAAGCGACTGAGCGAGGTCAACTCGAAAGCGGACTTGCTTGAGGCCGTGAATTTTTTTATCCGCCATACCCGGCCTGAGGGCGGGGAAAAGGCTTTGAAGGATGCCATCGACGATTTGCTCTCGGCCAAGAAAAAAGCAGGCAAGAAGGAAAGTTACATGAAGGGGCTTGGCTGGTCGCTCCGGAAATTCGCCGCTGACTTTTCCGATTCAAAAATACATGAGATTTCACGGGATGATTTTGAAACTTGGCTCGATGAGGAGGATTTTTCCCTTCCTACCCGGCGCAACTACATTCGGGATTGCGGAATTCTCTTCAACTTTGCCGTGAGCAAAAAATGGTTGTCCGCTTCGCCGGTTGAAGGCGTGGAAAAGCCCGAGATCGAAGACAGGGAAATTGTTGCACTGTCCGTCCGCCAAACGGCCAGGTTGCTTCTGACTGCAAGAAACCAACCGCCATTCCGGCCATTTCTTGCGTCAATTGCCATTCAGCTTTTTGCAGGGTTGCGGACATCCGAAATTCGCACGCTGGAATGGAGCGAAGTGAGGGACAAGCAAATCGTCGTGCTGGCGTCGAAGGCAAAGACCCGTCAACGCCGCACGGTTTCCATTTCAGACAATCTCGCCAAATGGCTTGCCACGGAACGGAAAGACAGCGGCATGGTCGCACCCCAGGGAAGAGAATGGCGCACGGGGTTCACGGCCTTGATTGGGGCCGCAAGAATCACTCCTTGGCCGCGAAACGCCCTACGTCACAGTTTTGGCAGCTACCACTACGCGCTGCACAAAAACGAGAATCTTACCGCTGCCGAGATGGGCAACTCGCCCGAAATGATTTTCAAGCACTACCGGGCGGTTGTGTTCGACGGCGATGAAACGAGATATTGGAACCTCTCAAACAAGCAACCGAAGATTACTTCGATTTCCGCTGCATCGGATAACGGTTTCAGGGAGAAGGCAACAAGACCCCTCCATGTCGCATGACCCAGGGCCATCGTCGGTCGCATAAGAGTAGAAACCCTGTTGGAACTTTTCCCAGGATACGGTAGAATACTGCTCATGACAACTTTTGGACCGCTCAATCGAATCACCGTGGATCCCGGTGTAATGTCGGGGCATCCCTGCATTCGAGGCATGCGCGTGACCGTATCGAATGTTCTCCGTCTGCTCGCCGCCCATCACGACAAGCGGCGCATCTTGGAAGCCTATCCCTACCTCGAAGAGGAAGACATCGACGCGTGCTTGGAATACGCTGCTCTCCTCGCCAATGAGAGCGAGATTGAGGCCGTTGCGTGAGGCTTCTCATCGATATGAATCTCAGCCCGGAGTGGGTTGAATCGCTGAAAGAATCGGGATTGGACGCCATCCACTGGTCACGATTAGGTGCAGCAAACGCCCCAGATCACGAAATTTTCGTCCACGCGAGAGCGGAGGGCTGGACAATTCTTACCCAGGATTTGGATTTTTCTCAGATCCTCTTTGAGACGGCGGCAAGCGGTCCAAGCACGATTCTTCTGCGCCTTGGAGATGAACTGAGTCTTGGGACCCGGCACCGAGTTGCAGGAATCATCCTTCAATGTCGCTCAGAAATCGAGTCTGGCGCTCTTCTGGTGATCGACGAACAGAAAACCCGCTTACGGACGCTTCCACTGCGGTAGCATCCGGGGAAATTCATCCACCGTAACGCTTGGTCAACTTGCCGGACTTGGTGACAAACCCATGCTTGACCAGAAAATCACGGGCGGACTCCTTCGTGCGCCGGATCGCCTTGCCTGCGGCGCGAATCTTGTTGCGCGGCTGAATAAAGGCGGGGAACCGGGGCCGTCTGATTCTTCAATCATGACGGGGCTTGGTGCGCGGGGCTCGTTTGGAATGTGGTGAACGTTTCGCCGGGGAGGGCGGCGGAGCGAAGGGCTTTGAGCCGTAGG
>JBGTAT010000192.1:0-18264 GCA_041749755.1 Terrimicrobiaceae bacterium | reverse complement strand
CGTACGCGCCCCGCGCGATGGCACCGTTCTCCAGGTCAACATCCGAAAGGGCGAATATGCCGCCGTCAGCTCCGGCGAGACCGCCATCCTCCTCGGCGACATCCGCCAGCTCCAGCTCCGGGCGGATGTCGACGAATCCGACGCCCCGCGCGTCCGCCCAGGATGCCGGGCGGTCGCCTTCCTCAAGGGTTCGCGCGAGCAGGCGATCCCGCTCGAATTCGTCCGCATCGAACCGTATATCCTCCCAAAAAAATCGCTGTCGGGCGAGAGCACCGAGCGGGTCGACACGCGCGTGCTGCAGGTCATCTTCCGCTTTGAGAACCCGGCGTTCCCGGTCTACGTCGGCCAGCAAATGGACGTCTTCATCGAAGGAAGCTAGAAGACAGGCGGGTCGCGTAACCCAGCAAAAGCACCGCCTGAAGGCGGAACTCCAAAGGATGCCGCCGGCTTTGTGTTCGGAGTTCCGCGTTTACGCGGCTGGCAGTCCAAAAAGGCCACGATGCCGATGCGACTTGCGGCTTGAACCCTGCAGCGGCCGGGGGTAGGGTTGCCATTGATGGCGGACGGCCGTTCCTCACCGGCCGCAAGGTCGGTGGGGAGAGGAAAGTCCGGACACCGAAAGGCAGCATGCCGCGTAGAACGCGCGGGGGGCACGGGCGAAAGCCCGGGTCCACGGAAAGTGTCACAGAAAATAAACCGCCCTCCGCTTGCGGAGGGTAAGGGTGAAACGGCGGGGTAAGAGCCCACCGCCCCGGGCGCAAGTCCGGGGGCACGAAAAACCCCATGCGGTGCAAGACAGAACAGGAGGAACCGGGTTGCCTGCCCGATCCCGCGGCGAAAGCCGCGGGGGACCTCCGGGTAATAGTCGCAGTCCGCAAGGACCGGCCCCGCCGAAAGGAGGGGGCGAGACAAATGGCCGTCCAGGCCCAGGCGCAAGCTGCGGGCTGGACAGAATCCGGCTTACAGCCATCACAATGCGGGGGCGCTCCGGCGACGGAGCGCCCCCGTCCATTTTGGAGCCGGGTTTGACAGGGCGGCGGAAACGCGCTTTGATCCGCTGCATGATTCGATTTTTTGTGCCCATCCTCCTAGCGCTGGCCCTGGTCGGCTGCGCAGGGCCGGAGGGGCCTGCCAATAAGCTGGAGAAGGCGAACGTGCTTCCGCTGGCCCTCGACGACAATTTCCAGTTCCGGAAAATCCAGCAGGACACGGTGGACAACTCGAAGCCGCCTGCGCTGACGGTGAGCGAGTATGCGGTATTCGAGCGCCAGCGTGCGACCTGGGGAGCGATTGACGGGGTCCAGATCGCCGAACGGAATGGGAACTACTTCCGGTTTTTCTGGAGGTCGCGGGTGTCGGCCGACGTGACGGTCCGTTTCGAATACCGCCAGGCCGGGCTCTCGAACTATGTCATGGCCAAGGAGCGCTACTATCCGGGCGCGCGGGGGTCGAAAAAATCGAGCTTTGAGGTGACGGGTGATGAATTTCTAGAAAACGGCCGGGTGACATCCTGGCGGGTTCTTCTGATTGTTGACGGGCGCATCGTTGGCATGCGCCAATCCTTTATGTGGAGGTAGGCGGAATTTGACACCACGGCCCTGCCGGGGCTAGTGATAGTCATTCCTATTGTGATCACACCGTCCTCCATTCGAGTAGGCAGCGTCGGGCGCACCGTCTGGGTCAAGGTCGATGGCCGGGGTACATTCCAGAACAGCCCGGGGGTCAAAGAATTTGTGAGCCAGATGATCCGGCGCGGACACCGGGAATTTGTGGTGGACCTCGGCGGCTGCGAGCTGATGGATTCGACATTCATGGGGACGCTGGCTGGGATCGCGCTCCGGCTTCGCGAGATCGGGCAGGGCGAGCTCAAGGCGGTCAATGCCAACGTCCGGAACAGCTCGCTGCTGGAGAACCTCGGGCTCGACCAGCTTTTTTCCGTCGAGCAGGGTCCGGCCGACCAGGCGCCGGAATCCCTTCAGGTGGCCGAGGGGAGCGGGGACGAGGATGCCAAGGGGACGGTGCTGGCGGCTCACGAGGCCCTCATCGAGGCCGACGCGCACAACGCGGTAAAATTCAAAGATGTTGTCGAATACCTGCGCCAGGAGCTGGAGCAGGACAACCGTAAGGACGACTGATCGTTCTTGATCGCGGGGGAGGGGTTCCGGATAGTGTTCCCCCGAGGCCTCATGTGGACTTACCTCTACCTTTTTTTATTTTTTGGAACCTTCATCGCCCTGCTGGCGGTTCTGAACGCGTTTACCAAGAAGGTGAGCGAGCTGGAGCGCCAGCGCGCGGAGCTGGAGGTCGAGGAGGACCGGGTCTTTGATTTTCTCCACGGGCTCGGGGAGGCGTTCTCCGAGGGCGTGCGCAGCTCGGAGCTCCACCGCCTGATCGTCGAGAGCGCGGTGAGGATTCTCGATGCCCATGGCGGGGCGCTCTACCTGGCCGGGAAGAGCGACGGCGTGCTGGTGCCCGCATTTATTTCGAAGGGCTGCCCGCCGATGGTCGATGTTCCGAAACATGTCCTCGACCAGGCGGCCACAGTGCCGGTCGCGCTTGAAAGCTACCTCCGGCTGCACCCGGCCCGCGCTGGCGAGGGCATCATCGGCGAATGTTGGCAGACCGGGCAGGCGAAGATCCTCGATGACTTCGATGTGTCCGGCCCGGACTCCGCCCTTGTGGCCCCGCTGATCTACCGCCGGAAGATCCTCGGCGTCCTCGGGCTCGCCAACGGGAAATCGAGCGCGCCGTTCGGCCCCGCCGACCTCAAGGTATTTAAGGCGCTGGCCGAGCAAAGCGCGTTTGCGCTGTACAACGAGGCCGTCTATCTGGAGGCCGGGGAAAAGAAGCGGCTCGACCACGACCTCGAGATTGCGCGCGATATCCAGTCGATCCTCCTCCCGTCCTCGCCCCCTGTGGTTCCGGGCTACGAGCTGAGCGGGCTGAACATTCCGGCCCGCCAGGTGAGCGGCGACTACTTTGATTACATCCGCCTGGATCCGTCCCTCGTGGGGGTCGCCATAGCGGACGTCTCCGGGAAGGGGATCCCCGCCTCGCTGATCATGGCCATGTGCCGGAGCGTCATCCGCAGCGAGGCGATGAATACCACGTCGGCCTCGGAGGTCCTCCGGCGCGTCAACCGGCAGCTCTATCCTGATATTAAGGAGGACATGTTCATCAGCATGGCCTACCTGATTTTGAATGCTGACGAGCGCCAAGTTACGCTGGCGAGGGCCGGCCACGATGCGCCGCTCCTCTACCGCGCGGCCACCGGCGAGGTCGAAAAGCTGAACCCGAAGGGCATGGCTCTCGGGATTGACAGCGGGGAAGTCTTCAATAGAGTGTGCGCGGATTTCAGCTTCGGGCTGGATAAGGGAGATTGCATCCTTCTCTACACCGACGGTGCCACCGAGGCGCTCGATCAGGAAGGGATGGAGTACGGGCTCCCCAGACTGGTTCAGGGCCTCCAGGCCAGCGCGCCCCACGGCGCGGCCAGCGTGGTGAGGTACGTGGCAGGCGACGTCAAAGCGTTTGTCGGCAACCATCCCCAGCACGACGACATCACGCTGATCGCTATTGCCAAAACATGAAAAAACCTGACCTTCACGAATCTGAGCCGCCCGCAATCGACGCGGAGATCGCCGCCCCCGAGCCGCAGGCAGAGGCCCTCGATCCCCAAGCCGAGGCGGCCCGGTTTAAGGACATCGCCCTGCGTGCGCAGGCCGACCTGGAAAACTACCGCAAGCGCGCCGCGCGCGAGAAGGAGGATGCCATCCGGTATGCAAATACCTCGCTCCTCGAAAAATTGCTGCCGGTCCTCGATAACTTTGAGCTCGGCCTGGAGGCGGCTCGCACGGCCCCACATGCCGCCTCGATCGTCGAGGGCATGGCGATGGTCCAGAAGCAGCTCCAGGAATTTCTCCGCAGCAGCGGGGTGGAGCAGGTCCCGGCCGAGGGCGAGATTTTTAATCCATCCCACCACGAGGCCGTCGCGCAGGAGCACAGCGCAGAGGTCCCTGAGGGGCATGTCGTGCGCCAGCTGCGCCGCGGCTACCGGCTCAAGGACCGCCTGCTCCGCGCCTCCACCGTCACCGTTTCGAAGGGCGCGGCGGAATGAGCCGGACAAAGCGCGATTATTACGAGGTTCTCGAGGTCGAGCGCACGATCACCGAAGACGGCCTCAAGCGGTCGTACCGGAAGCTGGCGGTCAAGTTTCACCCGGACAAAAACCCGGGCGACCATGAGGCTGAGGAGCGCTTCAAGGAGCTGGGTGAGGCGTACGATGTGCTCATGGACTCTCAGAAGCGTGCGGCTTACGACCGCTACGGGCATGCGGCGTTCCAGCAGGGAGGGATGGGAGGCGGCGGGCATGATCCGTTCGACCTCTTCCGCGAGGTCTTCGGAGCCAACGGGGGCTCGGGAGGGATCTTCGACCACTTTTTTGGAGGCGGCGGGGGCGACAGCTCCGGGCGACAGCGCGGTTCCGACCTGCGCTACGACATGCAGATCACGCTCGAGGAGGCCGCACTGGGGGCGGAGAAGGAGATCGAGATCCGCAAGCTCGACGCCTGCGAGTCGTGCGAAGGGTCGGGCGCTCAAAAAGGTTCCAAGGCGGTGACCTGCCCGACCTGCCGCGGCCGCGGCCAGGTCGTCGCATCCCGCGGATTTTTTCAGGTCGCTCAAACCTGCCCGACGTGCCACGGCACCGGCCAGACGATCGAAAAGCCCTGCCGATCCTGCCAGGGCGAGGGCCGCGTGGAAAAGACGACGCGAGTAAAAATCAAGGTGCCGGCAGGGATCGACAGCGACTCGCGTCTGCGGAGCTCCGGCGGCGGCGAGGCCGGCCTGCGCGGCGGCCCGTCCGGCGACCTCTACGTCGTCATCCACATCAAGGAGCACGATATTTTTGATCGGGACGGTCTGGATCTGCACTGCGAGGTGCCCCTCCCCTTCACGACCGCGGCCCTCGGAGGAGAGATTCGTGTTCCCACCCTGCAGGGCGCGGTGAGCCTGAAAATCCCTGCCGGCACCCAAGGAGGAGCGGTCTTCCGGATCCGAAGCCAGGGCATGCCCGGCCTCCACAGCTCCGCCCGCGGCGACCTCCTCACACGGGTCCAGGTCGAGGTGCCCACCCGGCTCAACCACGAGCAGCGCGAGGCGCTCGAAAAATTCTCCGAACTCTGTGGAGACGAAAATAGCCCGATCCACAAAGGCTTCTACGAGCGGCTCAAGGAATTTTTCAGCTAGTTTAGATATAATTTGCCGGGAGCTGGAACGCATTTTCGATGATCCGGATCTCCCTCTCCGGGAACATGACGACCTCGACGACGTCGAAGCGGAACGAGATCTCCGGGCGGTCGAGGAGGTGGAGCCACTTCATCGCACCCCGGATAATCAGGCGCTGCTTTTTCAGGTTGACCGCGTTGATCGGGCGGCCGAAGTCCTCGCTGGTCCGGGTCTTGACCTCGACGAACACGAGGAACGACCCTTGGCGGCAGACGAGATCAACCTCGCCGCCGCCGGGAGCCCGGAAGTTTTTGCGGAGGATTTTGTAGCCGCAGCGCCGGAGGTGGGTGGCCGCCATCCCCTCGCCCCGGCGGCCGAGGCGGATGTGTTCGGGTTCAGAGGAGGCTGGCTTGAGCAACTGGCGAAAAGCTTCTGCGATGAACCGGACAAGGGCCATGGAGGCGCAGTTTGGCAAGATGATCGGCCGTTGGGTAGCCTTTATGGCGTGAAAATCCGTATTCCGGGTACTCGGCGTCGAGGGCGCACATGATCCGGTCCCGCTCGACTTTGGCGATCACGCTTGCTGCCGCGATGCTCAGGCTGAGCCCGTCCCCGCCGACCAGCGCGGTCTGCTGGCATGGAAAATTCGGCACCGGAAGCCCATCGATCAGCACATGCTGCGGGCGGACGGAAAGCGCATAAAATGCCCGGCGCATCGCCTCGTGCGTGGCCCCAAGGATATTCCGCGCGTCGATCTCAAGGTGGTCGCACGACGCCGAGGCCCAGTGGACTCCGAAGCATCCGGTCAGGGACGCGTGGAGAGTATCCCGCTGACGGGGGCTCAGCTTTTTGGAGTCGTCCAGACCCGGAAGCGAAAAATCCGCCGGAAGGACCACACAGGCAGCTACGACAGGACCCGCAAGCGGACCCCGGCCAGCCTCGTCAATCCCACCCACGGGAGAGATCCCGCGGGCGATAAGTTGGTTTTCCTGCTCCAGGGAGCAGGGCACGTTATGCCGTCCGGTCAGACTTTTCCTTAACCGTCGTGGCGGACTTGCCCTTGCGATCGCGCAGGAAGTTGAGCTTCGAGCGGCGCACCGATCCCTGGCGGTCGATCTCGATTTTGGCGATGCGAGGGGAATGCAGCGGGAAGACCCGCTCAACACCTTCGCCGTACGAAACGCGGCGCACGGTGAAATTGGCGTTCAGGCCGGCCCCCTTGCGGCCGATCACGATCCCGGAGTAGACTTGGATCCGCTCCTTGTCACCTTCGACGACCCGTGTGTGAACCTTGACGGTATCGCCGACTTTGAATTTCGTGACATCCGGTTTGAGCTGCTCGCTCTCAATCTTCTCAATAATAGTCATGGCTGAAAAAAATCTGGGGTTAGCTGGCTGCGGGGGCCTCGACGTTGACCCGGCGGCCGTTGCGGTCGAACTTCACGTTCCCGTCAACGAGGGCGAAGATCGTGTAGTCCCGGCCAAGCCCGACGTTCCGTCCCGGATGGAACTTCGTGCCGCGCTGGCGGATGATGATGTTGCCTGAGATCACGGATTCGCCGCCAAACTTTTTCACGCCGAGGCGTTTGCTTTGGCTGTCGCGTCCGTTTTTGACACTTCCTTGTCCTTTTTTATGGGCCATGACGAGTTACTTGGTGGAGATGGATTCGATTTTGAGCTTGGTGAGCTGGCGGCGGTGGCCGACGGTCCGGTGGTAACCTTTCCGGCGGCGGAATTTGAAGGCGATCACCTTGTCATCTTTGAACTGATCGACGACTTCAGCCGTCACGCTGGCCCCGGAGATCAGGGGTTCGCCAATCGTTACGGTCGCGCCATCCGCGATGAGCAGCACGTCGGAGAGCACGGTTTTTGTCCCGGCTTCCACGTCGAGCTTCTCGACTTCGATCTCATCGCCTTCGGCGACGCGGTATTGTTTGCCGCCTGTTTGAATCACTGCGTATGCCATAAAATTATCGTTTAAATTCCAGTTCGTTTCGGATTGTCCAGAGTGGGGGAAAAAGATTCTCCGCGCAAGAGGAAATTTCCATCTTGCCAAAATTTTCCGGCGCGGTAGTTTTTTGGGCTCGTCACTTTTTAATGCTCGGGTGGTGAAATGGCAGACACGTACGTTTGAGGGGCGTATGCCGTAAGGCATGGGGGTTCAAGTCCCCCCCCGAGCACTCTTTTGATAAACCCTTGTGTAACCACGCTAAATTCGCGTGCGCAATTTCGGTGGCCAATGGCCAACACAATCAGGGTGTGGACTCTCAAGCCCTTCCCGCAGTTTTTTAGCGGGGAGCCTCGGACTAGTCCATTTTTTGCGGTTATCCGACCGCTGCGGCGTAGCCCGTGCGCGTTTTGGGCGACGGGCGGAAAGTCTTCCGCGAGGAGTTCGCGGGGGTGCCGCTGTCGTCCCGCGAGGGGGTCGCGGGCACAATTGGCTTGAAGCTGGGGTCAAGGTCCTGCATCGCACGCTGGACCAGATGAAAATCGAACGGGCGTCCGGAGGATGCGGCGAGGAAGCGCGCGCGGCTGACGACGGATTCGATGGTCCCCAAGTGCCCGCTGGCACTCATGGCAAGGCCTGCCAACAGCAGCGAGGTTGCCTCATCCGCCTCCGGGGCCAATGTCTTTGAGATGGAGAGAAGATCCCTCTCGGTGAGGGATTCCGGCAAGGCAGTGTGCAGTCGCACCCTGCCCCAGAAATCCGCCTGGTTCCAAATGGGAAGCTTCCGCTTGAGGCTGTGCATGATGCTCAGGAAGTCGCTCGACCCCACCAAAGCGATGGGAACGTTGCGGTTGGCAAGCCCCATGAGAAACGTCAGGCGACCGGGTATCTGGTAGGTTCGGACCGTCTGCGGAAGTGCATAAGCGGCCTCATCTACAACCAGCCCAAGCCGCTGCTCCTGCAATGTCACCTCGCATCGTTCCCGAAGCTCGCTGGCATTCCTGGTGAGGGCTGCGGCCACCCCCAGGGAGCGGCAGATTTGCCGGTAGAAGGCTTCGTCGGACGTTGCCGAGGTGAGCTGCACATAGCGGACTTCCCCCATCCTAGCCGCGCACCAGGCCTGAGCAGAGAAGCTCTTTCCGATCCGATAATCTCCCGTGACGAGCGTCAGCCCCTTGCAGTGAAGGGCGTAGTCCAGGGCATCCCAGATCTTCGATTGAATCGTTGTTTCGGCTACATTCGAGAGGGGAGCTGAGGATGCATCCTCCATGATTTCAAAGAGCAGCCCAACCGGGCGGGGGATCTTTATAAAATGCTCCGGGTGATCCAAGGCAGAGTTTTCGGGGTCAAGACAAAGCCGGGACATCCATTCGACCGAGAGTCGAATATTCTCCTCGCTCGGATTTGCCCCTCCGCGTGCGAGCAATTCCAGGGCCAGCAAATCGAGGCCGCTCTGTCCGTTGTGATCGCACGGCAGCGGCAGAGGCCAGGCTGGGAACTGGTTCATCGTCTTGTGCGCATCGCATCCCTGGAGAGTCGAAATCTCCTGCACCCAAAGAATCAGCTTCCTCAAGGCCGGATCGTCGAGGGTGCGACATCTGGAAACAACGAGGTTTCCAAGAAGGTGGTCGCCTCTCAGCTCGCGGGCCGATGAAAACCTGTTCTGGTGAAGAACTCCGGGCCTGGATGATTTGCGCGTGGAGCTCATTTCAATGCGGCATGAGCTCCCCTCGCGCAAAGGCATCAGCCTCCAGGCGATTAATTTCGTCCAAATCGGGCTCAGCAAACTTGCGTGCCGCCCGGATCTGCATCTCTTTTCCCTTCTCGTTTCGGAAGGGTTCGATTTTCGTGTCTGCGATGACCGGGGAACGTTCAAGCGATCGGGACCGGCCTGCACCGTCTGCCGCGTAGGTTCCCCTGGCAATGGTGTGCCGCAGGCCAAGGGCTCGGTACTCGCACCGCACGGCATCTGCGAAGACCTTGCGACGGTCCAGCGCTGCCAAGGCGGCAGTTGATCCACGGCCAGCGTTGAGATCAAGCCCAAGGGCAAATTGCGGGCACCCTTCGACCAGATCGGCAAATCCAACAACCTTCCCCTCGCCCTGACGGTCTGCAAGAATGACTGTCGCCCCTTCGGCCGGCGCGAAGTCGTCCATAAACAACGCGACTTTGCGGCCCTCGTATCTCCAAAGATCGTCGCAGTGAAAATACCACGCCAGGCGCACCCCATCCGGGGCGGACTTGCGGACGAGGGCCTGGCCCTTGTTGACGGTGACGACGTGACGGTCGCGGGCGAAAAGGTAGCTCTGATCTTGGTCCAGGCGGGTCATGCGCTGCTCGCCGCCCTCACGAAGCCAGATCTCATTTGGAACCCCGTTGTAAATCGATCCCTCGACGGGCTCGGAATTTACCTCCAGGAGTTTTCCTTCGAGTTGCGACACGGCATCTTCGTAGCTGAGAAAATAGTCGCGGGGATCGCGACGGCCTTCACGGCAGGCGGTCCACAGTTTATTGACTTTTTCCATCTCGCCGCGTTTCGCTCCGATTTGGCCAGGAATATCCATGCAAAGCCGCTGAAGGTATCGAAAGCGGTTCTCAATGATCTTTGTGGTCGGACTGTGGCTGGTGATGATTTTCCTTCCGAGTGCCTGAATGCCGCCCAGCCGCTGAGCCTGTCCCGTGTGACCGGCTTCGATGGGCGTGCCGTGGAGTTTGTTCGCCGTCCAGATACCGCGCTCCCAGCGCTCTCCAATCTGAGGGATTCCAATATCCCGATACGTCTGCCCGACCCATTGCCAGATATCATCAGCCCGATAGCTGTCCCGCAAGCGGACCAGCATGTTCATGGAAAGGAAGCGGAGGCTCCCAGCGTCGATATGAAGCAGATTCTGCCCGCGTGCGATGCGGACGCCGTATTTATCGGAGCAGGGATCGCCGCCCCAGGGCCAGTCGATCCAGAAAATAAAGTTGTTCGACATGTCGTCGCGCTCAGCGAGCATGCCGGGCAATATCCTCTGCTCTGCTCCCGACTGGTCAAGGAAGGTGGGGGTTCGCGGCGTGATGAAGGATTCGCGGCGCACTTTTTTCGGGCTCTTGTGCCACTCCATCACTGCATCGGGAACAACGATCTGGGAACGCAGGGCGGGCGTGATCGTGTGCTTTGATCGGCGGCGCTTGAGAATGGCATCAGCAACCTCCTGGCGGCACTCCGGTAGGGCGGCCAATTTACGCAGCGCGAGCGTCTTTGAAGCATGCTCAACGTATAGGCTGCGAGCAATCCGAAGCTCTATTTCATTGAGCGTGATGAGTGGCTTTCGACCACGCTTCTTGACCGGGGGACCGGCCTTGCGATTGATTGCACGATCCAAGCGCATGCGGATTGCATTTCGGCTTTTCTCCAAAGTCGGCCAGCGGTCCTCGATGAAATCCAGAACGCTGCCCGTTGCTCGTCGGGCACCGATTGCTGATTTCAGCTCCGCCAGATCCTGAGCCGCTACCTCGAAAATCGATTCCTCCGCGACGGAATCAGGGTCAGATTCTGCAATCGTCGCAAGCCTCAGAGGTACAGGCCCCGCGCAGCGGCGTTCGCGTGGCTTTTGGATCGATGCCGCAAATTCATCAGAATAAAGCTCCAACCTACCGAACTCGCGGAGCCCCGCATCCCGCTCCAACACGCGGGAGAGAATCCGGCGCAGCGTCCGCGGTGCGAGCATGCCTGCCATTGGGTCGAGTGCCAGCCGGGAGCTTACATCCTTCGCCAGCGAAGAAATCGAAGATCGCTCGGACTTTTCGAGCACAGGCGCAATCGCCGCGCGGAGACGATTCGCTTTTTCTACAATGTGCTGCGGCAGATCTGAGACCGGCACCGATGGCTGGAAACGCTCCGGCGGGCTTGAAAGAAGATCGTGGACCCCTCGACGCCCCTCCGCCGAGGCTATCGCGGAGAGTCGGCGCTGCATTTCCATCGGCAGCGAATCCAACGACCAGACGGCAGTCAACTGCCCCCGCACGAAATCAGACTCGGGCTCGGCCTTAACTCTACGCAGCGAATCACGAATCGCGGTCGCTGACATACCAAGCGCCTTGGATAACCGGGAGGCGGGGTATCGCACGATGGAAGCTTGATCATTCATCAAAAGAGTTTTGATGCGCGGATCTTCTCCGCAGTGCGGCACATCAGTTTCCAGTTATGTTTTCCGAACTCAGAAACAAGGTTCTGACTGAGTGCGAGCGGGCAACCTTTGGTCTGAATGAGAGTTTCAATGGAAAGCGGCTGTTCGTGCATCACCATTCTTGCAATCCCCCAAGCGAGAACTTTCTTTTCGGCTTCGATACAACGGAAAAATGAATTAACAGCGGCCTCGCGCTTCCTGCCTCCCCCCTTGATATTTTTGAGCGCAGCGGTCCGCTGCATCAGAAAACTCTCCGCAATACCGGCGGCGAGTAAATCAGATTCCGCGACTGGCCACCCTGCAAGTGCATTTCCTGAAGGCGGATCGAATTGTCTTCCGACATTTTTATAATCGGAGATCAAGCCTGCCACGCCACATCGATCAAAGATTCCAAGGTCCCGATAAAACGAAGACATCCCCAATCCTTCAGCCTGCACCGCAGCACGGATTGTCTCACCCTGGAGAACATTGGCAGCCACCCTCAGCAGCAAGCGAGCCCGTTCCGCTGCGGATTCAAGGCGCTTTTTAGAAAATGACCCATCTGCCCGTAGCTGCTTCAACACCCCATCAAGATTCGTTTCTGAGATTCTGGACAGTGCGGCCAGAATATGGCGCGAGATCAGGCATTTCTTTCCCTTGGTCGATTGGCTGGTATTTTGAACGATCGGCATTGTTTTTGAGGGAGTTGCCCCCGGCGGATAACCAATCCGCCGGGGGCGTTCTTTCTCACCACCGGATCGGAACCCAAATTACGATCCGGAAGATTATTTATTGGAACTTTTGCGCGAACTTTCCGCCCGCCTTGAGCCAGGAGTCCGCGACGGAGAGAGCCTCCCGAGCGGCCATCAAGACGCTTTCTGCAAATTGCAAAAAACCACGATGCTCGATGTTGTCAGCCGATGGCGTTTGGAGCGGTTCCGAGGGCACGTTCTCCAAGATCGGCAAGGTCGCTGCAATCTCACGAGCAGGATTGACCTTTGCCCCGTATAATGAATCAACGAGACGGGTTCCGGCAAACGGGGCAAGAGCTGCGGTCGCCTCCAGAATAATTTGCTCCCTTTCATCCCGGGCGGCCGCTCGCAAGCTGTCATTGAGGGATGTGATCCTATCGATCACCAGGCGGGCTGGCTTCTCAAGTCTGGGAGGATTGGACATGCGCAGGTCTTCCAAGAGCCGAACACGTTCCCGAGCTCTGGATAATTCGTCGAGGGCTGCATCATTTTTAATGTCGGCGGTGCCCTTGATGCGATCAACCTCAGCCTGCCACTGAGGCAGACTTTCCTCGACCTCCCGGATATTCCGAATGTCGCGCTCGATTTCTGATACCTGCTTGCGCAGATTTTTTACGTTGGACTCAACGTCTTTGGTGTGGGTGCTCATATGTTTTGCTTTTTGTGGTTGGATGGATCTTGGTTTTGACTCGTTTCAGATTGGGCCTTCGCCGCGCCTCGCCGGGGGCTGTAGCTCGTCGGAACGCCTGGAAGGGGGCCTAGGGCATCCGCTAACTCTCCGAGCGTAATTTTCGACTTTTCCGATTTTCCGCGGTAAGCGGTCGCTCCGACCATTTTGGAAACAAGCTTTTCGCGGGAGAGCTTTCGGGTTGACCCAACTCCAAGCTGCCTTGCTCGCTGCCGAAGAATTGACATGGGAGCAACAACCGGATCAACGCCGATGGCACGGCTGACCATATTCCACTGATAAAATTCGTGCGGCGGTGTTAAAATGGGCTCCCGGAAAAAGAGGTCAACCTTCCTTCTCAAGGCTGGAAACTCTTTGGTGCCAGCGACGAGCATAGAAATGCTGGCAGGAGTAACGCCAAGGGAGCTTGCCAACTCGCCCATCGTCATGCCTTTCCGGGCGCAAGCGGGCGAAAGGACTCGAAATAGTTGGGTTTGCCTGTTCATATTTGGAATCTACCGCGAGCAAGAGGCGCGGTGAATAATGGCTGCGGGGTGTGCCGGGTTAAGATTATTGCAAAGATGATACAGTGAAACAACAAATTGTCAACAAAAAGGAACTCTCAGCCGCGGAGCGCCTGCGGAACCTCCGCCTAGATAGGCGGCTTACCTCCTCTGAGGTGGCGGAGGGATCTGGGATATCGAGGCCGTTCTTGTCCAAGCTGGAAAACGGCGCATCGCCGCTGAAATTCGGAATGGCCAAAAAGCTGGCGCGATTCTACGGGGTGTCGGAAGATTGGCTGCTCACCGGGCAGGCGTCCCCCCTTGGGGTCGCGCAGGAGCGATTTCAAGAAGCCATTGAGGCCTCTGGCCTGGATGCCGATGCGGAGGCGGCAATAGACGAGATCACGCTCTGGCTTCGCCAACTCATCGCCGGGCATGAATCCATGCGCAAGCCGGCCCTTGCGAAAATACAAGCCATCACCGAGGGGTTCGCTGAGCAGTGCGCCAAGCGGAACGGACCGATCCGGCAGGCGAGCCTGGAAATGGCAAGGGCAAGATTTTCGGAAAAAACGTTAAAACTTATTGACGCTTTGCCCGTGGATGATATCTCAAAGGACTACATGAGCGAATTGTGGCCGGATCTCCTGAAGCGAATCAAATCCTGTCTTCGGGCAGGGAGCCAGTATTCCCTGGCAAAGCGCCTTGGGATCTCGCGGCAGTCTGTTCATCAATACATCACCGGGGCAAGTGCCCCTAGTGCAGAGATAACCCTCCGACTTTTACAATGGGTCCAAGAGACGGAGGGGCAGAAAAACGAAGGCCCGGCAGGTGCTGATACACCCGCCGGACCAGTGACCCGGAAAAGAAACATCGATCAAAATGAAAAAATCCCAAGGCCACCAAAACCGTAGAACCGCAACCAAACAGGCGCAACAGAAAATTGCCCCCGCCGTACCCAGCGACCAGGATGCACTTCTTGCAAATCTCCTGGAGAATCGAGGGTTCGACCTCAAAGGGAAAAACCCAACAGTCATGGAAATGCTCGCTTTCCAGGTGGGCTATAATGACGCGATGGGTGGATGGTCCTTTGAAGAGGCGCTCGCAAAACTCGTTTGTCTAGCCGATCTGATTGCGGAGAATCCCCGCATGGCTCAGATCCGCAACGCCATTCTTGCAATGGCCGATGCCGACCGCTCTCTGGCCGACGCAATGTCGGCACTGCGGGAAATCTGACCGGCAGCGCGCAACGCCGGGCGGGATTCCTCTGGACGTCCCGCCCGGCGCTCTCTTTTCTACCCACATATGAGCCTCCTCAACCGCCTCCTCGGCAATGCGACCGAGATCACGCCAGAACAAGCGTCCGCAGATTTTCAACCCGTCCTGATCGATGGGGAGGAGATTTTCAAGGCCTTCAAGCTCCATCGGGATATCTTCGTCCTCACCTCGTTCCGTTTGCTCACCCTCGATAAGCAGGGCGTCACGGGTAAAAAGCAGCAGCTTTTCTCCATCCCCTACAAATCCATCAAGATGTTCGCCAAGGAGAGCGCTGGCTTCATGGACATGGACGCCGAACTTCGGATCTGGATCACAGGGGAACAACATCCGTTGAAATTTGAGTTTTCCAAGGGAGCCAACATCAACGACGCCTACCGGCTTCTGAGTCATCTCGTCCTGGCGTCATGAAGCCTCAGTAGTCAGGAGGTCCGAAGAAATCGTCGAGTGAATCGACTATTACCCTCGACCTCTGCCCTAGGAAGCGGCAGTCATGCACGAAAGCCATCACGATAGACCCCGCCAGACCTACCCCCCGCGAGCTGCTTTTGCGATGCGGATCCAGGCGAATTTCGAGGCTCTCATGAAAACTGGCGCGATCCTCACTATGCCGCACGACGGATACAGGGTCGTACTCGCGAACATCCACTACAACGGCTACATGCTCTGGTTCTATGAGGCTTTCGGTCGTGAGCATCTCTTGCAGGTTGACGGAATGCAGCCCTCCGGCCCCTGGAGACAAATGCTCCGCGGCGAAACCATTGTTGCCACCATCGGCCCCATGGAAGGTGATGACGATTCGAAGATCTGGCACGCCTGGAATGAGTTCCTCCAGACGACTGAAGGCCTCCACGTCGCCGCCTCCATCGCCGAGATGAAGTCCCAAGCCGCTGGGGCCAGGGAATAGCTGCGAGCTGGCTTTTCAGCGCTAGCAGCCCTGAGTCCTTTTCAGCATTTGGGGTGGCATCGTAGAAGCATGGCTCAAGCTTTAAATCCCATCGATGCGCCCGACGACCAAGAAACACCAGAGACAGCTGTGCGCCCGATCTCAAAAGAGCTTTTGGATATTCTCATGGCGATCTTTCCGTCGGCACATCTCACAAATGACCCGGCCGTCATGGTCGCAATTATCAAAAATGACATCGAGGCAGTGCTCAAAGGTGAGCATGATTGCCCAGAAGCCAAAGCGCTCACCGACTGCGATATTCAGGTAGCGCGCCAACTGGGATTAAACCCGCTGGATATGATTGATATCAGGATGGCTCCATCCGAAGGGATGCTTGGATCCGAATCCGACATATCCGTTTGTAAGCAGCTCGGGTTAAATCCTGCTGAGTTCTGGAGCAAGTAAATTCCGGTTCTCGCACCGCTCGCAGGCGCATTTGTGAACAGCTCTCCGAAGCTGTGTAAATGCGCATATGGCCGCAGTCATCAAAGGAAATAACACGATCACTTGGGGAGCCGGGGACGCCGGGAGCCTTGGGAAAATCCAATCCGGCTCGCGTAAGCTTGGTGGAGACAAGGTCGAGCTCCTCGACGAAAATGGCGAGGTATTCACCGCCGTCTATTTCAACGATAAAAACGAGTGCGAGTTCGAGGCCATCTTTCTCTCCTCCATTACCCTGCCCGCGCGCGGAGACACGATCAACATTGGCGGACTCATTGGCGCACTCGTTGACGACATCGAAGAGAAGTGGGCAAACAACAACGCGAAGATGTTTACGATTCGAGCGACAAAATACGCCTTTTAATCATGCCTCCAAGATCAAGAGGGAATTATGAGATCAAGCGCCTACGGGCGCGTAAGCGAACTGGACAGGACAGCAAATCCTACACCATACCATTCGTTGGCCCATACGCAGCATTGGAAGCCGCCGAGCCACCCATCGGAAGCCAGTTTACGGGATACCCGAGCGATTACCGGGTTTCCGAAGTTTCCCTTGAGGAAACAGGCGGCGGGTCTGGCAAAATGCTTGTTACAATTGAGCGCCCTCAGCCTGATCAGCCCGCTGAGGTCCCTGATGCGCTTTCAGAACCGATCTACGAAAGCGACTACAGCGAAGAGCGGGTGCGACTAGAGGAACACAAAAAATGCGGGGCACTCAAAGCGGACCGTCCCCGCTACGAATATCCTGACAGAGAAACATCCGCCGCCAATCCTGGAAAGACAAAAGCTGAGGCGGCAGCGGACTCGGATAACTATTATAAGCAGCGTACCTGGGATCACTACACCGCTCTTGATGGGAATGATTATGACGACACCGGGAGTGGCAAGTGGAGCCTCGCCACATACAAATCCCTGCGCGATTCAGGATTCGAATCATTCCCGGTGGCTTTTCCTGTATGTACAGCCACGACCTATCATCGCTCGCGGCCTGCATCAACTGGCGGGATAAATACGATCTCAACGCCGCCCAGCCAGTGCTCCCCGCCCTCTAATTTTGTGTACGTCAAAACAGGAGACCGATTAACCAAACAGGGGCGACTCTATACCCGCGTTCAGTCATGGCGTGGATACCACCCAGGGACAAAAAGCGATGTCTTTATCTAGAATGCACGAGAGCCAAATCAAGCGAAGCTTTCGAGTTTTCTTCAGGCTGATCGACTTGGCGATCCAGATGGCTCGCGGTGGTCAGTACGCCACAGCATCCCTACTGGTCCTTAAAGTGGCTGGCGCTATTTTTCTGAACTTCCTTCGAGTAGTTTTTTTGCCAGCTAACTTTATCATCAATCGATCCACGCGGTTAAAAAGGAAATAAAAGAATGAGCCGATCAGTTTTAAGTTATGCCCTGAGCCTGAGCACAGGCGCGTTTACCAGTCCGATGCGCGCTGCACAAGGAACAGTTACAAAATTCGCTAGCCAACTCGGGAATATCGGAAATATCGCGACTGGCCTAGCAAGCATCCCCGGAGCAATCAATACGCTCGTTGCCCCACTCTCCAAGCCAATCACGCTCGCGGCGGACATGGAGAGCCTGAATGAGGAGATGGCAATCCTCATTGGCTCTGCTCCCAAGGCTTCGCAAATGCTCAAAGACATCAAGTCGTTTGCAGACGTAACGCCGTTTCAAATGCAAGGGCTGGTTGAAAATGCAAAAACCCTTCTCGGGTTTGGGGCCTCCACCAAATCGATAATGCCATCCCTCAAAATGCTTGGGGATGTAGCTGGCAGCTCTTCGGACCGTATGGAGCGCCTCACCCTTGCCTATGCTCAAATCACAGCGAGTGGAAAATTGATGGGGCAAGACCTCCTTCAGCTCATCAACGCCGGATTCAATCCTCTTCAAGAGATCTCCAGGACGACAGGGCAGAGTATGGCCAGCCTGCGCGATCAAATGGAGAAAGGGGCCGTCTCCTCTGAAATGGTGGCCAGTGCATTTAAGTCAGCCACTTCCGCGGGAGGAAGATTCTTTGGAAACACTGCTGCCCAAGGCCGAACCTTCCATGGCGTGGTGTCAACCCTTGGAGATGCCTGGAATGATATCAACAGGTCATTCGGTGATCCCACAATGCTCGCGCTAAAGCCAATTATTAAGGACATGACGGCGATGGCTGTGGAGTTAAAGCCTTTGGCAGCAGATTTTGGAAAGGCTCTCTCAACCGTGTTGCGCGGCTGAATAAAGGCGGGGAACCGGGGCCGTCTGATTCTTCAATCATGACGGGGCTTGGTGCGCGGGGCTCGTTTGGAATGTGGTGAACGTTTCGCCGGGGAGGGCGGCGGAGCGAAGGGCTTTGAGCCGTAGG
>JBGTAT010000191.1:0-5054 GCA_041749755.1 Terrimicrobiaceae bacterium | reverse complement strand
CGATGCCGATCCGCTGGCGCTGCCCGACGCTGAGGTGCCCGCCGCGCTCGCCGACCGGGCTGTCAAACCCCTCCGGCATCTGCATGATGAAATCGTACGCCTGTGCCCGCCGCGCCGCCTCCAGGATCTGCTCGTTCGTGGCCCCCGGACGCCCGTAAGCAATGTTTTCGCGGATCGTTGTCGAGAAGAGCAGGGTGTCCTGAAGAACCATTCCGATGTGCAAGCGCAGGCTCTTTTTCGTGACGCCGCGCAGGTCGTGCCCGTCGAGGGAAACTGTGCCAGCCGTCGGATCGTAAAATCTCGGAACCAGGCTCAGGAGCGTGCTTTTTCCCGTCCCCGTCCCGCCGACGATCGCCACCGTCTGGCCGGGCTCCACCAAAAAAGAAATGTCCTTCAGGATCGTTCGCTCTGAGGAATATCCAAACGAGACCCCCGAGAACCCGATGCGCCCGCCTGCCTCGCGAAGCACCTGGGCATCGGGGGCATCCGGGACATCGTTGTCGCGGTCGAGAACCTCGAAGCAGCGGCTCGCCCCGGCGGTGGCTCCCTCCAGCGCCCAGGCCGTGTAGGTGAGCTGCTCGAGCGGCTGGTAGAGCATCATCAGGTAGGCCGAAAATACCATGAGATCGCCGAGCGTAAACGAGGAGTCCTGCTTCAGGACCTCAAGAGACCCGACGTAGTACATGAGCGCGGTTCCGATCGCCATGAGCGTGGTCACGACGAGCGCGCTGGAGACGGACGTCATGTTCAGGCGCATGTTGGCCTCGAGGCTCTGCGCGGCGCGGCGTCGGAACTGCCGGATCTCAAACGCCTCGCGCCCGAAGGCATGCACCATCCGGATCTGGCTCAGCCCCTCCTGCGCCAGCGTGAGGAGCGCGCTCTCGCGCTCCTGGATCGTGGTCGATTGGCTGCGCACGCGCTCGGCATAGTGGCGGATCGCCAGCACGATGAACGGGAGAATGGCGAGCGAGGCGAGCGTGAGCGGCCAGTTCATCTGGAACATGATCACCAGCGCGCTGACCAGCATCACCAGCGAGGAGAGGATCGTCGCAAAGCCTTTGTTGTAGATCGTCTGGATGCTCTGCGAGTCGTAGGCGACCCGGAAGCTGGAGTCGGCGCTCCGACGGGCATCATGAAATTTCAGCGGGAGCGCCTGCAGGGCGGTGTAGAGGTCGGTGCGAAGTTTGAGTAGCGCCCGGAGCCCGACCCGGATGAACAGGTAGTTCGAGACCAGGTTGACGAGCCCGGCCAAAATGCTGATGACGACCATCGCGACCGCGAGGCCCAGGATGGCGCCGGCCGGATGTCCGGCTCCAAACCATTGCTCCACAAACGCCCGGGCCTCGGCCGTGCCCTTCGTCTGATCGAGCACCCCGTCGACGATGTACTTCAGCGGCCACGGCTTCAGGAGGTTGAACCCGATCCCAGCGAATGTCAGGAGCACCCCGCCGAGCGTCGGCCAGAAAAACGGGCGGAAATACCGGAGGGCTCTCGCGTAGATGGTCACCCACCTGTGCTAGTTCAGGCGGCGAAACTTCGCAAGGGCAGACGTCGCGCGCGAGCGCCAGGTTGGGGGGATCTCCGAAAGTTGCACGTCTGGTAGGCGGAGAGCCTCCGGGTTAGGAGTTCCGCCTTTAGGCGGCCGGCGAGTGAAGCGGTAGCGAAAAAAAGCACCGCCTGAAGGCGGAACTCCAAACAAGACTCCTGAAGGCGGAGCCCGTTTTTCCATCTTTCGGGCGCCCGCAGGTAGGGTTACTACCCATTGGCGATCTTGGTCCGCCGGACCTAATTTGAGATTACAAAACTATGTTATACACCATCGCTGTCATACTGATCGTCCTTTGGCTCCTCGGCTTGGTTACCGGGTACACGCTGGGGGCGTTTGTCCACATCCTGCTGGTCATCGCCGTAATCATGATTCTTGTGAACCTGATTTCCGGCCGGCGACCGCGATAGGCACACGCCTGCCCAGTCCAGGGTTATGAACACCAAAACCATCATCGCCGGGGTCCTCATCACCGTGGGAATCGTGGTGCTCGCCTACTCCGGGATTTCCTTCACGACCCCGGGCCAGCCGGTCGACTTTCTCGGCATCCACATCAAAACCGTGGAGACGCATTTTGTGCCTCCGATCGTCGGAGCATTTGCCCTCGTCGGGGGTATCGTGCTGCTGCTCATAAAACCCAGCGCGCGCTGATAGGCGGGCTGGTTTGACAGTTCCTCAACTCCCGCCACGCGTCTTGGGATTTGGTGCCCGTGTGCGCTTGGCTGGCTTTTCCTCGTCCTGGTCGTCCGGGTCATTTGACTGGGCCTCCTCACGCGCAGCCGGCTTCGCCGGCCATAGCAGCCTCCAGGGTTCCTTCTTGAGCACATCGGTAAGCTGCTCGGTATTCTCGATCACCTCATGGATCGGGGCTTTGTTCAGCGTCGCCATAAACTCCTTCGTGTTTTTGATGGTGAGCGCCAGGTCCGACTCGGGGCCGGTTAGGCGCTTCATGTTTTCGCTGACGGATTCGGCGATATCCGGCACCCGTTGGCCGACAAATTCGGCCAGATCCTCGACCCTCCCGCTGGCCGGATCGCCCTGCACAAAATCGATCACCTGCTGGCCCATGAGCCCCTGCTGGGTCAGGCGGGCCGTCGCATCGTGGTAGATCTCGGCATCCCTTGCCACCGAGACATCGATGGCCACCTCAAAGTTCTGATGGTCTTTCGGCCGCTTTTCCAAGGGGACGGGAGAATCCAGGGTCGTCACCTTGCCGATTTCGCGGCCTGCCAGCAGGACCGGCGCGCCCGGGCGGATGCCGTTGGCGTTGTCGTAATAGATGCGGTACGTATTGAGCGGCCTGAGGACGCCCGGCATGCCGACCACGACCAGCACGGCGATCAGGATGCCGAGGGTCACGAGCACAAGGATCCCTGTGCTCAATTCGTTTTTGTGTGCTTCCATAAATTACTCCTTCGCTTTCGCATGGTTTGAGTAGGACTGAAGAAAGGGTTGCAGTGTCGGATCGTCGGAATCGCGGAACTCAGCCGGCGTGCCCTCGAGAAGGATTTTTCCCTCGTGCAGGAACGCCATCCGGGTCGCCACCGTGAAGGCGCTTTCCATCTCGTGCGTCACGACGATGGAGGCGACCTTCTGCTTCTCGCGCAGGTGGATGATGAGGTCGTTGATGAGCTTGCTGTTAATCGGGTCGAGGCCGGCCGAGGGCTCGTCGAACAGCACGAGCTCCGGATCCAACGCCAGAGCCCGCGCCAGGCCGGCGCGCTTCTGCATTCCTCCGCTGAGTTCGGAAGGCAGCTTGTCGCCATCCTCCCCGAGGCCGACGAGCTCGAGCTTTGCGGCAACAGTCTCCGCGATCTCCGTCGCACTCTTTTTCGAAAGCTCCTGGAGCGGGAGCGCGATGTTCTCTGCCACGCTCATCGAGCTGATCAGCGCCGCGTTTTGGTAGACCATGCCGATGTGCGTGCGCACGTCGTTCAGCGCCGGCCGCGAGAGGCTGGTCAGGTCGGCCCCCTTAAATTCGACGGATCCCGCGTTCGGCTTCAGGAGCCCGGTCAGCAGGCTGAGCAGCGTGCTCTTGCCGGAACCGCTGAGCCCCATGATGACGAGCACCTCCTCCCCGGCCAGCGAGAGGTTGATATCGTCCAGGATAACCTTCTCGCCAAATTGCAGCTTGATGCCGCGCAGCTCGACCAGCATTTCCTTGTTATCGCTCATGGGAAAAATGTGATGATGAAAATATTGCAGATCGAGTCGCCGACGATCACAGCGCTGACCGCGGTCACGACGCTCGAAGTCGTCGCCGCCCCAACGCCGACGGCGCCCCCCTTCACGGAGAGCCCCTTGAGGCAGGCGATCGTCCCGATGATGCCGCCGAAGAGGAAGCTCTTGGCGATTCCGGCCATGACGTCCTTAACCAGAAGGTTCGTCATCACCTGATCAAAAAAATAGCCGTAGCTGATGTGCAGCATCAAGTTCGAGATGAAGGCCGCACCAAAAATGCCGGCGAGGATCGAGATGACCGCGAGGCAGGGGGTCAGAAAAAAAATGGCCATCAACCTTGGCGTGACGAGGTAGCGGCGCGCGCCGATCCCCATCCCCTCGATGGCATCGACCTCGCCCCCCGCAACCATGGCCCCCAGCTCGGCGGTGTAGGCGGCCCCGATCCGCGAGGCCAGTACGATCCCGGTGAAGAGCGGGCCCATCTCGCGGGTGAAGGAAACCGAGACGACCGCCGGAACCAGCGTCGTCATTCCAAAAAACTGGAGCTGATATCCGGTGAGGAGCGCCATGGTCAGCCCGACAAACATCGAGAGCAGGATGACCATCGGCACGGATCCCGCCCCGACGCGGTGGCATTGGTAAAAGAGATGGTCCAGGCGAAACGGAGCGCGATGGCGAGAGAGGCGCTCGAGCATCTCGGATCCCGTCTCCCTCACCATCCATACCAAGCTGCCGAGTTCCTGCACCCCGGCAATCGTCAGCGCACCGAGCCTTGAGATCACCCGGCCTCCGGTTCCTCTTGGTCAGCCGGGCTTTCGGTTTCCGGCCCCGTCGTATCAAGGGGATCCGGGTGTTCAAAAGCCTGCTTCGGGGGCGCGGATGCCGCGACGGCCTGAAGGAGTTCCCGCCGGAGCTGGAAGCGGGTTTTTGAATGGATCGACGGTCTGCTCATACCCCTTCAATAGAGCCCGAAGCATCGGGGTCCGCCATAGGGTGAGTACCCCATCCGGAGCCCGCTTTCCGGTGCGGGAGGGACAGTCTTGGCGGCCAAAAATTCCTGGAAATTTGGCATGGAACCGGCGGGCGAGGTGGGGAAGACTTGGGGGATGCAAACCGGAGAAGCAAATGGCGGGATATTCATCACGTTTGAGGGGTCCGAGGGCTGCGGGAAATCGACCCAGATCCGGCGGCTCGCAGAGTTTTTCGGGGCACAAGGCCGGGACCCGTTGCTTCTGCGAGAGCCCGGCGGGACGGCAGCCGGGGAGGTCATCCGGCACCTGCTGAAGCATGCGCCCGAAGGCGAGGCGCTCACGCCCGAAGCCGAGCT
>JBGTAT010000190.1:0-5511 GCA_041749755.1 Terrimicrobiaceae bacterium | reverse complement strand
GGATGCGCTGCTCGCGCGGCTCGACGATCCTTCGGCGATGGTTGCCCCGCAGATCTGCCGGGCGCTTCGACAAGCCGCCGACCCCCGCGCGGTGGATGCGCTCATCTGCCAGCTGACCTCACCGGAACGCGAGGTCGTCATCGAAAGCGTTCGGGCGCTGGGGGCCATCGGCGAGCGGCGGGCCATCCCGGGCATCCTCGAACTCATGAAGGAAACCCGCGATCGCAAGCTCCTGGCGGTGAGCAGCGAGGCGCTCGCGCTGCTGGGCGAACTTTCGGCGGCATACCAGATCATCCCACAGATGAGGGAGACCGAAAGCCGGGCGCTGAAGCAGGCCCTCTCCCTCGCCCTCGGCGACCTTCTCGGAGAGCGCGAAGTCTTTTATCAGCTGCTCATTCTTGACCGGGAATCCCGTGGAGCCGGTGCCTCCAAGTCGCTCGGCCGCCTGAGCCGGAGGGTCAAAAAACATTTCCCCCGGGCCGTCCGCCAGATCGAGTCTATTGGCGAATTGGAGAGCGCCTACGAATCGGGGGACGTGAAGCGGTGTTCCGGCCTCCTCCTTCATTTGGGGCTGCACTTGATCCAATTCATCCACCGCCTCCATCTGACGCTCGACCCAAACCAAGCCATGCTGAACTTGATGGAGTGCGACCGGCAGGCCGGCATCACCGTCTGGTATCTCAAAATCCTCGATGAGCAGTGGATGATCCAAGGCAGCGACGCTCGCGATTCCGCCGACATCCTCCTCGGCATCCATGTTCTCACCAGCCTGATGGCCGTCCATGACAAATCGGCGGGCACCAGGCGAACAGCTGCCGCTCCCCCACGATAGGACGGCCCAGGCTGGGGGCCGGCGGGCGCGGCTGCGACAGATCCTCGCAGTCACCCGCGCAAAATGGGCTGGATTTTTTTCGCCCGCGCGCCTTGAGCGCCAGTCCGGCCTTTTCAATGAGCCAGTAGCAAGTAGTATCTCCGGTTTTCCCAACCGAACATGTCCAAACAGCTCAAATATCTCCTCGACGAAAGCCGCCTTCCGGAATCCTGGTACAACATCGCCGCTGACCTTCCGGTGCCTCCCCCACCCCCGCTGGACCCGCGAACGCTGGAGCCGCTCTCGCCCGAGGCGCTGCAGGCATTGTTCCCCGATGAGCTGATTGCGCAGGAGATGAGCGCCGAGCGCGACATTCCGATCCCGGAGGAAGTGCGGGACATCCTTCGCCTCTGGCGGCCGAGCCCGCTCTTCCGCGCCAGGCGGCTGGAGCAGGCCCTCGATACGCCCGCCCGAATCTACTACAAATATGAGGGCGTGAGCCCGGCCGGGTCACACAAGCCGAACACCGCGGTCCCCCAGGCGTATTACAACAAGCAGGCAGGGATCCGCCGCCTGGCGACGGAAACCGGCGCCGGGCAGTGGGGATCGTCGCTTGCGATGGCCTGCCAGATGTTCGGGCTCGAGTGCGAGGTCTTCATGGTCCGGGTTTCCCACGACCAAAAACCGTACCGCCGGGCGATCATGGAGCTTTTCGGAGCGTCGGTCACGCCGAGCCCGAGCCCGCGCACGGCCGCGGGGCGAGCGATTCTGGCTCAGGACCCTGACTGCACCGGATCGCTCGGGATCGCGATTGCCGAGGCCGTCGAGGTCGCCGCGGGCAGGGACGATACCAATTACGCCCTCGGCAGTGTCCTCAACCATGTCCTCCTCCACCAGACGGTGATCGGGATCGAATCGATGTAGCAGATGGCGATGGCGGATGATTATCCCGATGTCGTCGTCGGATGCACCGGAGGCGGCTCAAACTTCGCCGGGATCGCATTTCCCTTCCTCGGGGAGAAATTGCGCGGCGGCCGGCCGGTCCGTCTGGTTGCGGTCGAGCCCGAGGCCTGCCCGACCCTCACCCGCGGCCACTACGCGTACGATTGGGGCGACACGGCCAAGCTGACCCCGCTCGTGAAAATGCACACGCTCGGGAGCAGCTTCATCCCGGCCGGCTTCCACGCGGGCGGGCTCCGCTACCATGGCATGGCCCCCCTCGTCAGCCTTGTGAAGGACCTCGGCCTCACAGAAGCTATTGGGCTTCCACAGCTGGAGTGCTTTTCCGCTGCCACCCAGTTCGCCCGGGCCGAGGGGATCGTCCCTGCCCCCGAGGCCTCCCATGCCGTCGCCGGGGCCGTTCGCGAAGCCCTCCGATGCAAGGAGGACGGAAAATCCGAGGCGATCCTCTTCAACCTCTGCGGCCACGGGCATTTCGACATGCAGGCCTACATCAACTACTTTGCCGGAAAGCTGGAAAACTACGAATACCCGGAGCACGAGATTGCGATGGCCCTCTCCGGCCTTCCGGTGATCCCCGAGAAGTGAGCCTGCCTCAGGGCTGTTGCCCGGAGGCACAGGACGTCGACTGCTCGCGGCGCTCGCACTTCCCGCCGCAGCAGGCGTGGCGGGCGGGTTTGGCGTGTAGCTCATCGACGCAGCGGTCGCATTCGGCCTCTTCGGGATGCACGCAGTTGCAGGGACGCAGGAAATCATTCATGGCAGCGCAGATCCTGGGTTGCCCCGACCACCAGCGTCCTTGATGCGCATCAAAGAAAACCAAATCCGCCATTGGATTTTATGGGTTTTTCGCCGTACCGTTCCTTCATGATCCTCCCTATCATTGCCTTCGCTGTTCTTGCCATCCTTGGCCTTTCCTGCGTGATCGCCCCGTTCTTGGCCCCTTCGGACTCGTAATCCGTGGGCGCAGCCCGGAAGCGAAAACCCAGCGAAGCCTTGGCCGCAAGCTAACGCGCTTGACGCAGATCGACCGCCATTCGATGCAGGCGGACCTGCAAAAAAGCTCGCCTGTCGGGCGAAGGCGGGCATGTTTTCCATCATGTTTGAAAATCTGTGTTCCTATGCGGCGATGAGAGCCGACAAGCTCCTGCGGCTTTTGGCGATTCCGGTGATCGTCGGGCTGTGCTCCTGCTCCTCCCCCAGCGCCGTGTGCCCCGCAGGTCCGCCGCAGGTCCGCAACACGATCCTGCCGCCGAATGTCCATGGCCGCCTCGTCGGGCGCACCATGACCCCGCGCTACCTCACGATTCACGCCACCGAAAACCTCAATTCCGGAGCCGATAACCACGCCCGCTACCTGACCAACAAAGGGAAGCGCAGCGGCAACCGGCGGTTCGGACGGTCCGGGTGGGTTACCTGGCACTTCACGGTGGATGACCGCGAAATCGTCCAGCACCTGCTGACCACCGAGCAGGGCGACCACGCCGACTTTGGAGGGGCCGGAGACCGCCAGAGCATCGCCATTGAAATTTGCGAATTTAGCGACCCTCGCCGGCAGGCGGCGGCGCTCAACCGCGCCGCCCGTCTCGCAGCTACGCTCGCAAACCGGTACCAGATCCCTACACACCATATCGTGCCCCACAAACACTGGCCGCGCTGGGATTTTCGACACGGCAAACCCTGCCCGAAGATCCTGCTCGAGAGGAACCCAAACATCCCGGGCGGATGGTGCCTCGGGGCGAAATGGAGGCGCTTTATCGCGCAAGTCCAAGCCTACCGGTAGCGCGCCGCCCGTCCTGCCGTTTGAGCGGGCTGGTAAAAAATCCCGCCGAAATCCTCTCGCCGGTTCCTGTCCGAACAGCTATGTACTTGTTTTTCCATGAGCAGCCCCGACATCCGCTGGATCCAGCGTTTTGAGAACTTCAAACCACCTAAATGAGCCTGACGGATGAAGCCAGCGGCGCGAGCAAGCCCCCCCCCAAAGGTGGCATTGTCGTATCGGCTCAGAAAAAGCGCCTCCGCGACCGTGTTGAGGACGGAGGGCTCCATCTGAATAGGAAACCAAACGAAGCCGTATTTCAGAGGGCGATCCCTCCCTCGCAGCCCCGGACCCCGTTTGACAGCGCATTCTCCGGCGACGCTTCCCTCTCACCCGCCGGAGCGCCGATCCGCCCGGCCCGCCACCACCGCTCGCGCCGCGGGCTCCTCGCACTGCTTCGCAGCCGCAGAAAAGGACGCCAGAGGGTCATCAACTTCATCCTCCTGCCGCTTGCCGTGCTGGCCGCAACAGCAATCGTTGTCTGGATCTTGAAATTTCTTTGATCCTGACTTTACAACCCGCTCCTCCGGGATAGGGTGGTCGGTCTTTCCTATGTTCATCGTTCTGCCCGTCCTCATCACCCTGCACGTCCTGGTGTGCCTGCTGATCGTCTTTGTCGTCCTGATGCAGCGCCCCCGCAGCGAGGGGCTTGGCGCGGCGTTTGGCGGCGGGGTCACCGACAACATCTTCGGAGCCCAAACGACCCACGTGCTGGCGAAGGTCACCACCTGGCTGGCCGTCGCATTTTTTACGATCACCCTTTTGCTCTCCATCATCACCGCCAAGGCAGCCTCCGGGAAAACAACGATTCAAAAAGAGCTTTTGAGCGCGCCCGTCCCGCAGGCATCGGCCACAGCAACCCCGGCTCCGGCAGCCCCGGTTAGTACAACTCCTGTCGCGGCCCCGGCCGATGCGGTCGCAGCTCCTGCGGCCTCCCCGGCGTCGAACTGATTTTCTGACGTCTCGATGAAGGTTGCCAGATCGCTCGCGGCGATTCGGGCCTGGCGAAAGGGCTGCTTCAAGAGGGTTGTCTTTGTTCCGACGATGGGGGCCCTCCACGACGGGCACGCCGCGCTCATCCGTACGGCCCGCGAAACTGCCGGAAAATCCGGCGCCGTCGTCGTCTCGATTTTCGTCAACCCGACCCAGTTCGGACCGAAGGAAGATTTTGCGGCGTATCCCCGGCCGCTGCGCCAGGACCTCGCGATCTGCAGGCGCTCTGGTGCTGACGCGGTTTTTGTGCCTTCAGCCGGGGAGGTGTACGACGGGAGCCGCTCGGTGGCGGTCGAGGAATCGGTTCTTTCCAGCCGCCTCTGCGGCCGCACGCGACCCGGCCACTTCCAGGGCGTCTGCACCGTCGTCGCCAAGCTCTTCCTTCTGGTCCAGCCGACCCATGCGATCTTCGGGGAGAAGGATTGGCAGCAGCTCGCGATTTTGCGGCGGATGGTTCGGGATCTCAACTTTCCGATCGAGGTGCTCGGACATCCCACGGTCCGGGAGGCCGACGGGCTGGCGACAAGCTCGCGGAATGCCTACCTCACCAGCGCACAGCGGCTCCTCGCACCCGGAATTCACGCCGCACTCGAGGCGGCCGCCCGATACAAATCGCCTGCCGCGATCGTCTCGCACGCAAAGCGCCTGATCGAAAAGATCCCCGGAGCGAAGATCGACTACGTCGAGGCGGTCGACGCCGGGACGCTCGAACCGCTCCGCAGCCGCAGACAGGTCGGTCGGCTCGCTGCCGCGGTTTACCTCGGCCGCGCGCGGCTGATCGATAACATCCCCCTCCCCCCCCAATGAGAGAATTTGATTTTGTCGTCATCGGCAGCGGCATTGCCGGGCTGAGCTTTGCGCTGCGGGCCGCAGAGAAGGGAAGCGTCGCGCTCGTGACAAAGCGCGGGCGCGCGGACTCGAACACGCA
>JBGTAT010000189.1:0-2872 GCA_041749755.1 Terrimicrobiaceae bacterium | reverse complement strand
TTGCGAGAGGCCAAGGAGGATGAAAGCAAACATCCACCAACGCACAGAATACGTCGGAACGTTCACCAAAGCCACGGGCGAGGCCCGCACGATGCGCTTTACCACTTCCGAGACCAACCTGCAGAAACGCGGTCTTATCACCGTCTATGACGTGGAAAACCGGGGCCTGCGCAAATTCAACCTCAGCACGCTCATTGGAAGGATCGCCGCCGTGGCCCCCGCCACCGGCCTTTCTTTTTGCCACTGAACTACGCGAGTCACGCACCATGAAAGACACGCTTCAATTCATACTGGCCGGGAACGCGCTCTTCACAGTGGAGAACGCGGAAACGGGAAACCGGTTCACGTTCAAGGTCCGCAAGCCCGACGACGACAAGCCGCACTTTGTCTCCGTCCTCACCGGGGCCGATAACGAACACGACTATTCGTTCCTCGGCACGGTGTTCGACGGGAGCCGCTTCCGGCACGGCAGGAAATCGAGGATCGCGCCTACGGCCCCGAGCGCCAGGGCGTTCGAGTGGCTGCTACGGAGATTGTCGTTACGCAACGACCTTCCCGACCAAGTCCGCGTGTGCCACTGCGGCAAATGCGGGCGGTGCGGCAAGACGTTGACGGTGCCCGAGTCTGTGGATTCGGGCTTTGGACCTGAGTGCATCAAACACCTGAAAGGATAATATGTGCAAAATCACCAAGCCGATGCTTGCCGGTAAATGCGAGCAACCCGAGGCCCTGCGGTTCCCCGTGCTGGCCACGCCCAAGTTGGACGGGATCCGCTGCCTGAAGATTGAAGGCCGGGCGCTCACGCGATCCTACAAGCCGATCAGCAACCGATTCGCCCGCGAGTGGATCGAGGCGAACCTTCCCGATGGAGTGGACGGGGAGTTGATGCTCCGGGGCGGCACGTTCAATGCCACCACGAGCGCGATCGGCCGGGAAAGCGGCGAGCCGGATTTCGTGTTCCACGTCTTTGATTATGTGAGCGAAGGGACCGACGTGCCGTATGCCTGCCGGATGCAGGAACTCGCCCGCCTGCCCCAGTGGGACCATGTGGAGAAGGTGTTGCCGGTCGAAATTGCGGACGCCAACCAACTCGCCGCCTACGAGGAAGAATGCCTCGCCGCCGGATACGAGGGCGTGATGGTGCGCGATCCGGCAGGGCCGTATAAATGCGGGCGTTCAACCGAGCGCGAAGGCTGGCTGCTCAAGATCAAGCGATTTGAGGACGCGGAGGCCGTTGTGCTGGAACCCTACGAAGGGATGACGAACCAGAACGAAGCCGAGCGCGACGCCTTTGGCCGCACGAAGCGGAGCATGGCTCAAGCGGGCATGGTGGGTCGGGGCGAACTCGGCGGGTTCATCGTGCGGACGCTCGATACGGGTGTGGAATTCCGGCTCGGTTACAACCATGTGCTCGGAGGCATCGACCGCGTGAGCCTGTGGATCAAGCGGGAATCCTTGATCGGCAAGTTTGTGAAGTTCAAGCACCAGCCCAGCGGCGCGAAAGATGCGCCCAGATTCCCGAAGTTCGTCGGGTTCCGCGAGGCTTGGGATATGTGAATGGCTATCGGAGCATGTCGCCGCATGCGTCCACGAGCCACTTGCCTTCGACTTTGAGCATCCTGACTTTCAGTTGCGCCGGGAAGTCCTTCGGCCCGATCAGCACAACGGCGGCAGCATCCCCGTCGGCTTTCGCGGATTTGACGGAGTAGCTGTCCGGGCAATCGTTGCCCCCGACAACGGGGTCGGAATCGAGGCCGACCTCGGGGTCCCGCTTGAATCCGTCGGAGATCATCTTTTTCAGCGTGCGCTTGAAATTGTTTGTTGCCAGAGGGCTCGCGGCCACCCACTTGACCGAATCCCAGTCCCGTGCGCGTGACGCTTTGACGTAGCCGTTGATGAACGTCACGGCGACGGATGCGGCTTTGTCCGCCTCGCCTTTCGTGTCGGCGGCGTTCCCCGCGAGTGCGGTGGCGAGCATGAGGATGGCGAAGAGAGTTCGCATGTCAGTCGTGGTTGCAGGCAGGTGATCCGCCGGGGATGACCAGGTTGTCGCGGAGTTGAACTTTATCCCGCTCGGTGAGGAATGTCAGGAGTTCGGGCAGACGCATGTTTTCCGCCGAGCAGGTGAAGAATCGGGCCTCTGTGCCGAAGTCGTGCGCCACGATGTCGGTGAGTGTGGCAACCGGAATGCCCTCCGGGTATTTGCCGACGAGTTCGATGATTTCGTGTCCGTGAATTTGATCTGTGGTCATGGGCGGGATTCTACTCGCCCGCACGGAACGCGTGACAGAACGAAAACGCGGGATTTCGGAATCCACCTATACCACCCGCGGCTGCCGACTCTTTTGTGGGGGTCGCAGCAAACGGCCTCCTACGCCTGATAAACGCCATCTTGGGTGTCCGTGCGGACTATTCAACTTTCATGCCAACATGCTCATTATCAGATAAATGGGCGTTAAATATGGTGTTCATTTCCGATGGACACAACGAGGCCGTCTGCGCGAGGCAAGGATCGCAATCAGCAACCACTACCATGAGACCTCAAGACATCAAAGCCACGCAGATCCGCTTCGGAATTGAACTGGAAACGGCCATCCCCGCCACGAGCGGAATAACCGTTGGTTCTTACCACGGGGGCAGCCCCGTGACCGGCGGAGTTCGCCTCAATGAATCCACGATCCTCGCTGCCCCGAGTTTCAACCGCTCCTACTGGAAAGCCGAACGCGACGGCTCGATCCGGTATCAATCCGGGGAGCAGCCCTGCGAGTTTGTGTCGCCCATCCTCCACGGTGAAGACGGGGTGGCGAAGCTCTGCGACTTCGTTGGATGGATGAACGGGATCGGGGCGCGGGTGAACGATTCGTGCGGGTGC
>JBGTAT010000188.1:0-1937 GCA_041749755.1 Terrimicrobiaceae bacterium | reverse complement strand
GCGCTGCGTCGAGCGCGGCCCGGGGCAAACTCGGGCTGTCGGCGATGACGCCCAGAACATTTCCTGCGGCGGCAGCCCGGTGGGCCAGCGCGAGCAGGCACGTGCTATCCACGCCGCCGGAGTAGGCGATGATGAGCGGGGATTGCCCGCGAATGATCTCGCCGACCCGCTCCGCCTTCGCCTCCGCACTCACAGGCAGAGGCGCCGGTAAAGAACGTCGAGCGGCATCTGGATGCCGATGAAAAATTCTCCGAACTCCGCGTAGACCGCGCTCACCTCATCAAACCGCATCTCGTAGATGATCGCCTTGATCTCGGAGGTCGTGCGGGCAAAGAGCGTGACCCCCCACTCGCCATCGTCGAGCCCGGTCGAGCCGGTGATCAATTGCAGCACCCGGCCGGAGTACGTCCGCCCGACCCGCGCATGCCCGCCCATCAGCTTTTTGCGGGCGGCGAAGTCGAGGGCGTACCAATTCTGCCCGGGGACCCGGCGCTTGGACATCGGATAAAAACACACAACCGGCCAGTCCGGCAGGTTCGGATGCAGGCGGTCCTTGAGGTATTTTGCCATGCGGGTCCGGAAGGCCTCGAGCTTTTCAACATGCTCCGGGGTTCCGGCGGCGAGGCCCTCGTCGGCCGCGAGGGATGCGGCGTATTCGTCCTCGCTGGTCGTGTACTCGCTGCTCTCGGTCATCGAGAGCCAGCTGAACGTGGGCGTCAGGATCCCGGCGCCGAGCGAGAGCCCGATCCGCTTACTGAATGCATCGGCCTGCTGGAGGTCGGGGGTCAGCAGCATGAATCCGAGATCGGCTTTGGGCGTGACGACGCTGAAGACGAGCAGCTGGGTCTCCGGGGTCGCCCGGATCTCACTCACCAGACCCGCGAGCGAGGTCATCGCCTCCAGCTTTTCCTGCGCGTCAAGAATGCTCCAGAGCGAATGCTCGAGCTGGAAGAACAGGTGGACGACATGGCGTCCCTCGTGGGGTAGGATCTCGGTGGAAGGCGGCATGGGCAGGGAAATTATGGAAGTCCTCCAGAAAAAACGATTGCAATCTCCGGGCGAACAACAGAATTTAATCACCCACTCATTCACTCAAATGGCCGACTCTGCAAATAAATACAGCGAAAACGCGAACGGAAAATTCTACGTGGACGATCAGTGCATCGACTGCGACCTCTGCCGCGAGACCGCTCCCGCAAATTTCATGCGCAACGACGACGGCGGCCACAGCTACGTTTACAAGCAGCCGGAAACCCCGGAAGAAGAGGCTCAGTGCGTAGAAGCCATGGAAGGCTGCCCGGTCGAGGCGATCGGCAGCGATGGCGAGTAACCCCATTTCCCCTCCGCAAAAAAGGGCTCCCGGAATTCGTTCCGGGGGCCTTTTCTGCTTTCTACCCGGTCGTGCGCAGGCCGCTGGCGATCGCGTTGATGCTCAGCAAAATCTCCGGGAGCAAAGCCTGGCCTTGAGATGAGCTCGCTCCGCCCAGGTCGCGCCAGCGCTTCAGGAGCTCGGTCTGGTGGATGTGCAGCGCCCGGAGCGCCGCATCCCGCAATGCCAAAGTCTTAAGCATCCGCGGGCGCCGGGCCTCGAGCGTTCCACCGAAGACCTCGGCCAGCATCGTCCGGGTCACATCAAATTCCTCCAGGATCATCCCGCGGATCGTCTCTCGCGCGGAATCATCCTCCACGAGCCCGGCATAGAGGCAGATCATGTCGCGATCCGCGCTGGCCAGGTTGGTCTCAACATTCGTGAGTACGTAATAAAGAAACGGACTCGACTTGAATGTCGTTCTCAGGCGCTCAAACCCATCGGGTTCGTCGGACTTCAGCTGCCGCAGCGCGGCCCCGACCCCGAACCACCCGGGCAGGTAGTGCCGGCTCTGGTTCCAGCTGAACACCCACGGGATCGCCCGGAGATCCGCCAGCGTGCGCTGGCC
>JBGTAT010000187.1:0-1894 GCA_041749755.1 Terrimicrobiaceae bacterium | reverse complement strand
AACTTCCGCGTGCAACTCAAGGACCTCAACATGGCGGACCGCATCGACGAGGTCCTCGCCGAGATCCCGCACGTCCGGGAATGCCTCGGCTGGGCGCCGCTCGTCACCCCGATCTCCCAGATCGTCGGCACCCAAGCGATGCTCAACGTGAAATTCGGCCGCTGGAAAAACTTCTCGCCGGCGGCGATGGATATCGTGCTCGGCAACTACGGCCGCACGCCGGCCCCCGTGGACAAGGAGGTCCTCGCGCTGGCAGAAAAAAACACCGGCAAGGGACCGATGACGACCCGTCCTGCCGATTCCCTGAAGCCGAACGTGGAGAACCTCCGCAAGCAACTCGCGGAGAAGCAGCTCCCCACCACGGACGAGGCGGTCGTGCTCTTCGCGATGTTCCCGATGGAGTACGAAAAGCTGATCAAAAACCCTGGTGCCATCACGGCTCCCGCGCCAGCCAAACCGGCCGCTCCCGCCCCGGCGGCAGCAGCCCCCGCTGCCCGGCCAACCGGCCGCCACCAGCGCCTCCTGATCACCGTCAACGGCCAGACCAGCGAGGCCCTGGTCGAAGAAGTTCACTAAGATTCCTTTTCCTATGAAACTGACACTCGACGAATTCCCAGCAGCGACGTACGAAGAATGGCGCCAGGCTGCCGAGGAGTCGCTGAAAGGCGCCCCCTTCGACAAGAAGCTCATCACCTCCACGCCGGAGGGGATCAAGCTCCAGCCGATCTACCGCAAGGAAGATCTGGAGGCGCTCGCGCTTCCGGAGTCCTGGCCGGGCCTCCCTCCGTTTGTGCGCGGCACGGCCGCCTCAGGCTTCAAGGCGAAGCCGTGGCTCATCGCCCAGGAGCTCCCGTACGGATGCCTCGACCAGTTTAATAAGGCCCTCAAAAGCGATCTCATGCGCGGCCAAAACTCTGTCGCCGTGCTGCCTGACGTCGCCACCCGGCATGCCAAGGACCCGGACGAGGCGGCCTGCGGCGAGGTCGGAGCCTGCGGGCTTTCGCTCGCCACGCTCGCGGATGCCGAACGCGCGTTTTCCGGCGTTGATTTTGTGGCGGCACCGGTGCTCGTGTTTGCCGGAGCTTCCGCGCTTCCGATGGCGGGCCTGCTGAAGGCTGTCTCCGGCGACAAGCCGGTCGCCGGGGCGATCCTGGCCGACCCGCTCACCGAGTGGGCGCGTGAGGGAACCCTCGACCTTTCGCTGGACGAGGCTTACGCCGAAATGGTGGCGGTTTCGAAGTGGGGAGCCGCAGGAAATGTCCGGACGGTCGGAGTCCAGGCGAACCTCTGGGCGGATGCTGGCGGCACCGCGGTTGAGGAGCTCGCCTTCGGACTCGCTACCGGAGCCGCGTACTTCCGGGCGCTCTCGCAGGGCGGGCTGGCGGACGACGAGATCGCGCCTCGCTTTGTCATGGCGCTCTCGCTGGGGTCGAACCTGTTCATGCAGATCGCGAAGCTTCGTGCGGCCCGCCTCCTCTGGGATCGGATCGTCGAGGCCTTCGGGGTGAAGCCGGCCCCGCTGTTTATCCACGGCCGCAGCAGCATCTTCAACAAGTCGGTGCTCGACCCGCATACCAACATGCTCCGCGCCACTTCGGAAGGGTTTGCAGGAGTCATCGGCGGAGCGGACAGCATGCATGTCGCCGCGTTTGACGAGCCCGCGCGCACGCCGGATGAATTTTCCACCCGCATCGCCCGGAACCTCCATGTCATCCTAGCCGAGGAGTGCGGGTTCTCCGAGGTTGCCGACGCTGCCGGCGGGTCGTGGTATGTCGAATCCCTCACGATCGAGCTCGCGAAGAAGGCGTGGGAACTTTTCCAGAAGATCGAGTCCCGCGGCGGCATGGCGGTTGCGCTCCGCGAGGGCTTCCCGCAGCAGTGCGTGGAGGCAAGC
>JBGTAT010000186.1:0-5688 GCA_041749755.1 Terrimicrobiaceae bacterium | reverse complement strand
CCGCGCCACCTGTTCCCGGGTGCCGTTTTCCTTGTCGTAGGTGGAGAGGATGCGTTCGCGCAGGTCCAACGAGAGTGCCTTCATGAACGACACTCTATGCACAAATAAAAACGGCTACAATATTATTTAATATGCTCTAGCTGCCCCCGATCATTGAGCCCCACGCTCCAGACGGTGCCATCGGCCCGCAAGGCCAGCGTGTGAGTCCCCCCGGCGGCGACTTGGCCGGTGATCACAAAGTCGAACGCAAAGACATCGCTCGCTGTTTGGCCATTGGCAAAGGCCTGAAGAAGGAGGGTCAGCGAGCGGTTGATGGGGAGAGCGCCAAAGACGCGCGGGGATGAGCTCGAAGGAGCGGTGCCGTTGGAGGTGTAATGCAAGGAGGCCCCGGCGGGCTCACTTGTGGCGGTGACAGACTGAGCGCGGGTGTATTCGCCCGGTGGAGGGGTCACGGAAATCGAACTGACCTGCCCTTGGAGGATGCTGGCCGTGAGCAGCAGGGTGGTCGCAGCGACGCGGGCGACGCCTCGCACGAAGGGCACATGGGAGTTCGCATTTACGCTCATCAGGACGCGAAATATAGGGCGTGTATTTTTCTTGGGAAGAAATTTTTCCGAACTTTTTTCTGGGACGGCGAGCAGGTTAAAAATCGGAAACGCTGCCGGCCGAAAGGCCAGCCGCTTTTACCTGCGAGGACGTTTCCGATGCGCTCAGAGGGACAGGAGGAAGTTTTTCAAATCCAGCTGGTCGGGATGGGGGATTTTATCGGCGTGCTCATGGTCATTCATGACATCCTGGAGGGAGGCGGCTCGCCCGTCGTGAAAGTAGGGAGCCGTGCGCCAGCACTCGACAAGAGAGGGAGTGACGTAGGATTTTCCGGCATCAACACCCTCCCCCGTCCCGAGGTTGTGGGCCTTTCCGTCGGTAAAATACGCACCCGAGTGGCATTCCGAGCAACCCGTGCTTTGGAAAAGGGTACGCCCGCGGGCGATGGAGCCCAGCAGCGACGGATCATTCGCGGCCGGGCTCTTGACCGGCGTCAAGGAATTCAGAAAAGCATCGACTGCCGCAGCATCCTGCTCGGGGATTTCGTAAAACTGAATATGTCGAAATCCTGCCCGAACGGCGGTTTCGGCGGTCTCGCGGACTCCGCTCCACATGGCCGGCGGGGTCCTGTGGGCGTTGAGCATACTTTGGACGTTTTTCGGGTTTCCCGCGCCGTCATTGAGGAGGTCCCAATTAAACCCATCCACGCGGGCATCGGGATGGCAACTCGCGCAGCTCTGCCATTTTTGGCGACACATCGCCGCGCTCGAAAAAAGGATTTCGCCCCGGCGGATGGGATCGGGGTCAGGAGAGTCTGACAGCACGAGTCCCCTGGTGGCGTGAGGGGGGTCGAGAGGAACGATGGAGAGGCGGCCCGCAAAGTAGTCGGTGACGACGGCGGAATGATTCCAGATCATCACGGCCCGCGGCCCCTCGGCGGAGAGGGGGATTCTGGTTCGGATGCCCTTGAGAAATTCCAGGTCATTTTGAACGCACGCCAGCTCGGTTGATATTTTGGAGACGGCCTCACCGCGGGCGAGCCGGTCCAACTTTTCATGGAGCGCGATGCGGTCGATGACGCTTACCTCGCGAGTTCCGGCGTGGGTTACGACGATCCGGTCCTCGGTGGCAGCAACCCCCCAAGGATTCGCGGCCCCCTCCTCCAAATCATCCAGGAGGACTGTCGCCACGGACATCAAGCCTCCGAGATCGATCACCGTGAGGGCGTTGGCATTCATCCAGCCGAAATCGACTTGCTTCGTGGGCGATTGATATCGGCCGAGGGTATGGGTCACGTAGGCGAAGCGCCCGTCCGGGGATATGGTGATGCCGAGCAAACCCGTCGAACCATTGGGCAGGGGAATGTGAGCGAGAATTTTTCCGGTCGATGCCTCCAGCACCGAAACCTCGGCTGAGAACGGCCGCTTGGTCGCGGGCCCGTACGGCAGGAGGTTCGCGACCGCGAGGCGGGTCCCATCTGGACTCAGAGCTGCGGCGACCGGCTCCCGAGGGATCGCGGTTTTCCACTTTGGCTGACGCGTGGCGATATCGTAGGCGGCAACCTGGTTGTCAAAGCGGTTGCAGACGAAGAGGATTGTTTCATCAGGCGAGAGCACGGGAGAGCAGGGGGAATGGCCGGCAGGAATAGAAAAAAGCTCGCGCCCCGTGATGGGATCGCATGCCAGAATGCTCCCCTCGGGAACGCCCAAAGTGATAAAGAGCGCTGACTTCGAGCAGGCGACCCCGGTGGGGAATGGGGGAAGCGGGATCGAGGAAATGACCTTTTCTTCTTCGACGTTCACGCGGTAGAGGAGGGATTTGCCGATATCGGTCACCCAAATCTCCTGCGGGGAGTTCCCTTGGCAAAGGGCATTCGGCGACGGATAGTCCGCGCAGAATGCCGTCGCTGAGCAGAGGAGAAGGAAGTGCAGATATTTCATGACCAAGGCACGAATTGTTGTTCGCAAGCCGCAATTTGTGGAGGATGAAATCGCACAAGGTTCAGCTGACGCTCGGCCGTGCGCATGATACGATGCTGCGAAACATGAAAAAAGTCATCAGACACGAGGGGTGGGAGGAACATGTGGAGACTCTGCCATCCCTTTGTGGGCATCGACTCCCCGCTTCATGTGCCGCCCTGAGCTGCGAGATTTTCGCAGGGCATGGGCCGTGCGCTGAGATCCCCCTCGATACCGAAACCGTCATCTCGCCGGCTCTCAGCGGATCGAGGCTCCGGTGGACGAGCCAGCGGAATCTGACAACGCCCGTCATCGAGAATGGGACCACGGTTGGCGTTTTAGTCGATGCTCCAGCAGCCCGTTACCTATACATCTATCCGATCGTCACTTCGGCAGGCAGCGCACAAGTCGCCCATGTCTTTGAAAGGATGCAGCGGATTTTGGAAATTGCGGGAATGCGGATCGACGATCTCGTGCGCACATGGTTTTACAACAGGGATATTCTGAGTTGGTACGATGCGTTTAACGACGAGCGAAGGGCAGTTTTCTCCGAAGCCGGAATAATTAGGTTTCCTGCGAGCACGTGTGTGGGAGCGGAAAACTCACTGGGCGGATCCTGCCTGGCCCGGGCCTTGGCCATCCAGCCCAAGGGTGCATCGATCGCAATTCGGCAGGTCTGGTCCCCCATGCAGGGGGAGGCCGCAGGCTATGGAAGCCAATTCAGCCGTGCCATCCTGGTCGAGGATGCTGTTGCAAAAACGCTGTATGTGTCCGGGACGGCGAGCATCGGGGACGATGGAAAAACGAAGTTTGCCGGAGATCCCGGCAGGCAGGTACGACTGACGATGGACGTCGTGCTGGAGCTCTTACATGCCAATGGAATGGCTCTTGCCGACGTCGTCAGCGGGGTTGGATACTTTGCGCACATCGGATGCGTGTCTGCATGGGAGGATTTTTTGCGGAGAGAAGGGTTCCGCGATCTGCCAGTCCTGCGCGCCATCGGTACGATTTGCCGGTCGGATTTGCTTTTTGAAATCGAGCTGGAGGCATCGCTGGAAAGGCAAACTTCCTAGCCGAGCGCCCGTCGGGTTCTGCGACTTGCCTGCGGATGGTGAGGTGTCGAAGCCTTTGAATTTCATGAGAACCCGGCATAACGAAACGATAATCGCTCAGGCCATGAGCCCAGCCCTACCGCGAACCTGAGGCGCAGATGACTGCCCGCGGATCATCGTGGCGGCGGGTTTCGCGCCCGGCGATCTCCACAGCCAAGACGAAGCCGGGAGCCCCAGTTTCATCAGCGTCAACAGTCTAAAATTTCCGAAACTTCCGATGCTTTTGCCACAAAACAAGCCATCACATGATAAATCGCCCCCTCATACTCGACCCGTGCTTTTCTTGGCATGCCCGTGTTCTGCTTCAGTTTTCCAATATGTAAATGTGAACGAACTGACCCCTTTTCTGAACGAACTGACCCCTTTTCCCCTTTTCCTGTGGATCAATCCGCATTTTTGGTCGTCCGTCCGGTCCTCGATCAAAGATGACCTCGAAAGCTCAGGAATTTTGAAAAAACCTAACACTCAGCAAATTGTTTTCCTTGATTAATATCTTAGGTCGTTGATTTTCTACGCGTATGAAATCTTTATGGAATTCCCGTTGGCGGGGTTGGTTGCTGGTTGTGGGGGGACTGCTCGTCGTGGTGGGAGGGATTGTCGGTTTGAAGGTGATCCAGATCGGAAGCCTGATCGGGTATGCGACAGCGGCCGGGGCGGCCGGGATGCCTCCCGCATCGGTGGCGACGGTGATCGCGGAGAAGCAGTCGTGGGAGGAGACGCTGGATTACCCGGGTTCCCTGCGCCCGATCCAGGGCGTGACGATCCGCGCCGAGCTTCCCGGAGTTATTAAGAACATCCCGGTTGAAAACGGGGCCTTTGTTAAAAAGGGCGACCTCCTCGTCGAGTACGACGTCGCGCCGGAGCGGGCGGAACTGGCCTCGGCGCAGTCGCGGCTGCGGCTGGCGAAGCTGAATCTTGACCGGATCCAGAGCCTCCTCTCCCGCCGCACGGTTGCGCAGTCGGAATTTGATACCGCCTCCGCGACGTACGACGAGGCGGTGGCCGCTGTGGCCAACCTCCAGGCGATCCTCGACCGCAAGCTGATCCGGGCCCCGTTCGACGGGCGGGTCGGGATCCGGGAAGTCAATGCCGGCCAGCGCGTGGCCGCCGGCGACTCGCTGATCCCCCTCCAAAATAACGACCGCATGTACGCGGAGTTTGACGTTCCTCAGACCCGCCTCTCCGAGATCAAGGTCGGGTACCCGCTTCGCGTGATGAGCGACGGCCTTCCCGCGCCCGTGACCGGCACGGTCTCGGCGATCAACCCGGTGGTCGATGAGACGACGCGCAGCGCACGCGTGCAGGGCGTGCTGGAGAACCCGGACGCCTTGCTCCGGCCCGGCCAGTTTGTGCGGGCGAGCGTCGTGCTGCCGAGCGAGGAGGCGGTTGTCACGATCCCGATCTCCGCCCTCATCAACGAGGCGTACGGTGCCTCGGTCTACGTCGTCGAGGAGTCGGACGGGAAGCTTGTCGCCCGGCAGAAATTTGTGAAGCTCGGACGCCAGCGCGGGGATTTTGTTGCCGTCGTGAAAGGGCTCGAAGCGGGCGAGCGGGTCGTAAGCGCGGGCGCGTTTAAGCTGAACAACAACGCGGTCGTCGTTCCGGATGATGCGATGCAGCCGGCCGCCTCCCTCGATCCGAAGCCGAACAACTCCTAGGCGGACCATGAGCTTCACTGACATTTTCATCCGTCGCCCGGTGCTTTCGATCGTGGTGACGCTGGTCATCATCATAGCCGGGCTGCAGGCGGTCTCGACGCTCAGCGTGCGCCAGTACCCGCGCCTCGAGCGGGCGACCATCGAGATCTCAACCGTCTACGTCGGGGCGGACGCCGACCTCGTGCGCGGGTTTATCACCACGCCGATCGAGCGCGCGGTTGCCGCGGCGGATGGCATCGACTACATCGAATCCTCCAGCAGCCAAAGCCTCTCGCTCATCAAGGTCATCCTGCGCCTGAACTACGATCCGGTGAAAGCCCTCGCCGACATCAGCTCGAAGGTCGATCAGGTCCGCAGCGACCTGCCCCCGGAAGCCGAGGTCCCGATCCTCAAAATCGAGCCAGCGGACGCCCA
>JBGTAT010000185.1:0-13514 GCA_041749755.1 Terrimicrobiaceae bacterium | reverse complement strand
CCGTCGCTCGAGCAGATCGCCCTCCGCGCCCGGCTCAGCCCGGATGAGGTCGCCGCAGCCATGCTCCACCCCAACGCCTCCCACGCCCTCTTCGAGCGCTCCTGGCTCCCCACGATCGCCTTCACGTGGCGGATCATGGTCGGGACGATCATCACGTTCTGCGTCGGAATCCTCTTCCGCACCAAAACCGCCCCCTGGAAACCGCCGGAGGATGCTCCGCTTTCCAGCTGAATAAGTCGGACGACACGGAGGTCGTCCCTCCAGCGCCGGTGCGCTCTTTTCCATGGGATTTGCGGTTTGGGGATGGGGGTGGTAAAGGGAGGGATGCAAATGCTGCGCACGCTGGTTCTTTTTGCCTTTCTTGCCGCCGTTTTCTTGCCCGGGGAAGCCCGTTCACAGATCGTCGATGGAAAGGCTGTTGTCCGCGCCACGCTCCTGCCGGCGACGACGGCGATTGTTCCTGGCAAACCGTTCGAGGTCGGGCTGGTTTTGGAGATGGTACCCGGATGGCACACGTATTGGGAGTACAGCGGGGATGCGGGGCTGCCGACGAAGATCGCGTGGTCGCTTCCGGAGGGGTTTCAAGCCGGGCCGATCCAGTGGCCGGCCCCCCACCTGATGATCGAGCCGGGCGATATCTGGACGTACGGCTACGGCGAAAAAACGGTGCTTTTTGTCACCATTATTCCGCCGACCGACCTTCCGGTCGGGACGACCGTCGAGCTCCGCGGCAAGGCGTCGTGGCTCGTGTGCCTGGATTTGTGCGTGCCGGGATCCGCCGCGCTGTCGCTGGACCTTCCCGTAGCGGCATCCGCCGCGGCTGCCAACGAGGCGATCTTCGGGCCGTTTCGCACCCAGATCCCGTCCGCCGACCCGCCTCCCTTCCGTGCGGATTGGAAAAAGTTCGCCGGCGGATGGGAGGTTTCGGTCTCCGGAACTCCGGCCGGATCAAAGGTCGAGCTGTTCCCGCTTTCCTTCGACGGGCAGACGCCCGGCCATGCGACTCCGGCTGGTGACGGCACGTTTCGCATCACCCAGGAGGGCGGCTTTCGCGGGGTGCTGGCGGTCGAGGATTCCGGCGGACGCCGGGCCTGGTATGTCGAGAGCGGTTCCGCACCGGCGCCGCCTCCAGCCACCGGGCTCTGGCTCGCCCTCCTCTACGGATTTTTGGGCGGGATGATCCTGAACCTCATGCCGTGTGTCCTCCCGGTGATCTCGCTGAAAGTGTTCGGGTTCATCCGCCAGGCCGGCGAGGCCCCCGGAAAAATTTTTGCGCACGGGCTGGCGTTTGTGGGCGGGATCTTTGCGTGGTTCCTCGGGCTGGCGGCGGTGATCATCGCGCTGAAGTCCGGGGGTGCCGAGGTGACGTGGGCATTTCAGTTCCAGAACCCGTGGTTTAACATCGGCATCGGTTCGGTTGTGTTCGTCTTTGCTTTAAACCTCTTCGGGGTTTTTGAGGTCGTCCTTCCGGGCCGCGCCAGCAACGCGATGGAGTCCGCCTCCTCGGCGAGCGGGCTGAGCGGATCGTTTGCGCAGGGCGTCTTTGCGACGCTTCTGGCGACCCCGTGTACCGCGCCGTTCCTTGGCACGGCGCTCGGCTTTGCCTTCAGCCAGTCTTCGGCTGTCATCCTGGCCATGTTTGCGTCCGTCGCGTTCGGGATGGCGCTGCCGTACCTCCTGCTCACCGCGCGCCCGGGCTGGATGAGGTTTCTCCCTCGCCCGGGGGCCTGGATGGAGAGGCTCAAGCAATTCATGGGGTTCCCGCTCCTGGCGACCCTCGTCTGGATCCTGAGCATCATCGGCGGCCAAAAGGGGCTGGATGGCGTGCTCTGGTTTATCGCATTCCTCCTCTGCCTGTCTCTCGCGTGCTGGATCTACGGCGGATTCTGCGGGCCGCTCTCCTCGCTGCGCGGCCGCACGTTTGCCGTGCTTCTTGCCCTCGCGGTCGCCGGCGGCGGCGGATGGATCTTCCTCGGCCAAAAATTTGTGGTCGCCGGGACCGCCGCTGCAAACGACGGCATCCAGTGGGTCCCCTTTTCGACCAGCGAGCTCTCCGCCCTGAAGGCGTCCGGCCGCTCGGTCTTTGTGGACTTTACGGCCGACTGGTGCATTACCTGCAAATTTAACGAGCGCACCGCGATCAATACCCCGGCCGTGCAAGCCCTGCTCGCAGAAAAAAACGTGCTCCCGATGAAGGCGGACTGGACGAATGCGAACCCGGAGATCACGGCTGCGCTCAAGGCGTTCGGCCGGGTCGGGGTCCCGTTCTACGTGATCTACCCGGCCGGCAGCCCGGAGTCGCCGATCGTTCTTCCTGAACTCCTCACCGAGGCGATCCTCCTCGACGCCCTCAAAAAACTTCCTTGACCCGGTTGCGCGGAGGGAATTTCTGCGTATGTTCTGCGCACCATGAAAATTGCCCTCGCCCTCCTCGTTGCATTTGCCGCTGCCGTCCACGCGCAGGTCGGCAGCCCCGCCCCGGATTTCACGCTCACCGATTGCTCCGGCAAGGCGGTCTCGCTCTCGAACTACAAAGGCAAGACGGTCGTCCTGGAATGGACGAACCACGGATGCCCGTTCGTCGTGAAGCACTACGGCTCGGGCAACATGCAAAAGCTCCAAAAGGACGCCACCGGCGAAGGGGTCGTCTGGCTCTCGATCTGCTCATCGGCCCCCGGCAAGCAGGGCAACATGACCCCTGCGGAAGCCGCCAAAGCCTGCGGGGAAAAAGGTTCGAGCGCCACCGCCTACTTGCTCGATGAGGACGGCAAGGTCGGCCGCCTTTACAATGCGAAGCGCACGCCGGAAATGTATGTCATCAACCCCGAGGGGATCCTCGTTTATCATGGGGCCATCGACGACAAAAAGTCTCCCGATCCCGCAGACATCGCGGGCGCCAAAAACCATGTCGCTGCCGCCATCGAAGAAGTGCTCGCCGGCAAGCCGGTCAGCACCCCCACAACCGAGGCCTACGGCTGCTCGGTCAAATACGGGAACTGAATCTCTCAGCAGAAGAGAGGCTCGATGTGCTTCTTGAGGAGGTTGTCGTGGACCCGGCGGCCGACGATCGCGCGGTTGAGTTTGAGGGCATCCGTGTAGCGGCTCCCCATCCCGGCAGCGACCTTGAACGACACGTGGATAAACTGCCGGAATTGCGGGTCGTATTTCGGGCAGGCGGCATCGTGGTTGAGCACCGAAACAAAATCCTGCGATGACCAGCCCGCGACGGTGGCGATCGCTGGCAGCATCGAGATGTTGATATCCACGACCGGCGCGTACGGCTTGATCAGCTCCTCCGCCTGCGGAAGCGCTGCGGCATAGATCTCCTTGGCGATGGCGAGCGCTTCGCCTCCGGCTTCCGCGAGTCCCGCCACCTCCTCAAGCCAGGTGGTTCCCGCAGTTTTCAGGTGCAGTCCGGCCCCGTGGCGCGCGAGGAGCTTGCGGATGATCGGATAGAGGGAAAACTTGTCGCTGCCCGAGTGGACGCTGATCTTGAGGCTGTCCGGAAGCCCGAACTCGCGGGTCGCGTAGGCGAGCACGGCAAGATCTGCATCGAACTCGCGCTCGAACGCCGCCAGATCACCGACATAATCGACCCCCTTGTTGAACCGCCCGGTAAACTTCGGGGCGATCGTCTGCGCCGGAATCCCCTCGTCGGCAATCATCGCCAGAATGATCAGAAGCTCGCCCGGTGTCTGTGGCGTGTCGGTCTCATCCACCGACACCTCAACGGCAAACGAATCCGCCGGCTTGGCGGCTCCGATGTGGCGGTAGATCCGCCCGGCCTCCTGCATCGCCCAAAGAAACTTTCCGGCCGTGCGCTCGAGATCATCGCGCGTGATTTCGAGCGGTTCGTCGACGAGCGGAAGCTGATGCCTTCCGACGAGGCCGGAGCGCTTTTCCAGAAATGCCGCCATCGCCTCCGGGCTGGCCGGCTTGCCGGAATAGTCCGCCACGTCGAGCGTGAAAAAGTCGCTCGCTGCAAGGAACCCGTCGACCGTGTGCAGATTAATATGGTCCGCATCCACGAAGTAGGGCGCGGTCCAGCCGAGTGCGCGGACGGCGGCATCGGCCTCGGCGCGGAGGTCCTCAGGCTTTGTGCCGATGAGCGTGTGCTCGCGGTTCGATTTGTTCCAGACCGGATGGAGCGGCACCCCGCGGGCAGCCGCCGATTGGACCGCAGAGAGCTGGGCCTCGCCCTGGTGGGCGAAGCGGTCGCCCATGCCGAAAGTAAAACGCGGGAGCTTTTTCATAGAAGGAAATTTTTGCGGACGAGTGGGTTCAGGGATGGTTGATTTTGGAAAAGCGTATTTTGGCGCTTTCGCAAACGGGGAATATTTTGCGCGTGCTCCGAGCTGAAGAAAACACCAATCCGCTAGCCCTTTGTGGAGCCGTGGCATAAAGTGCTATCATGGCAGAGCAACCGTTCAAGGTGACGATCCCTCCCCCGCCCGGCCGGCCGAGCTGGAAGGGAGGCGACAACCTTCCCCTCATCTACCTGGGGTGGGGGCGGCGCGACTTTGCAAAGAACCCCCTGGCCGTCCACTGCGACCTGGGCACGAGCTATTACATCCTCGCCAGCGGCAGGGTCCTTCTCACCGCAGGAGAGGAAAGCCGGGCCATCGAGGGACCAACCGCCCTCCTGATTGACTCCGACTGCCCGTTTGGAATTCAGCAGGCGCGCAGTGAGCGGGTTGAGATCCTGGTTTGGGTCTGGAGGCAGCGGCCCGCCCTGGAGCAGCTCCGCCCGAAAAAGGGAAGCTTTGTTTCCCTTGCCCTCCGGCCGCAGGCGATGGACTCGCTGGAGGAATTGCACCGGCGGTGCCGCAGGGAGGTCTCGGTATCCGACCACTGCCTTCCGCTCACCCTCTCCGCACTCCGCCATCTGGCGGAGGCTGAGATCCTGCGGGCGAGCCGTCCTTCGTCCGCCACGGGCGATGTGAGATGGGAGCTCGCTCACTCGTGGATGATGAACAACCTCTCCATCCATACGCCGATCCCAGCCCTCTGCGACTACCTCGGCATGTCGGCAGCCTCGCTGCATCGGTTCTTTCGTGAGCAGACCTCGCACTCGCCCGGCGCCTATTTCCGGCAGCTCAAATGGGCCGAAGCCCGAAGGCTGATCGACACGGAGGGCTGGCAGCTCAAAGCGGCGGCCTACCACCTCGGCTACCGCCACCCCAACGACCTCAGCAGAGCGATCAGCACAAAAGGGACATAGGCCGCTGCGCGGCATTTGACAAACGCCACTCCGAGTGTCATTTTTTTACCCGCCATGAGTGAAGTAACCATGCTGGAGCTGAGGACGCGAGGGCGGGAAATTGTCCGAAGGTTAAAACTTGGCGAGAAGATGGCCCTGACTTACCGGGGCGAGCGGGTCGGCTTTTTGACGCCTGACCCGAAGTCCGAAAATGCGCCGATCCCGGCCGACGACCCGCTCCATGCTTTTGTGGCGATGGCCGAGCCCATGGGCGCTCTGACCAACGAAGAGATGGATCAATTTCTCTATGGGGAAGAAGCCCATCTTTGTTGACACGCATGGCTTCTATGTTTGGGCGGACGCGTCGCATCCCGCCCACCAACGGGCACGGGGATTGCTGGCCGACAGTGGCAATCGCTTCGTCAGCTCCCAGTGGATCGTGGTGGAAATCGTGAACCTCTTTGTGGCGAGGCGCAGGCCGCACTGGGCGGAGCGGGTGCTCGATCTGGTGGATAGGTCAAAGGCACTGCGGATCCTTGCCGCCACATCCGGTCAATTTGAATCGGCAACGCAATTGTGGATGCAATGCCGCGACCAGGCGTTCCCGCTCACTGACTGCACCTCTTTTGTTCTCATGCGCGAACACGGGATCACGGACGCGCTCACGGCGGACAAACATTTTCGGGCCATGGGTTTCAATCCTCTGCTGGAAGATTGAGATCCATCGCCTCGCCTGCACGGCGGGGGCTTTTGGGATGCCGCCGGTTTCGGCCTTTTTATTTCCGTATCAGCGCGCGGCGGAGCAGCTGGACCGGATGGTGCGCCACGCGGCCGGTGCCGTCGTGGATCTGGTGGCGACAGCTGGTTCCAGGCGCGGCAACAAAATCCCCCTCGCCAGATTTCCTGACCCGGGGGAACAGGACGAGCTCGCCAATTTTTTGCGAGACGTCGAAGTGTTCGCTTTCGTAGCCGAACGATCCGGCCATGCCGCAGCAGCCGGACGGGATGACGCGCACGTCATGGCCGGCGAGCTGCTCGAGGATTTTGACCGTCGGGGTGAGCGAGGCGACCGCCTTCTGCTGGCAGTGGCCGTGGAGGTGGACGGGCGACGGATTTTTTGCGAACGCCTCCGGGCGGATCCGGCCGGCGTCCATCTCGCGGGCGAGGAACTCGTCGATCATGAGGCAGTGGTTTGAGAGCTCCTGGGCCTGGCGCTTTTCGTCGCCGCGGAGGAGGTCGGGATACTCGTCGCGGAAGGTGAGGATCGCCGAGGGCTCGATGCCGAGGAGCGGGGACTCGGCGGTGATGAGCGGGTGGAGGAGGCGGACGTTTTCGCGGGCGAAGGCGCGGGCTCGACGGAGGAACCCTTTCGAGAGCGAGGCCCGGCCGCTTTCGACGTGCTGCGGGATCACGACCTGGTAGCCGAGCCCCTCGAGCAGCTCGACGGCGGCGATGCCGACCCCGACGTCGTTGTAGTTTGTAAATTCGTCGCAGAAGAGGAAGACCTTGCCGGCCCCGGTCGATCCGCGCTTCGGGCGGTTTTTAAACCACGCGGCCAGGGTTGTTTTGTCGAGCAGCGGGATCGTGCGATCGGGGTGGAATCCGACGGCCCGGTTGGCCAGGCGGCGGATCCATGGCGTCCCAAAAACCAGGTTCCACGCCCAGGGGGCGAGCGAGGCAAGGCGGGCGCTCACGGCGAAGCGCGAGATCATCTCGGCGCGCAGCGGGGCTCCCTTCGCGTCGTAGTAGTGCTGGAGGAACTCGGCCTTGAGCTTGGCGATATCGACGTTTGACGGGCACTCGGATTTACAGCCCTTGCACGAGAGGCAGAGGTCCATCACCTCCTTGATCTCGTCGCTCGCAAACGGGCGCGCGGGGTCGGGCGGATGCGTGAGCATATGGCGGAGGATGTTGGCGCGGGCGCGGGTGGTGTCCTTTTCCTCGCGGGTGGCCATGTAGCTCGGGCACATCGTGCCGCCGGTCAGCTGGGTCTTCCGGCAGTCGCCGGATCCATTGCATTTTTCCGCGGCGCGGAGCACGCCCATCACGTCGCTGAAATCGAAGATCGTCTCGTAGTCGGGCGTCGGGTGCCCGGGCCCGTAGCGGTGGAACTCGTCCATCGGCGGCGTGTCGATAATCTTGCCCGGATTGAGCAGGTGCCTGGGATCGAAGGCTTCCTTGACCCGCCGCATCAGCGCGTAGCAGGCGTCGCTCGTCATGAAGCGGATGAACTCGCCGCGCAGGCGGCCGTCGCCGTGCTCGCCGCTCAGCGACCCGCGGTACTTTTTGACCAGCGCCGCGATGTCCTCCGCGATGCTGCGAAACATCTTGTGTCCGGCCTCGGTCTTGAGGTTGATGAGCGGGCGGGTATGAAGCTCGCCCGAGCCGGCGTGGGCGTAGTAAACGCAGCCGATCCCGTACTTGTCCCGCATGAGCCCGTCAAACTCCGCGATGTAGTCCGGGAGGTCCTGGACATCGACTGCGGTGTCCTCGACGATCTCGGCCGGCCGGGTATCACCGACGACATTTGTCATGACCCCCTGCCCGGCCCGGCGCAGGTCCCAGACCCGGTCGACGTCCGGCCCTGTCAGCACCGGATACGCATAGCCGAACCCGGCGGCCCGCAGCTCCGCCTCGAGGGCTGCCATCACGCGCGCGGTCTCGCCCGTATCCTCGCGGCGAACCTCGATGACCAGGATCGCCCCCGGATCGCCAACCACAAAAAACCGGTTTTTCCGCTGCTCGATATTTTGTTTTGTGCAGTCGAGGATATGTTTGTCGATGAGCTCGCTCGCGCTCGGGTTGTGGCGGATGGCGATCAGGTTTGCCCGGAGCGCCTCGTCGACCGAAAGAAAATGCGCGCACATCACCGACGCCGGCGGCGGCAGCGGGTCGCAGGCAAACGTGAACTCCATCCCCAAAAAGAGGGTGCCCTCGGATCCAGCGATCAGCTGGCAGAGGTTGAAGGGCTTGTCGGAGCGCGGATCAAAGACCCGGGCGTCCATCAGCTGGTCGAGCGCGTAGCCGGTATTCCTGCGGGTGACCGTGCTCTTCGGATAGCCGGCCGTGATGGCATCCCGGTTCGCTGGGTCGGCGAGAATCTCGCGGAGCTCGCGGTAGATCGTCCGCTCGAGCGACTCCGGCCCCTCGCACTTGGCCGCGAAGCCGTCCGCATCGAGCGGCCCGAACGTGACCTCGCTCCCGTCGCTGAGAAAGCCCCGGGTCGAAACCAGATGCTCGCGGGTGCTCGCATACACGATCGAGTTGGACCCGCACGAATTATTTCCGACCATCCCGCCCATCATCGCGCGGTTCGCTGTCGAGGTCTCCGGCCCGAAGAGCAGGCCGTGCGGGGCCAGCGCCATGTTGAGCTCGTTGCGGATCACCCCGGGCTGGACCCGCACGCGGCGGGCCGCAGCGTCCATCGCCAAAATCCCGTTCAAATGCCGGCCAACATCCACCACGATCCCGCTGCCAACAACCTGGCCTGCCAGCGATGTCCCGGCGGTCCGGGGAATGAGCCCGATCCCGTGCCGGTTGGCAAACCGGATCAGCTCCCGGACATCGGACTCGGTCTTCGGCAGCGCCACCGCGGCGGGCATCTCCTGGAACTCGGAGGCGTCCGTGCTGTAGAGCTTGCGCATGACCTTCCCGGTGTGGAGGTCTCCCTCCAGATCAAGCTCGGTCCAAGGCAAGGCGGTCGTCATTAGGAAATTTTATACAGGACACGTTCCGGAAGGGAATATTTTCTGAGCAAGACCCGACAGGGTGGTCGATTTGCGACAACGAAAAGCCCTCCTCCCTCCAGAAACAGTGCAGGCCGCCGCAACGAATGCTGCGACGGCCTGCTGTTCCCCCCAGAACAAGTGAAATTAAGCAGGCCCCGTGCCAAGTCCGGGGAGAAGGCGTTTTATTTTGCCAACGACGGGTTCCAGAGGTTGATGCCCGCACCCGGATTGAAGGTGGCCTCGACCGGCAAGGACTCGACGTGGCCATCCACGAAGAGGTAGTTGGATGCTTTGCTGTGCCGGGTGGCATCGAGGGCATTTCGCGCCGCGTTCACTGAGGACCATTGGTGGCACATGAGGTGGTCGCCAAAGGGAATCGGCCGGGTCTCAGCCAACAGGATGGTTTTTGCCGGTCGGGAAATCGAGGCAAGCGTTCGCCAGCGCGCGGGACTTCCGACATAGTCATCCCCATCGGGATCCAGCTCATAGTGAACGTTCAGCGCATAGCTGAAGATTGTCGGATCTGTCTTTTTATCCGCCGGGCAGCGGAAATGTTTTTGCGAGGCGCCCTCCCACTCCGGGGTGCCCGCCTCCGCCGCGATCCCCAGGTACGGGGCGATGATGACCGGCCAGTGGGGCACGCTGTAAGCCCCCGCGCTGTGGAAACTTCTGGGCATTGCGCCCGCGTGGTCGGTTGCATAGAGCAGGATGCCCGCCCCAAGCGCCCGCATCCGGGAAAGGCAGGTCGTGTTCGCTGCCTTCTTTTGCGCACTTGAAAAAGAAGGTAAGGAAATCGCCGCCCCCACGGCAATGATCGTGAGGACGGCGAGAAGTTCCAGAAGGGTAAAAGCCCGGCGTGCACAGGCCTCCTGCCAGTGTCCCTTCGCCTGGGGCGCATCGCCGAAAGTTGGAAATAGCAGGGAGAACAGGCGTCTCGCCTGTTTGGAGACTGGCTTTCGCTGCCAAACCAACGCCCACACGGGCGGGACGCCCATGCTCCCTGGGGGCCTCTCGCTCTGGTTGCAACTTTCAGAGATGCGCCCCTTCGCATGGGCAGGATGCCCATGCCACCTGAAGCAGCAGGAGTTACGCACGTTGGAAAAACCTGCGGTGGGCTGAACGAATCAGCGGGAGCGCGCCGAGCAAGATAAGCCCGACCGTCGAGGGCTCCGGCACGACGGTCCACGTGTAGTTCACGGTTGCGGCCGTGAAGTTGGTATCCTTCGCCGCCGCATCTGCTGCCGCGTCGTATTGAGCAAACCCGGTGGTGCCGGTAAACGGGGTATTGGCAATGAAGACCTCGTAGGATGCCGAGTATGTTCCGGGACCGGATCCGGCCGGAAGCACATAGTAGTTGTGCCACATGCTCCCATTCCAGAGCACCTGGGAATTTACGCCAGCCGCCCACACCTCGTCCCATCGGTTGGAGGCATTGCTGTAGTTGAATGACTCGAGATTCAGCGAGGAGATCGACGTCAGCTTGATGCCAAGCGACTTTCCGGTGGGAACGTTCGCCATCATCATCGATCCCATCGCCATAAACATGAATCCATATCGGTTGTTGAACAGCCCTCCGCTGCCGGAATTCACCGCGGGCGTTCCGCCAACTCCTTCCGGGGAACCCACGGAGGCTTTCCAGGCCGCCGTGTCGGCAAACCAGCTTCCCGAACTCCACTGCTCCAAGGTGCTCAGGATCGGGGTTGAGGCAGGGGAAAAGCTCACGTTGATAACCCCCGCGGTCGGGTTCGTCGCCATCCCGGAGGTGGCCTGGATGCTGACCATCGGCATGAGCATGCCGCCTTGATCATCGGGGCCGGGAACCGCTGTGATCAGGCCGGCCCGGGCGCTCAGCGAAATGGAAAAGAAAAGAACGGCGAGATAAAAGAGAGATTTTTTCATAAGGTATATTGGCTTCAGCGCATCGAGAGACGCCCCTTGGCTCGGTGGCACGAGGGGTTGGTTGTTGTCTCTCCAGAGAATCCCGAAGCTACGTCCAATTGATGGACCGGATTCTCCGCGCGGGTTTATGGTGGTCCGGGCATGTGCCCGGGTTCCAATCGCATGGGCAGGATGCCCATGCCACGGCTGGAGGTTCGCCTAGGCGGTTATGGGGACGGGCGCGGGAGGAGACGCGCGGCGATCGGATGCCGCTTCGTCGCTAATGGGGGGGTACGAAAATTTTGTCTCCGATGGCGGCGGGAAGGTTCTCACGGAGCGCGCGAGGAATTTATCGATCTTTTTGTCCGCCTTGACCGTCGCCGGCAGCTGGCGTTCCTGCTGCTTTCCAGCCTCGATCGTCCGGCACATGCCGCAGGGAGCCTCGCCGCTGAACGTCTTCACGAGGGCTGCCCCAACGGTCGAGGCTTTGGAATACTCGACCACCATTCCAGCCCAAGCCACACTTTGCAAAACCGCCCAGTGACCGCCCGCGATGGAAAACATCGCAAGAAAAATCAGCGGATATCCCAGACGGCGCAACATGCGTGCGTTAGTGAAGGATTCAGTGACGCGAGTCAATGTTTTCCGGATCGATTTCCTATCGTCCGCATATCATTCGCGCTCCTCCACCAAATTCGCGGGCAGGATTCAGATCGCGGCCGCGATCGCATCCCCCATGGCTTTTGTGCCGACCAGTGTGGTGCCCGGGGTATGGATGTCGCCGGTCCGCAGGCCGGAGGCGATGACTGATTTGACGGCGGCCTCGATGGCGTCCGCCGCATCCGCGCAGCCGCACGAGAGGCGGAGCATCATCGCGGCCGAGAGGATCTGGGCGATCGGGTTGGCGATCCCCTTCCCGGCGATATCGGGGGCGGTGCCGCCGCTTGGTTCGTACATCCCGAACCGGGTGGCCCCGCCGGTGCTTTCGCCCAAGCTGGCGCTCGGAAGCATGCCGAGGGATCCCGCGATCATGGCCATCTCATCGCTGAGGATGTCGCCGAAGAGGTTTTCGGCGAGGATGACGTCAAACGCCTTCGGATTTTTGATCAGCTGCATCGCCGCGTTATCCACGTAGAGGTGGTTGAGAGCGACCTCCGGGTAGTCGCGGCCAGTCTCGGTCACGACCCGGCGCCAGAGCACCCCGTTCTGGAGCACGTTCGCCTTGTCGATCGATGTCACGCGGCCCTGGCGCTGGCGCGCCGCCTCGAAAGCAACTTTCGCGATCCGCCGGATCTCGCTCTCCCAGTACACCATCGTGTCGACGGCGAATTCCTCGCCGCCTTCCTTCTTGAGATATTTCGGCTCTCCGAAGTAGAGGCCGCCGGTGAGCTCGCGGACACAGAGGACATCGAACCCACCCTCGACCGACTTCGGGTGCAGCGGCGAGGCGTGGGTGAGCTCGGGGAGGCAGACGGCCGGGCGCAGGTTCGCGAACAGCCCGAAATGTTTTCTCAGCGGCAGCAGGGCCGCCCGCTCGGGCTGCTCGGAAGGCGGCAGCCCCTCCCACTTCGGCCCGCCGACGGACCCAAACAAAATCGCGGCGGCATTCTCGCAGGCCTCGAGCGTCGCGGCGGGAAGTGCCTTCCCTACCTCGTCGATCGCGATCCCGCCGACCCACTGGTGGTCGTATTCGAGGGTGATCCCAAACTTTTGTGTCACCACCCCGAGAACCTTGATGGCCTCGGCCATCACCTCCGGCCCGATCCCGTCGCCGGCAAGCACCGCTATGCTGAACTTCTTATCCATCCCAGTCTGCTACCCGAAAGAGGACGGGAGGTCGAGAAAAGTCGGGAGGGCCATTCCCCAGGAGCGGGCGCATCTCTGATGGCAACCGGAGCGACAGGATCCCTGGGAGCATGGGCGTCCGGCCCGTGTGGGCGTTGGTTTGGCAGCGAAAGCCAGTCTCCAAACAGGCGAGACGCCTGTTCTCCCTGCTATTGGCAACTTTCGGAGATGCGCCCTCCCGGCGCTCGCGCATCTCTGAAAGTTACAAAAACGGGCTCCGCCTTGGGGGATCTTGTTTGGAGTTCCGCATTTATGCGGTGCGGTTTTGCGTGACCGCACAGGCTGCCACCGCCTAAAGGCGGAACTCCGAACCCGGAGGCCCTCCGCCTGGCAGACGTGCCACTTTCGGAGATGCGACCCGCGGCGCGAAATCCGGCGGATTTCCGTTGTCAACACCGGACGCGATCTTGCATGGTGTTGGTCCGTGTTAGATCTCAAAGACGTCACCCTATTTATCGGCGGCGGCGAGGACGTCCGCCCGCTGCTTGCGGCTGTCACCGCCTCATTTCCGAAAGCCCACTTCGGGGCGATCATCGGCCCCTCGGGGTGCGGGAAGAGCACGCTCCTCAAGGTGATCACCGGCATCGCGCCCGGCGAGGAGGAGGGCACGATCGTCTGGACCGGCCGGAACGTCGACGAGGAGGATTTTTCGCCATCCGAGATCGGGTACGTGCCGCAGTTCAGCATCGCGCACGAGGAGCTCACCGTGCACGAATGTGTCGGCTACGCCATGCGGCTCCGGGTGCGCGGGATGCATGCGGCCGCGCTCGACGAGGCGGTCGCCGGGATCCTCGAGGAGGTCGGGCTCGAAAATTTCCCGCAGAGCCTGGTGAGCGTTTTATCCGGCGGCCAGCGGCGGCGCC
>JBGTAT010000184.1:0-5739 GCA_041749755.1 Terrimicrobiaceae bacterium | reverse complement strand
AGTAAGCTTCGACCTTTTCAAATGCCACCAGCTCCGCAAGGTGGGGGTCTGGAGAATCTACCGGGGCCTCCAGCGCCTGGAGCGCTTCGGCGGGGCGCCGGAGGCGGCGCAACATCCGGGCTTCCCCCAGCGTAGCCTCGGCCAGGTAAGCGGGGAGGGATTTCGCCCCCTGATACGCGGCGAGCGCGTCGCCGGGGCGGCCCTGTGCGGCGTAGCCCTGTGCCAGCCAGAAGTCGCGTTCTCCACCGGGAGGCAGGGAGAGTAGGACCTCCACCGAGCGCTCGACCTCACCGTTTGCAAACAGTGCCCGTGCGAGAAGCAAGGTGGTGGATTGATCCCGGGCCGCCGCAGGAATGCCCTCCAACTTTGAGATGGCGACGCCGGGCAGCCCGTCGTCGAGGGCCGAGCGAACCGATGTGATCACGTCGGCCGTGGCGAGCAAGGAGGCAGCGAGAAAAAGGATCATGAGGCAAAGAATCGGGCAAGATAGCGTCCGGTATAGCTGGCCGTCGAGCGCGCGACGCTTTCCGGCGTCCCCTCCGCGACGATTTTTCCTCCGCCGGCCCCGCCCTCCGGGCCGAGATCGAGGATCCAATCGGCGCATTTGATCACCTCCAGGTTGTGCTCGATGACGATGAGCGTGTTCCGGGCATCGCGCAATTTCATGAGAACCTCGAGGAGCTTGTGGATGTCTGCAAAATGGAGCCCCGTGGTCGGCTCGTCCAGGATGTACACCGTCCGTCCGGTCGCCCGCTTCGAGAGCTCGGCGGAGAGCTTGATCCGCTGGGCCTCACCGCCCGAGAGCGTCGTCGCCGACTGCCCGAGTCGCAGATACCCGAGGCCGACATCCTGCATCGTCTCCAGCTTTTTGCAGAGCGCCGGGACATTTCGGAAAAACCTCGCCGCCTCATCGACGGTCATGCCCAGGACGTCGGCAATATTTTTCCCCTTGTAGGTGACCTCGAGGGTTTCGCGGTTGTAGCGGCGTCCCCGGCAGATTTCGCACTCCACATAGACGTCGGCCAGGAAGTGCATCTCGATGCGGATGAAGCCATCCCCCTGGCAGTGCTCACAGCGCCCGCCCTTGGCATTGAAGGAGAACCGGCTGGCATCGTAGCCGCGGATCCGCGAGGCGGGGAGCTCACAGAAAAGGTCGCGGATCGGGCCGAGCGCTCCGGTGTAGGTTGCGGGGTTCGAGCGGGGGGTCCGGCCCACCGGGCTCTGGTCAATGACGACGACCTTATCAAACTGCTCGATACCGCTGATCGCGCGGTGTTTTCCCGGGCGCGTCTTCGCGCGGTTCAGATCGCGCTCGAGCGCCAGTCGGAGGATATCGTTCACAAGCGTGGATTTTCCGCTGCCCGAAACACCGGTAACGCAGGTCAGGCACCCCGCAGGGAAGGACGCCGTCAGGTCGCGCAAATTATTTTCCACCGCCCCGTGGACGCGGAGCCATCCGTCGCCGATGTCACCCTCTTTTGCTCCGGTCTGGCGGGGGGCGACCCGGACCTTCGGAACCGGGATCCGGATCGTGCCTTTGAGGTATTGGGCGGTCAGCGAGGCCTCGCACTGCAGGATGTCCTCGAGCGTGCCCTCCGCAACGAGATGGCCTCCGCGAGGGCCGGCGCCGGGGCCAAGGTCGAGGATGTGGTCGGCGGCGCGAATGGTATCCTCGTCGTGCTCGACGACGATCACGGAGTTGCCGAGATCCCGCAGGTTGCGAAGCGTCTGGATGAGGCGGTCGTTGTCCCGCTGATGAAGCCCGATGCTCGGCTCATCAAGCACGTACATGACGCCCGAAAGGCCGGACCCGATCTGCGTGGCCAGGCGGATCCGCTGCGCTTCGCCGCCGGAGAGGGTCCCGCTTTCGCGGGTCAGCTGAAGGTACCCGAGGCCGACCTCGCACAAAAACTGGAGCCGCTGCCGCACTTCGCGGAGGACGTCTTTGACGATCTCCTCGGCCGATGGCGTGAGGTCGAGAGAGGCCACGACCTGCGAAGCCTCCTCGATGGGTAGCCCGCAGAGGGACTCGATCCCGTACTCGCGGCCGGAACGGTCCGCGACGGTGACGGATAAAATTTCCGGGCGGAGCCGGGCCCCCTTGCAGGTCCTGCACCCCCTCCGGCTTTGGAAGGCGCGCAAACGCTTTTTGGAAAACTCGCTCTGGCTGGTCTCGTAGAGGCGGTCGACGCTGGCCACGACCCCCTCAAAAGGTTTGGTGATCGTTTTGCCCGCTCCGGTGCGCACGCTGATCCCGCGGTCCCGCGATCCGAAGAGCACGAGGTCTTGAAACGACTCCGGCAGGTCCGCCCATGGTTTGTTCAGCGGGACCGGGCTATCGGCGACGAGGGCTTCCAGAAGGGCGGCATAATACGCCTTCATCCGCTTGTTGGCGGACTTCCACGGCCGCACCGCCCCCTGGGACAGGGACTTGGCCGGATCAACCATCAAAGCGGGATCAAAATACACTTCCGTTCCGATGCCATGGCAGGCCGGGCAGGCCCCGAGGGGGCTGTTGAAGGAGAAATGTTTCGGCGTCAGCTTCGGCATCGTGAAGCCGGTTTCGGGGTTGCAGAAGTCGGTGGAGAAACGCTCCTCGATCCAGGACAATTTTCCCGGCTCCTGGCGGCTGGTTGAGAGGTGCCCGTCGCCCCAGCGCAGGGCGGTTTCGATCGAGTCGGCGAGCCGCTGCACGAGGCCGTCGCGGATGGCGAGACGGTCGACCACGGCCTCGATCGTGTGGCGCTTGTTTTTGTCCAGCTTGACGGCATCCGGCTTCGAGAGCTCGAGTACCTCGCCGTCCACCCGGACCCGCACGAACCCCTCCCGACGGGCCTTTTCGATCACGTCGCGGAACTCCCCGGCCTGGCCGGTCACAAGCGGGGCCAGCAGCAGAAATTTCGTCCCCTCCGGCCAGCGGAGGATGGCGTCCGCGATTTCCTGCGGGGTCTGCCGGGAGACGATCGTTCCGTTTGCAGGATCGTGCGGCACTCCGACAGCCGAGTAGAGGAGCCGGAGGTAGTCGTAGATTTCCGTGGTGGTGGCGATGGTGGAGCGGGGGTTTGCGCCGCTCGAGCGCTGCTCGATGGCGATCGCCGGGGAAAGCCCCTCGATGTAGTCGACATCAGGCTTTTGCAGCTGATCGAGGAACTGGCGGGCATACGCGGAGAGGCTCTCGACGTACTTCCTCTGGCCCTCGGCAAAGAGGGTGTCGAACGCCAGGGAGGATTTTCCCGAGCCGCTGAGCCCGGTCACCACGACGAGTTTGTGCCGGGGGATCTGGACGTCGAGATTTTTGAGGTTGTGCTGCCGGGCTCCCTTGATCCGGATGACGCTCTGGTGATCGGATGGCATGCCGGGTCCAGATCAGCGGGGGAGCCGGAGGATGCTCCGCGCATTCTGAGACGGGTCGGTGAACCGTCCCGCCACGAAGGCATCGCCCGCCGGGGACGCTCCCAGCGCGGCAACCGAACCGTTAAGCAGTGAGGAGGCTTGAGGTCCCTCGACAACCGATCCGTCGGGCCCCAGCTTGGCAATCCCGCGCCGGGGCTTTCCATAGAACGTATTAAAGTTACCGCCCACGAGGATGCTGCCGTCGGGCATTGAGGCAAGTGCTGCCACGGATCCGTTCGTCGCCACCCCGCCCTCCTGGGCTCCAAACCCGGCATCTGCCGAACCATCCGCACGAAATTTGACGAGGTCGGACCGGACGAGGTTTCCGGCAGAAGAAAAGTTGCCCCCCGCGATGACCGACCCATCTGGGAGAAGCAGCAGCGCCAGCACGGGACCGTTCGGACCCTCCACCGCTTGGGGAATAAAACTGGTGTCGACCGACCCGTCCGCATTGAGCCTTGCGAGATTTTGCCGGGGAATCCCGTTCACCGCCGAAAAGGCGCCGCCGATGACGACTTTGCCATCCGGCTGCACAACCAAGGCAAAAACCTCCCCGTTCACCCCCTCGCCCGATCCGAACGCCACCTCGCTCTGAGAAAAGACCGGGAAAACCGACAGGACATACAGGATGGGGAGAAGGAGTCGTTTCATACCGGTCCCACTCCACTCCCGCAACAGCAAAAAATCAAGTTAGAGTTCGAAGCGGCTCTGAAAAATCCGGGAGCGCTCGGGGCTGAATTCCGCAGCCGATCCGTCCGGCAGCCCAGCCACAAAAAGCCCGGTGGGGGACGTCGTGTAGTGGGTGACCTTGTTCAGGTTGACGATGGTCTCGGCATTGACGCGGAAAAAATGTTCGCGATCGAGGCCGGCCTCCATGTCGGTGAGGCTGTGCGGGACGACGACGCTGTGGTTGCCAAAAAAGATTCGGGTCGATCCGTTCTCATCGTTGAGGTAAGAAAAATCGAGGACTTGAACCATGTGGATGCCGTTCCTATCGCGGAGGAGGACCCGGCTTTCTGAGCCCTGCACGTATTCAGCAGCCTGGCTTTCTGCAGCCGGAGGAGCGTCGGCAACCGCCTTCATCTCGAGGTAGGCCCGCCGGAGCCTCTGCTGGTCAACCGGCTTGAGCAGGCAACCCATCACGCCGTGGCCGAAGGCGTCCAGAGCCATCATGGCATGCGCCGTCACGAGCACGACCGGAGGCAGGGGCTTGGTCATCCGCTCCAGCATTTGGATGCCGCTCATCCCGGGCAGTTCGATGTCCAAAAAAACCCCGTCAAAACGACGGCTGTTATCGCTTCTTCGGCTACCGATCAGCTCGAGGGCCTCCGTGGCGGACTGCACGCCAACAATCTCCAGCGAGGGATCAATTTCCAGAAGAGAGTCCCTTAAGTCTTCCAAAGCGACCGCTTCATCTTCCACAACAAGGACAGTTTTCATAAGTGAGGGAATGAAAATTATGCAACAAATCCGCTGCATTGCACGGAAATAATCAAACGTCTGGCGCAGGGGGATGCATGACGGGAAAGTTACGGAGGTTCATGCGGCCATTTCTGGGCCAGGGCGTCCTGGAGGCGGTCCTCCAAGAGCATGTCTCTCCAAGCTTGGCTTGGGATTTGGCGCGTTCGGTGTCGTCACCGTAGAGGGAGTCGGAGAGCAGGCTCAAATGTTCGGCGGCATGGTAGAAGTCCAGGATGCAGATGGCTTGCAGGAAGTTGATGCGTGCCATTTGTTCTTTTTCCACTTTCCCGTCATGCACCCTGTGTTATCGGTGGCGGATGCCACGCGCCAAACTGATCATTGCCTCGAGCGAGGCGTCCGCCGATTTGCTCTACGCGACAAAGTTCCGCGCGCCCGACGCGTTCGTTTTTTTGGACGTTGGCGGCCGGACCGCCCTGCTGCTCTCGGACCTGGAGGTCGATCGCGGGCGGGCCGAGGCGGCGGTTGACCAAGTGGATGCCTATTCTGCGATCGAGAGGGTCGTTCTGGGCAAAAAGAAAAAGCGTCCCGGGCTTGCGCGTGTCGTTGCCGGATGGCTGAAGGCGTCCGGCGTGCGGAGCGTCCTCGTCCCGCAGGACTTCCCGTTCGGCATGGCACGCCAGCTCAGGGATGAGAGGGTGCGCCTCAAGCCCGCCAAGGGCGTCTTTTTTCCAGAGCGTGAAAAAAAATCTGCAGCTGAGGTCCGGGCGATTACTGCGGCGATCCGGATTGCCGAGGCCGGGATCGCGCGGGGCATCGAAGTTCTCCGGTCGTCCGCCCCACGCAAGGACGGCCGCCTCGCGCTCGGGCGCCGGGTCCTGACCTCCGAGCTGCTTCGCATCGAAATCGAAACCGCCCTCGTGCGCG
>JBGTAT010000183.1:0-1606 GCA_041749755.1 Terrimicrobiaceae bacterium | reverse complement strand
GCCACCGGCGCCTTGCTGGCGTGCGCGCGGCGTAGCTCGAGCTCGATCGCCCCGGGGAGCGACTGGCCGGGCTCGGCCGGCTTCGATTCCTCCGGCGGGGCATTCAGCTTTTTCCATGCCAGCCAGAGCTTGGCGCGGATCCCCCGCAGCAGGCGCGGGAGGAGGAAGAGGACGACGAGCGTGAAGGCGACGGCGACGGCGAGCCCGACGACGGGATTCCAGACGAGCAGCCCGAGGCCGGCAAAAACCACGCCGTCCTCGGCTAGGCTGAGACCGATATTCGACACCGGCTCGGGAGAGGCGTTGGCGACCAGCCGGGTCCCCGCCTTCGCGACGTGCGAGGTGAGCGCCATCCCGCCGGCGACGAGGGCCGCCACGATTTCGAAGACAGGATGGGCATCGCCCAGTGTTGCCACCGCCAAGGCGGCGGCGCCGACCGGGCGGATGAACGTGTGCACCGAATCCCAGGCGGTGTCGATCCAGGGGATTTTGTCCGCAAAAAACTCGATGAGGTAGAGGAACCCCGCGACCCCGATGATGATTGGATCTCCGAGCACCTCCAGCCCGTGCAGCGCGGGCGGGAGCGCCACCCAGCCCATGTGCACCGAGAGGCCGGTGACAAGGACCGTCAGGTAGAGGTTGATCCCCGCCAAACTCGCCAATCCCAGCGCAACGCCCAGCAGCTTCAGTTCGTCCATCCCCCAACTATTCCCGCTGCCGGCGGATTGTCACGCCGGGATTCCCGGCACGTTCACGCACGCGCGGTCGGCAGGCCGGCAGCGCTTCGGAATCTTTCGGCCGCCGGCCGGGATGATTTGCATCGAAATGCCAGCGCATTGTTTGGTAAACCGGTGGGCGCATGTCCGAGCCCGTCAGATTCCAGCATTTTGAAGTCCCGCTTCGGGAGGACGGCTCGCTCTTTGAGCTCGGGCGCGGGGCGATGGGGATCACGTACAAGGCGTTCGACACGAACCTGCGGTGCTTTGTGGCGCTGAAGGTGATCAATGGGGCCTACCTTTCCAGCGATGTGGCGCGCCAGCGGTTTTTGCGCGAGGCGCGGGCAGCGGCGGCGCTCCGGCATCCGAATGTGGCGACGGTTTTTCACCTGGGCGAAGAGGGGGGGAATTGCTTCTACGCGATGGAATTTGTGGATGGTGAGACGGTCGAGGCGATGATGAAGCGCGAGGGCGTGATCCCTGCCACCACCGCGCTGGAGGTGGTGGCCCAGGTCGCCCGGGCGCTCGGTGCCGCGCAGAAGCAGGGGCTCGTCCACCGCGATATCAAACCTTCGAACCTCATGCTCGTGCGCGAGGACGATCAGGAATTTACGGTGAAGGTCATCGATTTTGGGCTCGCTAAAAGCTCGGCCGGCGGGAATGAGGACGCTGCGACCCTCACGGTCGGCGGGTTTTTAGGGACGCCGCACTTTGCCAGTCCCGAGCAGCTGGAAGAGCGCGATTTGGACGTGCGGTCGGACATCTACTCGCTCGGGGTGACGCTGTACTACATGCTGGCGGGAAGGGCGCCCTTCAGCGGCTCCCTCGCCCAGGTGATGAGCCAGCACCTGCACCGCGATCCGCCGCTGGAGTCGCTGACCGGCCAGCCC
>JBGTAT010000182.1:0-1745 GCA_041749755.1 Terrimicrobiaceae bacterium | reverse complement strand
GGGCTCCTTGGCCACCTGCTCCTGAGCGCGGCGGCCATCGCCCGCGCCGAAGGGATCTCCGGGACGGGGTTCCGCCTCGTCATCAACAACGGGCCGGACGGTGGCGAGACCGTCCCCCATCTTCATGTCCACCTGCTCGGGGGCCGGGCGCTTGGCTGGCCGCCCGGATAGCATTTTTTTTGATCAGGGTCAACGGCACCGGGGATTTCGGGCGACTCCGCCCGCGGAATCCTGTTTATCGTTTTGTGGACCGTGGGAGCCGGCTGGCGGATAGCGCCCGTGGGCGCCGATGGTTCGCATCCTACATTACACAGTGAACAAACTCTCACCCATCGGCCGCCATGATATTTCGGCCGGCACCACGCTCCTCTCCAACTCCCTCCTTAATAAAGGCACCGCATTCAGCGAGCACGAGCGGGACTCCCTCGGGCTCCGCGGGCTGCTCCCGCCCCGGATCTTTTCGATGGACGAGCAGGTCGAGCGCGCGCTCGGCCAGTTATCGCGTAAGCCGAACAACCTCGAAAAATACATTTTTCTGACGACTCTGCAGCAGCGCAACGAGACGCTGTTTTACCGGCTGCTCCTCGACCACCTGGAGGACCTCATGCCGATCATCTATACGCCGACCGTCGGACAGGCGTGCCTGGAGTATGGAAGCATCTTTCGCAGTCCGCGCGGGCTTTGGATCACCCACCACGACCGCGGCCGGGTGGCGGAGATCCTCCGGCACTGGCCGAACCGCGGGGTCCGGATGATTGTTGTCACCGACGGGGAGCGCATCCTCGGGCTCGGCGACCTCGGGGCGCTCGGGATGGGGATCCCGGTCGGCAAGCTCTCGCTCTATACCGCGTGCGCCGGGCTGCATCCGTACTACTGCCTTCCGATCACGCTCGATGTCGGCACGAACAATAAAAAGCTCCTTGAGGATCCGCTCTACATCGGGCTCACCGAGCCCCGCCTGCGCGGCGAGGAATTCCGCTCGTTCCTGGCCGAGTTCGTCGAAGCCGTCAAATCCGTCTTTCCAGGTGCCCTCCTCCAGTTTGAGGACTTTGGAAACACGACGGCGTTCGATCTTCTGAGCACGTACCGCGAGAAGATCTGCTGCTTTAACGACGACATTCAGGGGACCGCGGCCGTGACGCTCGCCGGCCTCCTGGCGTCCACCCGCCTAACCGGGCAGCCGATCACGTCGCAGAAAATCCTTTTTTACGGGGCCGGCGAGGCGGGCACCGGGATCGGCGAGCTTTTTGCCAGCGCGCTCGAGGCCGAGGGGATTTCTCCCGGGGCCGCCAAGCGTCAGTGTTGGTTTTTTGATTCGAAGGGCCTTGTTGTGAAGGGGCGTGGGGACGAGTTGGCCCACCACAAACTTCCGTTTGCGCACGAGGCTGAGCCGGTCGCCGACCTGCTCGATGCGGTTCGCCGCCTGCGGCCGACCGCGATCGTCGGCGTGGCCGGAGCGGGTCCGGCATTTTCCCAAGAGATCCTCAAGACCATGGCGGAGATCAACCCCCGCCCGATCATCTTTGCACTTTCCAATCCCACCTCCCAGGCGGAATGCACCGCCGAGGAGGCGTATGGCGCAACCGGTGGGAAGGCGATCTTCGCGAGCGGCAGCCCGTTTGCACCGGTGACCCTCAACGGGGTGACGCATGTCCCGGGGCAGGGGAACAACGTCTATATTTTCCCGGGCGTCGGGCTCGGGGCGCTTGCGTGCCAGGCGATCCAGGTCACCGACTCGATGTTCC
>JBGTAT010000181.1:0-4441 GCA_041749755.1 Terrimicrobiaceae bacterium | reverse complement strand
CGGGAAGGCGCTTGGCGCGCAAGAAGCTGGCCCGCGCGGCGTTGGCCCGCCTCCGCTCGGTCGAGCCGGAGGCCTTCTGCGGGGCCGTTTCCCAGTACCTCGCCTTGCGCCTGAATGTCGATGAGGGCGAGGTTGCCGCGCGGATCCAGAGCTGCGGCCTGCCTGACGGGATCCAGGATTCCCTGCTCGGTGCCCTCGACCGGTTTGCAGAATCCAAGTTTGCAGCCGGAGGCTCCGTTCCTCCATCCGTCGAGTCGCGCGAGGCAGTGCTCGCCAGCCTCAAACAATTTGATGAGACCCTCCGAGATGAAAACTAAGCTCATTTCTTCCACCATCCTGCTGGCCGCCTGCTTCGCTTTCCTGCTCCCGTCCCTCCATGCGGATGGGCTCGCCGATGCGCGGGCGCGGTATGCGGATGGCGAGTACGAGCAAGCGGCCAAACTTTTCGAGCAGGTGCTGGAGTCCGGTGCCCCGCAGGCGGCTGTCTATTTTGAGCTTGGGCGGAGTTTCCGCCAGAGCGGCCAGGATGCCCGGGCTGCGTTGAGCTTTCGTCGCGCGCTGGTCTTGGACCCCCGCTTTGCTCCCGCCCGCGCCGCCCTTGAGGAGACAAACGCCGATCTGGCGATCCCCCGTGCGCCGCTTACCTGGAAGCAAAAGGTTCTCGACCGCGTCCCCATGGATGCGCTCGCCCTTGGCGGCACCCTCCTTTTTTGGATCGCCGCATTTCTGCTGGCGATCCTGGCTCTTCGCAGGGCACCGGCCGGCCGGCCTTCCGTCGTGCTCGGAGTGCTCGTGCTCCTGCTCGCCACCGCTTCATTGGCCCTCGCCTGGACCTGCGACCCAAGGATCTCCGGGCGAAATGATGCTATCGTCCTCACGACCGGAGGAACCACGCTTCTCAATGCCCCGGCCGACCAATCCGAAAAGGTGGCCGCCCTCCCGGAGGGTGGGATCGTCAAGATTCTCAGCCAGCGCGGGCGATGGTTCTACGGTCAGACCGGAGCCGGTCAGCGCGGCTGGTTCCTGACCGAGGGGATCGTCCCCGTTATCCCTCCGGCCTAATGGCCCTCCACCCATGTGCTGGTCCGACGGAATCCCATTTCTCTGAGTGGCATGGGCATCCTGCCCATGCCAAAAACCGCCGGGAGGACGCCCAGGGCGCATGCCCGAAAGTTGCAAAAGCGGGCTCCGCCTTGGGGGCGCTTGTTTGGAGTTGGGCGTTGACGCGCTCGCTCCCGCTCGTCTTGCCCTGCGGGCTGCACTCCGTGCAGTCTCCCCCGAGCACTCCCAGTGCTCCGGTGGTCAGGCGGTGCTTTTTAGGCTACCTCCCCACTCGCCAGCCGCCTAAAGGCGGAACTCCGAACCCGGAGGCCCTCCGCCTGACCGGCGTGCGACTTTCGGAGATGCGCCCGGACGCCCGTGCCACGATTTTCCGCAAGAGTCCCCGCCGAGCGTCCGGGGCGATCCTGGCCGCGCTCCTGATTTTTGTCCCATTCGTCTTGGCCGACTGGCGCGATTCGCTCTCTCCCGACGTGCCCGGCCGCTTCGCTGCGGTCCGGTCGTTTGAAGCCGATTACCGGATCGGCTGGACGGATATCGAAGCCGGGCGCGCCCGCGCCAAAATCTCAGCCGGTGCGGAGTCGGTCGTTCTCGACGCCAGCGGAGGGACGAGCGGCCTGGCGCGGGTCCTTTGGCAGCTCGATGCGGAATTAAAAAGCACGATGGCGACCGACGGGATGCGAACCGTCTCCTCGCTCCAGACCGAGAACTATTCCGCCCGATCGATCATCACCCAGATCGTCGCCCGCCCGGACGGGCTCTGGCGGCTCCGGGAGAATTTCCCGCCCGGCGAGAACCCGGCCCGCTGGAAGCGCATCAAGATCTCCCCGATCCGCGACCTTTTCAGCGGCATGCTTTTCATCCGCAGCCAGAGCCTGGCGCTTGGGGAAACATTTTCCACGATTATCTTTCCTGGTGACGCCCCATTTTTTGTTGAGATCAAGGCACTCCGCACCGGCCCGCTGACGGTCGCCGGCATGACGCGCGACGCGCTTGAACTCGACCTCCAGATCCAGCGGATCAACCTCAAAAAAGACTTCCGCCTCGAGCCGCACGGCAAATTCCGCAGCGGCACGATCTGGCTCTCGAACGATTCCGACCGGATCCCGCTGCGCGCGGAAATGCAGCTTTTCATCGGATATGTCTTTGCGGAGCTTGAATCGATCCGCTTTACTTCCCCCTGATTTTGTCCGAATCCATCTCATGCCCAGCCCCCCGCTTGCCGTCCTGAGCGACATCCATTCGAATCTGCACGCGCTCGATGCCGTGTGTGCGGACCTCGATCGGCTTGAGATCAAGGAGGTCGTTTGCCTTGGCGATATCGTCGGCTACGCGGCGTTTCCCGACGAGTGCACGGAGCGCGTGCGCGAGCGCGGCTGGCCGTCTGTGCTCGGGAACCACGATGCGGCGGTCGGCAACCCGCGCACGCTTCTCGATATGAACGACACCGCAGGGGCCGGGATCCGATGGGCTGAGCAAAATATGTCCGCCGCCAACCGGGCCTGGCTGGCCTCGCTGCCCGCCCGCATCAACCGCCCGCGCGAGGTCTTCACTCACGCCTCGCTTTTTGCTCCCGAGGAGTGGCAGTACCTGCTCGATGTCGAGTCCGCCCTGCTGCATTTTCTCCGCCAGCGCTCTCCCGTCTGTTTTATCGGCCACACCCATCGCCCGATGATTCTGAGCTGGCAGCGAAGCGCCGGCCTCGAGGCGCTCGTCCCGGGAAACGGCATCATCCCGCTTCCCTCGCACGGCAAGGTCACCCTGAATGTGGGATCCGTTGGACAGCCGAGGGATGGCGACCCGCGCGCCTGCTACGTGCTCTACCATCCGAAGTCCAACGAAGTGGAGTTCCGCCGGGTCGAGTACGATATCCGGGCCGCCCAGCAGGCAATCAGCCAGGCCCGGCTCCCCTCGTTTACCGGGCGCCGGCTTCTTCGGGGGGCCTGAGCCGATTCCCCCCCCCACGCCGAACTACGTACGCCGGAGCGTCGTATCGCGGAGAAATTTGGCGTCGTCGCGCTCCGGGTAGTCGAGCGTGAAGTGGAGGCCGCGGCTCTCTTTGCGGCTCAGCGCGCAGTCGACAACGAGCGAGGCTACCGTCACCAGGTTTCGAAGCTCCAGGACGTCGGTTGTGATTTTAAAATTCCAGTAAAACTCCTGCACCTCGGCGTGCAGGTTGCGCAGGCGGGTGGCCGCCCGCTGGAGGCGCTTGTCCGTGCGCACGATCCCGACGTAGTCCCACATGAGGCGCCGGATTTCCTCCCAGTTGTGCGAGATGACCACCATCTCATCGACATCCGAAACCTGGCCGGGCCGCCACTCCGGGAGATCGAACGCGACCCGCGGCGGATGGGGCCGCGCATTTTTTTCGAAGGCATTGTGGGCGAGGACGAGGCCTTCGAGGAGCGAGTTGCTGGCGAGCCGGTTCGCCCCGTGGAGGCCGGTGCAGGCGACCTCGCCGATCGCGAAGAGCCCGCGCAGCGAGGTTTCGCCGTGCAGGTCGGTTTTGACTCCGCCGCACTGGTAGTGGGCTGCGGGCACGACCGGGATCGGCTGCCTGGTGATGTCGATCCCGTGCTGCAGGCAGGTCTCGTAGATGTGCGGGAAGCGGGACTTGACGAAGTCCGCCGGCTTGTGGGTGATGTCGAGGAAGACGCATTTGCTGCCGCTGCGCTTCATCTCCGCATCGATCGCGCGCGCCACGATGTCGCGCGGGGCGAGCTCCATCTGCGGGTTGTGCTTCTCCATGAACCGGCGCCCTTTGGCGTCGAGCAGGATGCCTCCCTCACCGCGCACCACCTCGGAAATCAGGAAGGATTTGACCTCCGGATGGAACAGGCAGGTCGGGTGGAACTGGATGAACTCCATATTCGCGATCGTGGCCCCGGCCCGCCAGGCCATCGCCACGCCGTCGCCGGTCGCGACGTCTGGGTTCGTGGTGTAGAGGCACACTTTTCCGCATCCGCCGGTGGCCAATACGATGACGTCGCTGCGCAGGGTTTCGACGTCGCCGGTGGCCTCGTTGAGCACGTAGACCCCGACGCAGCTGTTCTGCATCGCGTAGCCGAGCTTTCCGGTGGTGATGAAATCGACGGCCATGTGGTTCTCCATCACCTCGATCTGCGGGTGCGAGGAAATCTGTTCGAGCAGGGTCCGCTCGATTTCCATGCCGGTGGAGTCCTGAAAGTGGAGGACGCGACGCTTCGAGTGGCCGCCTTCCTTGCCGAGGTCGAGCTCGTTGTCGCCGTTCATCGTCTCGCGGCGGTCGAAGTGCATGCCAAGCTGCACGAGCTCCTGGATCCGCTCCGGGCCGCGGGTGATCACCTCGCGGACCGCGTCCTCGTGGCAGAGCCCGGCCCCGGCTGTGAGCGTGTCGCGGATG
>JBGTAT010000180.1:0-15107 GCA_041749755.1 Terrimicrobiaceae bacterium | reverse complement strand
CCGGATGGGCTTCAATAACGACGGGGCTGAGGCGGTCGCCAGGCGGCTCGCCGCGCTCCGGGCTTCCGGCAGGTGGCCGCGCATCCCGGTCGGGATGAACATCGGAAAATCCAAGGTGACCCCACTCGAAGACGCCGCCGCCGACTACGCGGCCAGCTTTCGCCAACTGCTTCCGTACGGAGATTATTTCGTGATCAACGTGAGCTCGCCAAACACGCCCGGCCTTCGCCAGCTTCAGGACCGCGATTCGCTGGCCCGGATCGTGCGCACGCTGAAGGCGATTGATGCGACAAAGCCGCTCCTGGTCAAGATCGCGCCCGACCTCACAGACGATGCGGTTCGCGAGATGGCCCAACTTGCCGAAGCGGAGCGCCTGGATGGCCTCATCGCCACCAACACGACGCTCGACCATTCGGCCGTGCCGCAGGAGTCCGACCAAGCCGGGGGCCTGAGCGGATCGCCCCTCCGGAGCCGCTCGACCGAAGTGCTCCGCCAGCTCCGCCAGAACACCGCCCTGCCGATCATCGCCTCCGGCGGGGTGATGAGCGCCGAGTCGGCCACGGAGAAGCTCCTCGCCGGCGCCTCGCTGGTCCAAATCTATACCGGATTTGTCTATCGCGGACCGAACCTGATCCGCCAGATCGCCGCGGCCTGGGCCTGAAGACCCGGCTCGACAGCCCAGCAGGGCACGGCAGGGTAGAAGGATGGATGTCAGAGAATCCCTGCCGCCGGAGCTGGAAAAATTCTGGAGAACCGATGAGGTCGCACGGCCGTCGAGCGTGCGGTGGCCTACGGGATCGACATCTCGTTGATCGAAGCCAAGCGCGCGATGGACCGCCCGCGCGACCTGCACGCCGTGCTGGAGCTCGAAGCGATCCGCGAGCGCCTTCGTCAAGAAGGCCGCCGCTGATAAACCTGTTCGGCAAGCCCGCTCTTAAGCCCCGGCCTTATTCCATCGGTGCCTGTCCGGGCTGGGAGGAATCCCGGGCGGGAGGCACGCCCTGCGGGCGGAGCGAGACCATGTAGGCGACGACCGCCTCGACCTGATCGGGCGTCAGATTTTTCCCGTAGGCCGGCATGTTGCCGCCGCCCTGGATGACCTGGCGGATCAGCTGGGCCTTGGTCAGTCGGGACCCGACATCGGCGAGGTCGGGCCCGCGGTGACCGCCGATCCCGTCGATGGCGTGGCAGTTCCGGCACTGCATCGACTGGATGACAAGCAGCCCCTGGAGCTCCAGCGGCGAGCGGCCCTCGACAAACTCCAGCGGGGTTTCGGCGGATTTCCAGGCATCCATGTCCGGCGACCAGGGCGAGGTATGCCCGAGGTAGGTGAGCAGGCCGAGCGACACGTAGGTGAGGATCACGGTGATGACGGCGACCGGGCGCCGGCGCCAGCTCTTCTCCCCGGTCCCGTTGAAAAACGGGAGCGCGAAGAGGATGATCCCGATGATTACCGGGCCGCCAAGGAGAGCCGGGGTCTCTATCCAATCCGGCATGAGCGCAGCGATGGCAAAGATCCAGAGGAAGAAAAAGTCCGGGCGCGGGAGGGTGTTGATCTGGACCGGATCCGCTGGGCCGCTCGGGCCCTCCGGGCCGAAGAGGATCGCGCAGGCGAGGATCCCGAAGATGACGATCGATGCGGCGACGAGGTCCTTGCTGATCGCCTTCGGGAAGAACGGGACGCCCTCCTTTTTGAGGATGGCGGCGTACTCCTTATCGTAGGTTTCGCGGCGGACGAGCATGCCTGGCTGCGGGTACTCGTTGATGCCTTTGGTGAGGACCATCCGCAGGTGAATGCTCACGATCGCGAGCACGCCGCCGGGCAGGACAAAGACATGGAGGGCAAAAAACCTGGACAGCGTCTCGGAGGCGATGATCGGTCCGCCGAGCATCATGTTGACCATCTGCTCTCCGACAAACGGGACACGTCCCATGATCGCCGCCCCGATGCCGAGCCCCCAGTATGCATCCTCGTCGAACCGCATCACTTGGCCGGTGAACGCCAAGCCGAGCGTGAGGACCATCAGGATGACCCCGGTGATCCACGTGATCTCGCGAGGGTACTTGTAGGCTCCGAAGAGGAAGACCTGGGTCATGTGCAGGAGCATGATCCCGACCATGAAGTTGGAGCCCCAGAAGTGGACGGCGCGCAAAAACCAGCCGAGCTCCTGCTGGAACGTGAGGTATTCCAGCGTGGTGTAGGCCTCGGCGGCGGACGGCACGTACACCATCGCGAGCATGATCCCTGTAGCGAGCTGGATCATGAAGCAGAGCAGGGTCGCGCTGCCGAAGACATAGAACCAGCTGCCCGAGCTCTGCGGGACGTGGTGGCCGGCCGTCGACTCGTAGAGCTTCGCGATGTGCAGGCGGTCATCCACCCAGAGGAAAGCGCTGCGGGCGATGTTAAGAAGCTTGTTCATATGTTCTGGTTCGAGAGGTTCGGAAGAACGCCCCCCTTGATGAACAGCGTGCCGTTTTCGACCTTGAGCTCGTATGTGTAGAGCCCGCGCGGCGGTGGGCCGGCGGCATGCCCGCCGTCCTCATAAAATGCGCCGCCGTGGCACGGGCACATGAACAGCCTGGATTCCTCGAACCAGCGGACCGGGCACCCGAGGTGCGTGCAGTTGATCGCGAAGACCTGAAAGTCGTTGCCTTTGATCCGGCGGACCCAGCACGGGATGTTGGAGGTATCGCCATCCCACTCGCGGCGGAGCGGGTTTTCGTAGCTGGCGAACCGGGTTTTCCCCTCGGGGAACTGGTCGACCGGCCCAAGCGAAATCCAAGTGAGCGGGTTCGGTTTAAAGAACGCGGAGAGCACGTAGCCGAGGAGCGGGATCCCGATCATCGCGCCGGCGACGGCGTTCAGCCCGAACCCGATCCAAAGGAGAAAATCCCGGCGGGACGGCTTCTTTCCCTCGCAGTCGCAGGGTTTGCAAGGTTCGTCATTCATGGCTGGGATGGCGTTTGGGTTGCTGGCACATGCGGCGAGGGTATCGGGCGCGTGTTCGGAGAGGATTCTGCGGGCGGGACGCCAGGGCCGGTTTTGGGAGCTCCGCCCGATCCGAGCGGTTGGCCAAACTCGTTTTTCCGGTGGGAGGCGAGCCAGGCGGTGACGTCCGCAACCTCCGTGCTGGTCATCGGGCGTCCGGGGATGCGGGCAGCAAATTCCGGGCAGCCGAGGTCCGGGCGGCCGGCGATCACAATCGTGCGGAGGTACTGGTCGGTGACGAGGTCGAGGTAGGCGGGGTTGATGACGGACCCGGCCTTCCCGCCGCCGTCTCCCGTTGCGCCATGGCAGGAGGCACAGGCGACGGCAAAGACGGATTTGCCGGCCGCCACATCCCCGAGCGGCGCGGCGTAGGCGGGAAGCGGTGCGGTACCGGTCGGCTTTTTCGCAAGGATCCCGTTGACGAGGATCTCGATCTGGCTCTCCGAAAGCGTCCCGCCATGTGCCTGCGCAGAGGCCGGCATCGCAGTCCCCGGAATCCCTGCTTCGATCGCCGACAGCAGGACCTCGCGCGGCAGGAGGGCAAGGTAAGACGGGCTATCCATCGCAATCGAGCCGGAGACGACGCCGTTCCAGCCATGGCATCCGAGGCAGTTTTGCCGATAGAGGGTTGTGAAATCCGTGACCGAAGACGGCGACGTCCAGCGGGAATCCGGCTGTGGCTGTCCGGGGATCCTGTCGCAGCCGACGATTGCCACAAGGGCGAGGAGGAGAGGCGCGGGTCTCATGGCTCTTTGTGCTGGGCCTCGACCCCGAGCTTGGCCGCGAGGGGAAGGCTCTGGATGGTTTCCACTTTTTCGGATTTGAAGACGACATACCCGCCGACCATGCCGAACGCGATCTGGCAGACGATGAACCACGGCCAGTCGACGTGCTGGGCGAGAACCGGGTTCACCAGGCGGAGCGAGGCGGCGACGATCCCGGTCCACATGATCGGCGTCATGATCCCGCCCCAAAACCATTCGAAGCGCGCGGGGAGCATCGGCAGGATGACGACGTAGAGGAGGCCGATGAGAACCGAAACCGAAAGGTGGGTGACCGAGCCGACCAGTAGCCCGAGCGCGCTGAATTGCTTGAGCGTCTCGACTCCGGCCAATGCCAGGCTGGGAACGCCCGCCGCGGCGAGAAGGTTCACCGGGTACCAGATGCTTCCGTATTTGAACGCCCCCCAGAGGCAGGCCAGGACGGCCATGACGGCGCCGCCGGCGAGACCGCCCTTGACGCCCGAAAGGTAGGGGTGCACGGCAATCGGAAGGCGGAGCCGGTGCCCGCCTTCGCCAAATGCCATGTGCTCGACCTTGCGCTGCGAGCGCTTGATCGTCGACGCCCGCTCGGAGGTCGGGACGAGGTCGACAGCCTCGTGCTTGGGATGCGGGAAGACATCGCGGAACCAGCCGACCGCGCCGAAGAGCCCGGTCACCAACCCGACGAGGCTCACCACCGGGCTCGTGACGAGGCCGGCAAAAACCAGGACGAGGCCGAACGCGGACATGATCGGCCACCCGGTCGGGGCTGGCAGCTCAATTTTGTTGGGATCCTCTTCCATGTCAGGTGATGCGGGTGCTGATGATGTAGACGACGGTGACCACGACGATCCAGATCACATCGACGAAGTGCCAGTACCACGAGATCATCTCGAGGTGCTCGGTGTGGTCGGCTGGCACTTTTCCCAGGAGGCTGAGCACCAGGACGAGGGTGAGAAGGAAGAGTCCAATGATGACGTGGCTGGCATGGAGGCCGACGAGCGAAAAGAACGTGGTCCCGAAGACATTCGTGGCCAGCGTGAGGTCCTTTTCAAAGATCAAGTGCTTCCACTCCATGGCGGTAAACCAGAGGAAGTACGCTCCAAGCGCGATCGTGATCGCCCACCAGAGGTGGAAGGCCCCCTTTTTGCCCGCGTGGAGCGCGCGCTCCGACAACACGATCGTGATGCTGCTCGACAGGAGGGCGATCGTCGCAAGCAGCGGGAACTCCAGGACCTGCGCCGGATATGGCGGGTTCAGACTCTTGCCCATATAAAAAAGGTACGCGACGAGAAAGATCGTGAAGAGCGCGGACTCGGTCAGGATGAGCGAGATCACCGCGACCTTGCGGGTCGAGGGCAACTTCCAGTCGGTCGATGGTGCGGCGGTGCTCATTCGTATTTCCAGTCCGGGTCGTCCGGATGCTTAAGATCCCATAGCGGCCTGCGGCTGCGGACCTCCGGGATCGTTTCGAAATTGTATGCGGGAGGCGGCGAGGTCGTCGACCATTCGAGCGACCAGGCATCCCAGGGATCGTCGCCCGCCTTCTTACCCCAGATGTACGAGTAGATCAGGTTGACGACAAAAAACAGGATGCCGGCCGCCTGGAAGATGACGCCGATCGTCGAGATCAGGTTCCAGGCATCCCACCCGCGGCCGGTGTCATACGTGTAGATGCGGCGGGGCATCCCGAGGAATCCGGCGATGTGCTGCGGGAAAAACGTGATGTGGAACCCGACGGTGAAAAGGATGAAGTGGCAGAGCCCGAGCCGGAAGTCCGGCATCTTTCCGAGCGCCTTCGGGTACCAGTAGTAGATGCCCGCAAAAATCGTGAACAGGAGGCCGCCGATGAGGACGTAGTGGAAATGGGCGACGACGAAGTACGAGTCGGTGAGCTGCCAGTCAAACGGGGCGATCGCGAGCATCACCCCGGTGAGGCCGGCGATCAGGAACTGGAAGAGGAACCCGATGCAGAAGAGCATCGGCAGCTCAAAGCGCAGCTTGCCGCCGTACATCGTACCGATCCAGTTGAAGATCTTGATGCCGGTCGGGATCGCCACGAGCAGGGTCGAGATCGCAAAAAACGTATTTCCGATCGACGTCATCCCGACCGAGAACATGTGGTGCGCCCAGACCCCGAGGCTGATGAACGCGATCATCACGCTGGCCGCGACCATGACCGGGTACCCGAAGATCGGCTTGCGGGAAAAGACAGGGATCACCTCGGACGCGATCGCGAACCCGGGGAGGATCAGGATGTAAACTTCCGGGTGCCCGAAGATCCAGAAGAAGTGCTGCCAGAGCACGGCCGAGCCGCCGGCCTGGGTGTCAAAAAACTTCGCGCCGAAGTAGCGGTCGAGGATCAGCATGATCTGGCAGGCCGAGAGCGGCGGAATCGCGATGATGACGAGGAACGCGACGACGAGGAAGAGCCAGACAAAGAGCGGCATGCGGCCGAGGATCATCCCCTTGCAGCGCAGGCAGAGCGTCGTGACGATGATGTTGATCGAGGTGACGAGGCTGCCAATGCCGCCCATGAGCAGGGACAGCGTCCAGTAGTCGGTGCTGTGGCCGCGCGAGAATGCCTTCGCCGTCAGCGGGGAGTACGCGAACCAGCCGACGTCCGGCGCCGACCCCGCAGCGTAGAGCCCGGGCGCACCCAGGTAGCTGAAGTAGAGCAGGAGCCCGCTGAAAAAGAAGACCCAGAACCCGAACGCGTTCAGCCGGGGGAACGCCATGTCGCGGGCCCCGATCATCAGGGGCACCAGGTAGTTCGCAAACCCGAAGATGATCGGCATCCCGACGAGGAAGACCATCGCCGTCCCGTGCATCGTGAACAGCCGGTTGAAGACATCGGGCTCGAGGAAGTCGTTCCTCGGCACGGCGAGCTGGATCCGGATCATTGCGGCCATGATGCCGGCGATGACGAAGAAGAGGAGCCCGGAGCCGATGTACATCAGGCCGAGCCGCTTGTGGTCGACCGTGAAAACCATCTCCTGCACGAGCCGGGTGAGCGAGCCCCGCTCGTCGCCGATCCGCTCGGGCGCCGGGATTTTAAAATTCGGATCGAACGTATCGGGGTTCATTTCAGGGTGAGGAGGTAGGCGGTGATCGAGTCCACTTCGCTGTCGAGCAGCTTCATGTCGGGCATGAGGCAGCCGGTCTTGAGTGACTGCGGATCCCGCACCCAAGTGCGCAGGTTTTCTGGAGTCAGCGGGGCGACGCCGGCCCCGATCGTCTGGCGCGTCATCAGCTTCGTGAGGTCCGGGCCGAAGACGCCCTCGGCGACCGTGCCGTCCACCCGGTGGCAGCTCACGCAGGAGTTCCCGTAAAAGTCGCGATGCCCCTGCGCGGCCATTCCCTCCGTCGGAACGCCGGGAGCCCGCTTCATGTTGGCGACCCACTTGTCAAAATCCGCCGGCTCCTCGACGATCACCCGGAGAAGCATGTTGGCATGCTGGGTCCCGCAGTACTCGGCGCAGTTCCCAAAAAACGTCCCGGTCGCAAACGGCTCGATCCACGTCCGGTTCCGCTTGTTCGGGACCATGTCGGTCTTGCCGGCGAGCTGGGGAACCCAGAAGCTGTGGATCACGTCGGCTGACTCCAGGATGATCTCGGTCGGCCGCGGCTTCCCGGTCCGAGTGCTCACCGGCACATGGATCTCGTTGGCCGTGATGATGCCGAGGTCCGGGTAATGGACCTCCCACCACCACTGGTGGCCAACCAGGCGGATCTTCAGCGCATCCTCTGGCATTTTCGCATTCTGGATTTCGCCAATCGTCCGGCTGGTCACCAGGATCAGCACAAACGTGATCAGGATCGGAATAACCGTCCAAGCCAGCTCGATGTGGGTGCTCCCGTAAATCTGCGGGGGCTCCTCCATGTCGTCCTCGGGACCCTTTCGGCGGAACTTCCACACCACAAAAACCAGCATCGCTGTGACAACCACAAAGATCGCTGCCGTGATCATCAGGACGAGCACCGCTGACTCGTGGATCATCTCGGCCGGGCGCGAGAGCGGCTGGAACATATCCGCCACGGGACGCATGATCCCGCCGTCGGTCGACTGCGCCGGGGCCGGAGCCGCCAAAACCCAAGCCAGCACAAGACTTCCGCCCTTGCGCACTGCCCCAGCTATGACCCGGAAAATATCCACTTCCCCTCGGGTATCTGATCCGCCAGACAAGGGCGATATTTTTTTGCGCGACATCAAAGAAATTCAGATCGCCTGTCCCCGCCCGACGTGTCTGACGTGTCCGACCCACACAAATTTCCCGGTGCCAAAAACCCGCCCCCGCCTTGTGTTCTGGCATCAAACGTGCTTGCAAAATATATAAAAAACCACTTTTCGGATCGAAAATCTGTGGTTTGTTATTCCTTTCTGCGAATGAATCACACTGAACTTTATATTCCGCGCCGGCGCCTGATGGGCCTAATTTTGTGCACAGGCACGGGGCTGCTGATGGGCGCGGGCAAGGCCGACGCCATGTGGAACGTAATGGATGTCCTGCGCGGGCTGGATGGTGGCAGCACATCGCCCTCCCGCTCGGAGATGCCACCGTCGCTCCGCGGGGTCATCGGAGGGAACGTCGAGGCTTATAAAAAATTTCTGAACCGTCTTGGGCTTCGGAAGATCTCTCTTCAGAAGATCATCGAGTCGCATGCGAAGGCCCGCGGGAACGTGCACAACACGCTTCCTCCCCGCCAGCTCTGGAACAACATCCGCAAAACCCTTCTGGCGATGGACAAGGTCGCCCTTCGTTTGGGGGAGCCTGTTGGCGAGGTGCTTTCGGTGTACCGCTCCCCGGCCTACAATGCGAAGTGTGCCGGGGCCAAGAGCAACTCGTACCACATCCGAAACAACGCGATCGACGTCCGGTTCAACTCCTCTCCGAAGCGGGTGGCCGCGATGGCGCGTGACCTGCGCAAGGCGGGGCTCTTCCAAGGCGGTGTCGGCCGGTATCCCGGATTCATCCACCTTGACACGCGCGGATCAAACGCCGACTGGTAGACTGCGTCGTTTCGCGAACCCGCCGCCTGGCCCCCCCCATTTTGCATGTCTGTCAGGCAAAGGGCTTCCGGGTTCGGAGTCCCGCCTTTAGGCGGCTGGCGATTGATGAGGGAAACCAAAAAGCACCGCCTGAAGGCGGAACTCCAAACAAGGTTGCCCAAGACGGAATCCGCTTTTGCAACTTTAGACTCTACACGGCCGCCTCGTCCCGGAAGATTCGCGCTTTTCTTTCTTAGCGCAGGAGGGTTGAGTTCCCGCCATGGAAGCGTTTGATGCGGCGGGGGTGACCGGGATTATCTGGAGGCGGGTGCTTCCTGAGAAGGAGGCAGCGGCGGAGGCGGTGATGCGCGAGCTCATGATGCTCTCGCGCCAGGCTGAGGGCTACCTGGGCTCGGAGATCTTTCCGCCGATCCCGGGCCTTCAGGATGCGTATGTCGTGCTCTACCGGTTCAGCCAGGGGACGTTTCTCAGGCAGTGGCTGGCCACGCCCCGGCGTCAGGAATTGCTCGGCGAGATCGGCGGGTTCCTTGCCGAGCCGGCGGTCGAATTCTTTTTTGCCCACAGCCGGCATCCCGCCGGCTCGGCCTCGTCGGTTTTTGCGCATCACATCCGGGCCGACCGGAAGGCGGAGTTCCTGGATTGGAGGAGGCGGATCCTGGAAGAGGCGCGGAAGTGGGAGGGATTTTTGGGTACGGAATCTTTCGATGCGCCGGAGGGGTGCGAATTTATCGTGGTCGTGCGGTTCGACAGCCGCGAACATCTCGATGCCTGGCTGAATGCGAAGGTTCGCAAGGAGCTCATCCGGGAGGTCCGCGCGTATGTTCACCGCCTCACCTTGCGCCGGATCGGCAGCGGGTTCGAGGGATGGTTCGACACCTCAGCGATCACCGCGCCGCCGGCTCGCTGGCGCCAGGCACTTGTCATCCTCTCCGCACTGTTCCCGGTGATCATGGTCATGCGGCAGCTGCTGTCACCGGTCTTCCAGCTGCTGCCGATGCCGGTCGCATTTTTGATCCTGCTGTCGCTTGACCTCGCCTTCCTTACGTATGTGGTGATGCCGGCCTACTCGCGCCTGATGAATTTCTGGCTGCGACCGGCCCCGGATTTTTCCTGGCGCGGAGAGCTCGCCGGATGCGCGATCATCGCCGGCCTGATCGCCGCCACCCTCGCGGCGTTTCTCGCCCTCGGGCAGATGGCGTAAACCTGGATTCAGATTTTTCCCGCGAATAAAGTCAGCGAACGCGAAAGGTCATCCCTCCACGCTGGCGCGTTCGTTCTCATTGGAGGGCTCTGCTCCGTCGGAGCCCACTTGTTGGCTTGAGCGGCAAACAAAGCCGGACGTCACGGAGGCCGTCCCTCCAGGTTGGGGCGTTCGATGCTTATTCCCCGCCCGGAGGCATGCCCGGCATGTCGGGGCCCACGGGAGGTTTCGAAGGACCTTGCGGCGGTTTGAGCTGGTCGATCACCGGCCCGAGCGAGGGGTCGGCTTTCAGCAGGGCCTCCTTCATCACCTTGTGGAATTCATCGCCGGCCGCGCGGCGTTCCTCCGGCGACTTGGCAGCCTGCTTTTTGGCCTCGGCCGCTTGGACAGCCGGGTCGGACTGAGCTTTCTCGCGGGCTGCCATCAGCTTTTGTCGATCGCCTTCACTGAGGTTGGCGAAGCCAGGCCCACCATCGCGCTTGCCATCTTTTCCGCCCGGCGGCTTTCCGTCCATGCGATCTTTCAGGACCTCGGCGAGCCCGGGATCGGCCTTCATCATGGCCTCGCGCATCGCCTTGCGGAAATCCTCGGCGGCGGTGTCCGCCTTTTTGCGCAGCTCCTGAATCGCCGGATCCTGCATGGCTTTTTCGCGGGCCGCCTCGAACCGCTCGCGTAGCTCGGGCGGAAGGTGGGACATCATTTTATCGCGCATCTTGTCCCGCATGTTTCCCCCCTCAGGCTGGGCGCTGGACGGGCGGTCCGGCGAGGTTCCGGCGGGCGGTTCGGCTTGGAGGAGCGGGGTGATCGCGGCAAGCACAGGGATGAGGAATCGGGTTTTCATAGATTTTCTATCTGATCCAACACGCCGGCCGTCCGCAGGTTGCGGGAAATCTTTTTTTGCGAGGGGAAGATTTCAGCCGGGTGAAGTCTGGGAGGCCGGGATCGTGACCGTGAACGCAGCCCCCTTGCCGGGGATGCTTTCGAGCGAGATGTGGCCTCCGTGGGCGAGCACGACGCCCTTGACGATCGAGAGCCCGAGCCCGGTTCCGCCCGCATCGCGGGACCGGTCTTTGTGCACGCGGTAGAACCTCTCAAAAATGTGCGGCTGGTCGCCGAGCGGGATCCCGGGCCCATTGTCGGCAAAGATGATCCGGACGTCCGGCCCCGCCCGTCGGGCGGTGATGCGGATCACCGGGTCGGTGCCATCGCCGTAGCGCAGGGCGTTGCCGAGGAGATTTGAGAAAACCTGCTCCATCCGCCGGCCGTCGGCTTCAGCCGGCCGGGCCTCGGGGGGCCAAGAGATCTCGATGCGCGCCTTCCTCTCGGCGATGTTCGGCTCCAGGTGTTCGATGACATGGCCGAGGACCTCATGCAAATCCACCGGAAGAAAATCGAGCAGACGGGAGCGGTCCTCGAGGCGCGAGATCGCGAGCAGATCCTCGATCAGCAGGGACAGGCGGAGGCCGTTTTTGTGCATCGCGCGGAGCGACTTTTCTGCCATCTCCCGGTCCTCCAAGGCCCCGTCGAGGAGGGTTTCGAGGTAGCCATTGATGATCGCCAGCGGGGTGCGGAATTCGTGCGACACATTACCAAGGAATTCACGCCTCGTCGCCTCGAGTTCCCGGATCGCGGTGACGTCGTGGAAGACGACCAGCGCGGCGGTCGGCCGGGACTGCGGGCGGGGCATGAGCCCGGCGATATGCACGTCCAAGTGGCTGGTTCGATAGCCACTGCCGGAGGAAGGAATCTCGAGGGTCATGCTGATCTGCTGGGGTGATCCGTCGTCGAGCGCGGCCTCGAGGGCGCGCTGGAGCTCGTGCCGGCGGAAGACCTCGATCACCGGACGGTTCAGCGGCGATTCCTGGAGCCCGAGCAGGTTGATCAGCGCCTCGTTCGCAAGCCGGATCCTCTGGGAACGGTCGGCGATCAGAACACCCTCCACCATGCTGGATAGGATCGCCCGAAGGCTGAACCCCTCGTCCACAATCTGCCGGTCAAACGCCTGCAGCATCTCCGCAACCTTTCTGAGGTCGCGCAGCGAACCTTGAAACATGCCGGGAGCCGAGGGCAGCGGGCCCGACGAAAAATCCTTGAGGGCGAGGCGGGCGAGAGACTTCCGGATCTGTGCGACCGGCCGCCAGATCTCGAAATAGACGACGAGGCCTAGGACGGCGAGGATGATCGCCGCCGCAATCTCCAAAGCTGCGCTCAAGCCTCCGCCACCGCGCTGAAGCGGTAGCCCTCGCCACGAATGGTCTCGAGCCGGCCGGAATATTTTCCGAGCTTCTCCCTGAGGCGCCGCATGTGGGTGTCGACCGTCCGGGTATCCAGGGCGGTATTCTGGTACCCCCAGACATCGCTCAGCAAGGCTTCGCGGGTCATCGTGCGCCCCCGGCGCTCCAGCATCAGGCTCAGCAGTTTAAATTCGGTCGTCGTCAGCTCGAACCGCTTCCCGTCGAGGCGGGCTTCAAAATTCGTTTTATCGAGGTAGATCCCCTCGACCTCGATGAGGCCGGCGCGGGGGACAACGCGGTGGCGCTTGAGGAGGGCCTGGATGCGAAGGACGAGCTCGCGGGGGCTGAAAGGTTTGGTGACATAATCGTCGGCACCCAGCTCGAGCCCCTGCACGCGCTCGTGCGGCTCCCCGCGCGCGGTGAGCATGAGCACGGGAATCAGTTCGGTATTCGGATCCCCCTTGAGCGCCCGGCAGACCTCATACCCATTCAGCCCGGGGAGCATCAGATCCAGGAGGATGATATCCGGCCGTTTTTCGCGCGCCAGGGCCAGCCCCTCATCTCCAGCCATGGCAATCATGACGTCGAAATCCGCCCGCTCGAGGTTGTAGCGGAGCAAGTCCACCACGTCGGCCTCATCCTCCACCACTAGAACGGTATCGCGCATGACCCGACCCGCATACCCGAGAGCGGACGCTTCGGCAAGCCATCGTTGACCGGGCTCGGGGCGGTCGTGTAGGAATCCCCCCATGCATATCAACCGCAATCGCCAATCGCTCGGGCAGTTTTCCGATGAGGAAGTCGCCGAGGGCCTCAAATCCGGGCGGTTCCTCCCCTCGGATCTCGCGTGGCAGGAGGGGATGGATGCGTGGCAGCCGCTCTCGTCATTCACAGATTTGCCGGAAGTCTCCCATGCGGCGATCCCGAAGGCACCTGCAGCCAGCGTGCTCCCGACGTGGGAGGCCCCCGCGCCGGGCCCGTTTTTTTCGGCGGCATGGGCATCCGCCAAAGAAATTTTGAGCACTCCGGCGGAGACGTTCCGCCGGATGCCGGGCAGCGGCGGCTTTGCGAAGCCAATCAAATTTTATATCCTGGTGACCTGGCTCACGAGCGCGGTCGCTGTGATGTACCAGATGGTGGCAGCGGCCATCAACCCCGCGCTGTTTTCGGGCCCTCAAGGAACGAACCTGTCGCAGGCGATGCTCCTGTCGATCTTTGCTGGAGCCATCGTGCTCATGCCGTTGCTATTGCTGGTGGGCGTCTTTTTTTCCGCCGCCCTTGTGCACGGGGCGCTGCTGATGGTCGGCGGCGCGCGCAAGCCGTTTGAGGTGACCCTTCGGGCGCTCTGCTACGCGGGCGGTGCGACCTCTGTGATCCAGCTCGTCCCACTTTGTGGCGGGTGGGTCTCGTCGGTCGCGTGGCTGGTCTACTCGGTGATAGCTCTCAAGGAATCCCACTCGACCGACCTCTGGCGGCCGATCGTCGCGCTTTTGCTGGTGGGGCTGCTGTGTTGCGGAGCCGTCTTCGCGCTTGCGGTCGTTACGGCCGCTGCGGCAGGAGCTGCCGCCGGGACGCTGCCAAAGTAGGGGCGTCGCTGGCGCTTGCCCCAAGCCATGGGATGCAGCCCCTTTGGGCATGCGCGGAGGGCGATGCACCTCAGGAGATGATCTCGCGCAGGTTCCCGGTGATCTGGCCGTCGTAGAGGGCCTTGCCGATGATCGCCCCGTGCAGGCCGCGCATCTTGGCAAGCCGGCGCAGGTCGTCGGCGCTGGATACGCCCCCGCTGGCGATGAGGTTGCAATCGAGCAGCTTTAAAAGGTTTTCGAGCTCGGAAAAATTCGGGCCTTCGAGCATGCCATCGGTCGCGATGTCGGTGTAGATGACCGTACCAGCCCCGGCGACCTGGGCCATGATCGCGAGGTCCGCGGCAGAGGTCTCTGTGGTCTCGGTCCATCCCTTCACGGCGACCTTTCCGCGATTGGCATCGATGCCGACGGCGATCCGGTCCCCGCCGAATTCGGCGCACATCTCGGCGATCTCCTCCGGCGACTCGCACGCCTTCGTCCCGAGGATCACGCGGCTGACCCCCGCGCTGAATGCCGCGCTCACGTTCGCGTAGTTCCGCATCCCCCCGCCAAGCTCGCAGGGGATGTTCACAGCAGCACAGATCTTTTCGATGGCCCCCAGGTTCCGGGGCTCCCCGCAAAAGGCGGCGTCCAGATCGACGAGGTGCAGCCAGTCGGCCCCGGCCGCCTCCCACTTCTTGGCAAACGCCACCGGGTCGTTCGAATACACGGTCTTTTCCGTGGCCCGGCCGCGCTTCAGCCGCACGACTTCGCCACCCATCAGATCAATCGCAGGAAGTAAATTCATAGGGTTTTTAAAAAATTCCGAAGGATTGCGAGCCCGGCCGCCTGGCTTTTTTCCGGGTGGAACTGGGTCGCGTGCAGGGCGTCGCGGGAGACGCTGGCGGCAAACAGACCACCGTATTCGCACGTCGAGCTGGCGAGCTCCGGGTCCGCCGGCTGCGGGTAGTACGAGTGGACAAAATACGCGGCGGTCGCCTCGGGAATCCTGTCGTAGAGCGGCCCGTGCAGGTCGCAGAGCTGGTTCCATCCCATGTGCGGAACCTTCCGCCCGGCCCCGCGGGAAAACCTGACGACCTGGCCCGGGAGCACCCCGAGCCCGGGGACGCCGGGGGATTCCTCGCTGCCCTCGAAGAGCAGCTGGTATCCAAGGCAGATGCCGAGGTACGGACGGCCGGAGGCGATCCATTCCCGAAGCGGCGCCCAGAGCCCGGCGGCCTGAAGATTTGCGGCGCAGTCGCCGAAGGAGCCAACGCCCGGGACGACCAGCGCATCCAACCCGGCGATTTCGGCCGGCCCGGTGACGAGCGCCGTCCGCGCGCCGG
>JBGTAT010000179.1:0-4003 GCA_041749755.1 Terrimicrobiaceae bacterium | reverse complement strand
TGCCGCCGGCCTTAAAACCCGGGCATCCCGCGCGGCCGATGAGGCCCTCGGACTCGCGCCGGACGACAGCGAGGTCCTCGTGCTGGCCGCCTCCCTGGCCGCAGCGCAGAACCGGTGGGAGTCTGCCAAAAAGTTGGCGCTCAAATCCCTTGCGGGGCGGCCGTCGGGCTTTGAGGCGACCTGCCTCCTCGCCTGGGCGGAACTGGAAACGCGCTCACCCGAAAATGCGTTTGAGATCACCTCCCGGCTGGCCAGAAAATTCGCCAACGATCCGGCGGTCATCCTCCTCCACGCCCGCGCCGCCCGCGCCTCGAAAAATCTGGTGGTCGAAACCGAAGCCTTGGAGCGCCTGCTGCGCCTGTCAAAAAATGATCCGGACAGCCGCACAAGGATCCACATCTACCTCGGCCAGGTGTGGGCGCAGCGGGGGTTCCCCGATCAGGCTCTGGAGAACTACCGCCAAGCCCTCGCGGGCAGCCTCTCGCCAGCGGAATCCCGCGAGGTGAGCGATGCCATGGAGGTCATCCAGGCCAAGCGCCTCCCGACCGGCGGGGGATAATCACGGCGGCGCGCCAGCGTCCAGCGGGCATCCGTGCCCGCAGCCGCCAGAGGACACCTCCGTCTGGATCGTCACGTGCCTGATCCCAAAATTTTCGTGAAGCCCGTGCGAGAGGTCATGGAGGAACCCGTCATGGTCCGGTGCAGATTCCACCTGGACATGGGCGCTCAGGGCGGTCTTGTTCGTGCTCAGCGGCCAAACGTGCAGGTCGTGGAGACCAACCACACCCGGACGGGAAAGAATCCAGGCTTTCAGGGCATCCAAATCAACGCTTTTGGGGGCTGCTTGGAGCGCCAGATTCAGAGACTCCGCGAGCAGTTCCCACGAACTCCAGAGGATCATCAGCCCGATCGCAATCCCAACCAGCGGGTCGATCATTGTCCATCCCGTCAGGAGCACGACGGCCCCCGCAACCACCACCCCGAGCGAGACGCCGGCATCGGCCGCCATGTGGATGAAGGCACCCCGGATGTTCACATCTCCTCTACTTCCCCTCATGAACAGCAGGGCGGTTCCGCCGTTGATCAGGATCCCGATTCCCGCCACAACCATGAGCACACCGCCCGGAACCGGCTCGGGCTGCGCCAGCCGGCTGAAGGATTCCCACAGGATGAGCGTCACCCCGGCTACCAGAAGAAACGCGTTGATGACTGCCGATTGGATGCTCACGCCCCCGAATCCATAGGTAAACCGTCCAGACGGTTTGCGGCTTTGAAACCAGTAGCCAATCCCGGCTAAAACGAGGCTAATCACATCCGCAAAGTTGTGAGCGCCATCGGCCACCAGCGCCATCGAGTCCACGCGGAGGCCGATGACCACTTCGGCGGCGACGAAGGCGGCGTTGAGAGCGATCCCGATGATGAAGGCGGCTCCGAACGACGCTGTCTCCTCCGCGTGATCATGGTGGTGATCTCCCATGGGCTCAACTCAATAGGCCGTGAACGACCCTCCGTCAACTGGGACTGGCCATCACTCCTTCCACTTCATCTTTTTCGGGACCGTCGTCGGGTTGGCGTATTCCCCGATCTGCTGGCCCTCTGCGTTGAAGGCTTTGAACCAAAGCCCGACCACCTTGTCCTTGGCGCTCGCTCTTGCCCCATCGGTAAAATGCCATCCGGCGTCGAGGGACTCCTTTTTCAGTTCGAGCGATTTTGTCTCGAATTCGACGGTTTTATTGGTGAGCAGACTGGAGAAGGTTTCCGAGCCGGAGATCACCTTGACCGTCCCCTCGTCTTTGGTTCCAAGTTCCACGTCCTCGTAGAAGACGTTGTATTTCACGGTGACATTCTGGAGTTCCTTAAATGCGCGGCTGGTCACCTTCACGGAATAGGAAATCTCTTTTATTTTTTCCGAGGAGTTGCTGTCCGGGCGCTTTTTGTCTTCATCCAGCTTTTTTCGGGACGGCAGGATCGTAACATCATCGAGCGCGAAAGCGGCTAGTGGCAATAGGACGAGAGCAGCTACAAGATATAAGCGCGAAGTTTTCATAAAGCTGACGGTGTATCTTGGTGCGGCGGGTTTGTCGAGGCCCTGCCAAACGGAATATGGTTGCCCGGTCAAATGGAGAGGCTATGAATCGTGCTCTTATGATCATCGTTCTTCGCCCGCATACCCCCCAGGCTGCCATTGATGAGGTCATTGCCGAGGTGTCGAAGCTGGGCTACGAGCCGGCCCCGATCCACGGAGCGACGCAGACGGTCATCGCGGCGATCGGGGACGAGCGCACGCACCAGAACCTCGAATCCCTCACCGCGCTCCCACAGGTCGAAAGCGTGCTCCGCGTTCAGAAGCGCTACAAGCTCGCCAGCCGCGAATCGCACCCGTCGGACACGGTCGTCGATGTGGACGGGGTCAAGATTGGCGGCGGGCACTTTGTTTTGATGGCCGGCCCGTGCTCGGTCGAGAGCGAAGATCAGCTCCTCTCCACCGCGCGGGCGGTCAAGGCGGCCGGGGCGACGATCCTCCGCGGCGGCGCCTACAAACCCCGCACGTCGCCGTACGAATTCCAGGGGCTTGGAAAAGAGGGCCTCCGCCTGCTCGCCCTCGCCCGCAAGGAAACCGGCCTCAAGATCATTACCGAGGTCCTCAGCGAGCGGGACGTCGAACACGTCGCCGCCTCCGCAGACATCCTGCAGATCGGCGCGCGCAACGCCCAGAACTTCCAGCTCCTCATCGAGTGCGCCCGCTCGGGCAAGGCGGTGCTCCTGAAGCGCGGCATGAGCGAGCGGATCGAGGAGTGGCTGCTGGCGGCCGAGTACATCCTGGCCCACGGAAACCCAAACGTCCTCCTCTGCGAGCGCGGCATCCGGACGTTTGAAACCTACACGCGGAACACGCTCGACCTCGCCGCCGTCGCCATCGCCAAAAAGGAATCCCACCTGCCGGTGATCGTCGATCCCAGCCAGGGCTGCGGGCGGGCCGACCTCGTGCTCGCGATGAGCTGCGGCGCGGTCGCCCTCAAGGCGGACGGCCTGCTTGTCGAGGTTCACCCGAACCCGGCCGAGGCGATGAGCGACGGCCAGCAGCAGGTCGACTTCGCCTCGTTCCGCGAGCTTTCGGAAGTCATCAAACCATTCCTGATCGCGACCGGAAGAGCGGGCTGAGCTTAGTCCTCAAACATCACGCGGAGCTCCTCCGCCACGATGCTGCGCTCGATATAGATCCACCCGTCCTCGGTGCGGAGAAGATCGATCCAGCCGACGAGCTGGAGCGCGACGAGGAGACGGCGAAGCTGGCGCGGGTCCGGAAAGATCGCCCCCAAGGATGTTGCCGGACAGCGCCGCTGTTCGTGAAGGTACCGCAAAAGGTCAAAGGCCGCCAACTTCTCTTCATGGCTCAGCCGGATGATCGCCGCCAACTGGTGTCCGACGCCAAATGTCAGGCGGGCGGGAAGGAGCACGACGTCGCCGAGGAGATGCCAACCGATCAGCGGCCGGTCGCTGCACGGATGGTAGCGGGTCCGGTGCTCGTCCACCGCGGCCCATACCAGGGTGGCCAGCGCCAAGCCAAGCGCAGACGGTTGAAGCCAGGAGGGCAATGACATGATCTCCTCGCCCATCACGACCGCCTGGCCATGGGCGACGGTGAGCAGACCGAGCGTCACCCCGGCCAGCAAGGCATAAGCGAGGCTCCAAAGCACGAGCGCCCCGGCCAGGCTCATTCCGGCAGCAGCGAGCGCATGGCGGTTGTGCGACGAGATCCGGCGCAGGAAAAGCGGGCTCATGCAGAACGATACCCGGACGGGTCGATCTCAACGTAATGGAACCCGACTTCGCGCAGCGCGCCGAGCAGTTCCTCTTCCCGGGACGCCAGGCCTGGCATCTCGTCGGGCGCAATCTGCACGCGGGCGCCCGGCCCGCCGGGACGTTCGACATACCGGACCCGAAACACCCGGAAACCCATCGCCCGTACCAGCACTTCGCCGCGCTCGATCAAAGCCAGCGC
>JBGTAT010000178.1:0-2562 GCA_041749755.1 Terrimicrobiaceae bacterium | reverse complement strand
GGGCGGGGCACACCGAGGCGGCTGTCGATCTCGCGCGCCTGGCCGGGCTCGATCCGTCCGGGGTGATCTGCGAAATCCTCAAGCCCGACGGCTCGATGGCCCGACTCCCGGACCTGATCCGGTACAAGCGCAAGCACGGGCTGAAGCTCTGCTCGATCCAGGACCTCATCGCATTCCGCCGGAAGAGCGAGCGGCTGATCGAGCGCGAGCAGACGATCCAGATGCCGACCGACTACGGGGTTTTTGACCTCCACCTGTACCGCTCGCTGGTCGACGGCTCCCACCACCTGGCGCTGGTGATGGGCAAGGTTTCCTCGTCGAAGCCGACGCTGGTTCGCGTGCACAGCGAATGCCTGACCGGGGATGTATTCGGCTCCCGTCGCTGCGACTGCGGATCCCAGCTGCACCAGGCCATGAAGCGGATCCAGGACGCCGGGGCTGGGGTGCTGGTGTACATGCGGCAGGAGGGGCGCGGAATCGGGCTCGGGCCAAAAATCCACGCCTACAAACTCCAGGAGGAGGGGCTCGACACGGTTGAGGCTAACGAGCGCCTCGGCTTTCCGATGGACCTGCGCGACTACGGGCTGGGAGCCCAGATCCTCACCGACCTCGGGGTTTCCCGGATCCGGCTCCTCACGAACAACCCGCGCAAGGTCGTCGGGCTCGAGGGATATGAGCTCGAGATCGTCGAGCAGGTCCCGATCGTCTCAGTAGCGAACCCGCACAACGCAAAATACCTCGCGACCAAAAAAAAGAAGATGGGCCACAAGCTCTGAGGCTTAGGAGCCGTCAAGAAATGAAGGTGGCAAGATGGCGCAGGAATTTTGGCCTCTGGCAAGGCGCGACGATGGAGCATAGCCCAAGCCTCTGTGACTGAGACTCGACGAAGGAGAGAGCCAGGGTGCACGGGGGATAACCAACGCCGCCAGAGGCCAAAAAAAACAAGCCAGGTTGATACCTTCATTTGTTGACGGCTCCTTACATCCGCTCCGGGCAGCGGATCCCGAGGAGCGAGAGCCCGTGCGAGAGCGTGCGGGCGGTCAGGTCGCTGAGCGCGAGCCGGCTCGCGCGGACCGCGGGCTCGGACTTGAGGACCGGGCAGGCCTCGTAAAACGAGTGGAACGTATTGGCCAGCTCGTAGAGGTAGTTTGCCAACAGGTTGGGACGAAACTCTTCGAGCACAACCGGCACGGTCTCCGCGTACTGGAGGAGCTTGATTGCCAGCGCCCGCTCGGCCGGTTCCTCCACTTGCATCCTGGCAGCGGGATCGACCCCCTCGCCTGCCCGCCGGAAGATCGAGCGGATCCGGACATAGGCATTCTGCAGGTAGGGGGCGGTGTTGCCCTCCATCGCCAGCAGCTTGTCCCAAGAAAAGACGTAGTCGGTGAGGCGGTTCTGCGAGAGCTCCGCGTACTTCACCGCGCCCAAGCCTATCGTCCGGGCGGTCTCTTCGAGCTCCGCCGCCGGGAGGGCCTCGGGGCGCGCCTCGAGCATCTTCCTCGCCCGCGCGATCCCCTCGTGGAGCACGTCGGCGAGGCCGACGTTCTCGCCAGACCGGGTCTTCATGATCTTGCGGTCCTCGCCCAGGATGCTGCCGAAGGCGATGTGGGAAAGGTTCGCCGGGATCCCCATGCGCCGGGTCGCCGCAAAGATCTGCTGGAAATGCAGGGCCTGCGGCGAGCCGACGACATACCAGATGGCATCCGGCTTCCAGCGGTCGATCCGGTACGCGATCGTCGCCAGGTCGGTGGTCGCATAAAGAAATCCGCCGTCGCTTTTCCGGATGATCGCCGGCTTTTCGGCGAGCGCCGGGGTGTCGCGGAAAAAGATGCAGAGGGCGCCCTCGCTGGGCTCGGCGATCCCGCGCCGCTCGAGGTCCTCGCAGAGCGGGGCGAGCGCGTCGTTGTACGAGCTCTCTCCGAGGCGCTCGTCGAAGCGGATCTCCAGCAGGTCGTAGAGCTTCTCAAACTCGCGCCACGAGAGCTCGACCGTCTCCCGCCAGATCGCGAGGTTTTCCCCGTCGCCAGCCTGGAGCTTCACGAGCTCCTCACGCGCCGACTTTTTGACCGCCTCGTCGGTCTCCTCCATCCGGTTCACCTCGCGGTAAAGGCGGACCAGCTCGGCGATCGCATCCCGGCCGAGCGCGTCCCGGTCGAGGAAATGCTTCCATCCGTAAATCACTTTTCCGAACTGGGTCCCCCAGTCGCCAATGTGGTTGTCCGTGACGACCTCGTGGCCGAGGAAGCGGGCGATCCTCGCGAGCCCGTCGCCGAGGATCGTGCTCCGGATATGGCCGACATGCATCGGCTTCGCCACGTTGGGCGAGCTGAAATCCAGGACGATCCGCAACGGCCGCGCAGCTGCCGCGACGCCCAGCCGCGCGTCGCCCGCCATCTCGCGCAGGCGCTCGGAAAGAAACGTTCCCTCGAGCCGGAAGTTGATGAACCCGGCTCCCGCGACCTCGGGGGCGGCCGAGATCCCGGCGACGTCGATGCGGGGGAGGATCTCGTTTGCGAGCTGGCGGGGGTTCGCCTTCCGCTCCTTGGCCAGGACCATCGCCGC
>JBGTAT010000177.1:0-1907 GCA_041749755.1 Terrimicrobiaceae bacterium | reverse complement strand
CGCCGAATCCCGCCGCCACCTGCCCGGCGCACATCATCACGACGATGAACCCAACCATCGTCGGCCCGTCGGTCGAGGCCCCCGCCCACACCGCCGCCCCCACGATCCCGACCGGCAGCAGGTAAAGGGTGTCCGCAATGTAGAGGTAAATCTTCTTTTTCCGGAACCGGCGGGTGATCCACGGCGAGACGAACATGCCCGGCAGGGTCGCGATCAGGACGCCCTGGACGAGCCCGATCTGGGCGTTCGTCGCCCCGTAATGGACCAGCAGCGGCTGAAGGACCGCGACCACCTCGGCCCAGCCCATCGCGAAGACCGAACCGACCCACACCAGGCACGCAAAATTCCTGCGCTCATCGCGCGGGCCCAGCTCGCCGTGTTTGGTTTCGTTCATCCCGCTCCTTCATGCCCTTCCTGCTCTTCATGGTAAAGTTATCTTCTTTTTCGTGAATGGGCCGCATCTCCGAAAGTTGCACGTCTGTCAGGCGGAGGACTTCCGGGTTCGGAGTTCCGCCTTTAGGCGGTGCCTTTTGGGCTGCCGCCTCACTCGCCAGCCGCCTCAAGGCGGAACTCCAAACAAGATTCCTCAAGGCGCAGCCCTTTTTTGCAACTTTCGGGCAAGAGGGAGCGCCGGGACCAGCCCCCCGCCAAATGTATCGCCATCTGCCGTCCGGCATACGAGGATGCCGCATGGACACGCACGAAGTGTTGAACTCCCCGCAGGATCCGATCCAGTTCCTCGAATACAAAATCATCCTCCAGGCCGAGCGGTTCCAAACCGCCCAGGCATTTGTGGACTTTTGGAAAATCGTCCGCCACACGGCCAAGAAGTTTGACGTGAAGGTAAAGGAGTCCGAAAACGCGTTTCAGAGCAACGTCCGCGAGGTCCTCTTTTTCGACACATCCGACTTCGCGCTCTACCGGAACCACTTCATCGTCCGCCTGCGCACCCACTACAAGGACGGCTGGCCGCAGGGGATCCCGGAGCTGACGGTCAAGTTCCGCCACCCGGAATTTGCCGCAGCCGCCGCGGTCGACGTGCGCCCGGCGACGCCCGGAGGCCTCGCAAGAATCAAGTTTAAGCAGGAGCTCCTGCCGCTGAAGGAAGGCCTGGGCGGGATCCGCTCGATCTACTCGCACAACTGCGTGCTCGCCATGCCCCGCGAGCGCCTGAACATGGCGGTCCGCGACCTCACCAGCTCGTTCCCAGCGATCAAGCAGGTCGAGGCAAATACCGACGCCAATATCGAGCTCGTCAACGACCGCGCGGTCGACGAGGTTCAGGTCGATGTCGGCGAGCTCCACTTCGGCGGCGGCCTCACCGGCAAGACGTCGGTCGCGGTCTGGCGGATGCGGAAATACGAGCGCGCGTTCTGCGGCGAGTTTGCCTTCCAGTGCCGGTTCGAAAGCGAAAATGTCCTCCACAAGAATAACCTGAAGCGGGCGGAGGATTTTTATAAGACCCTCCAGCTCGACGCCTTCGAGTGGGTCTCGCTCGGGACCACGAAGACCGCGCTCGTCTACGGGCTCGGCGACGGCAGCACCCCCCGTGAATAGCCCCAATGCCGTTCACATTCCAGCGGATTTGTGGCACGGGCATCCTGCCCGTGTTCTGTTTAAAATCGCATGGGCAGGATGCCCATGCCACTTAAGCGAGCATTATCGTGAATAGCCCGACCCCAGCCGCCCTCTTCGCCGCGTTTTTCCGGATCGGCGTCACCAGCTTCGGCGGCGGGCTTGTCGCCTACCTGCGGGACGAGATCGTCACGGAAAAAAAGTGGATGACCCCGGACGAGTTTCTTGCCGCGCTCGAGATCGGCCAGACCCTGCCCGGGCTCAACTCGGTGAATGTTGCGATCATCGCGGGGCGGCGGCTTGCCGGTCCGGCCGGGGCGGTCGCGGCCGCC
>JBGTAT010000176.1:0-22022 GCA_041749755.1 Terrimicrobiaceae bacterium | reverse complement strand
ATGCGCGAGGTTCGCGCCGAAGGCTCGCCCCTGAATCGGCAGGTGCTGCTCCCAGCCGAGAGGTTTATCTACAGTGAAACGATCAGCGGCGCGCTCCTGCTCGTCTGCGCCATCGCCGCCCTGGTGTGGGCCAACTCGCCGTGGAGCGAATCGTATTTCGCCCTGCGCGACACGCCGGTCTCCCTGCAAATCGGCGCCTTCTCGCTCGTCCTGGATTTGCAGCACTGGATCAACGACGGGCTGATGGCCGTTTTCTTTTTCGTGGTGGCGCTGGAGATCAAACGCGAACTGCTTCACGGCGACCTGTCCGACGCGCGCAAGGCCGCACTGCCCGTGGCGGCGGCGTTGGGCGGAATGATTCTGCCGGCCGGAATTTATTTCGCCCTGAACTTCGGCGGAGCTGGGGCGGCGGGTTGGGGCATTCCGATGGCGACGGACATCGCGTTCGCCGTCGCCATCCTCGCGCTGCTCGGCAAACGCGCGCCTTCATCACTGCAGCTTTTCCTGCTCACGTTCGCGATCGCCGATGACGTTGGTTCGATCCTGGTGATTGCGATTTATTACACCGTGCATTTTTCGCTCCCGGCGATGGGTGTGGCTGTCGCGGTCCTGGGGTTGATGCTCGCCATGCGCTGGCTGGGCTTTCGCTCGACCCTGGCTTATCTGTTTCCGGCGGTCCTCTTTTGGGTTGCGATGCTCAAATCGGGGGTTCACGCGACGATTGCGGGCGTAATCCTGGGCGCGATCACTCCGGCGAAATCGTTTGGTCTCAAAAGCACTTTCGTTAAGACGGTGCGGGACATTCTACCGGATGTGCGCGACTCGCTGGATAAGGAGGAATCGGATCGGGATGAGATCATCCTCGGACGCATCGAGGAACTGGCCCGCCAGACGGAATCGCCGCTGGAACGCCTGGAGCGCATGGTTCATCCGTGGACGAGTTATTTGGTGCTGCCGCTATTCGCCCTGGTGAATGCCGGCGTGGCGCTTTCCGCGGAGTTTGTCCGGCAGGCCTTCACCAGTGCGGTGACGTGGGGAGTGATGGCGGGTTTGCTCGCCGGCAAAGTGGCGGGCGTGACCGGTTTTGCATGGCTGGCTGTGCGACTGGGTTGGGCGGCGCTGCCGGGTGGCGTAGCCTGGCGGCACATCGTGGGCGCGGGATTGATCGGCGGCGTAGGCTTCACGGTGAGCCTGTTCATCGCAGGCCTGGCCTTCACGGACAAGGTGTTGGTGGAGGAAGCCAAAGTCGGCGTGCTCGCCGTTTCGCTCATCGCGGGGTTGGCGGGATACTTATTCCTGCTGCTGATGAGCCGTGAACAAAAGCAGAGCAGGCAAACGAGAAGTGAAGTATAAATATAGTCGGCCCTCTTACCAGTGCGCATGGAATGTTGAACCATGAATAATCTCAAACAGCTTTGGAGCAATTTGCGGGGAAGCTTTTGGTTTCTGCCCACGCTGATTCTTGCGGCCAGCATCTTCCTCGCGGTGGGTTTGATTGAAGTGGATACCATCGTGAGCAAACAATGGACGGAGCACTGGCCGCGCGTGTTTGGGGCCGGCGCGGCGGGCGCACGCGGGATGCTCTCCACGATTGCCGGCTCGATGATGACCGTGGTGGGTGTCACGTTTTCCATGACACTGGTGACGCTGGCGCTGGCTTCGAGTCAATACACCTCACGCGTCCTGCGGAACTTCATGCGGGACCGCATCACGCAGATCGTGCTCGGAATCTTCGCCGGCATTTTCACTTATTGTCTGATTGTGTTGCGCACCATTCGTGGAGGCGACGAAGCGGGCTTCGTTCCGAACCTGGCCGTCTCGGTCGGGGTGGTGTTGGCGATCGGCGGTATTGGCGTCCTCATTTTCTTCATTCACCACATCGCCTCTTCGATTCAGGCCTCTAGCATCATTGCCTCCGTGGCCGATGAAACCCTGTTGGCTGTGGTCCGGCTTTTTCCCGAAAAGCTTGGGCAAGGACTGGATGACGACGAGGAGGATCAGGCCTCACTCCCGCTGGCGGACCGCCACTGGCAGGCGGTCCCGGTCTGCAAGAATGGATACATCCAAAGTGTGGATAACGCGGCGTTCTTGCGCCTGGCGCGTGAGCACCAGACCATCGTGCGAATGGAGCACGGCATCGGCGAGTTTGTGGTTCAGGACACTCCGCTCGCCTCGCTCGCACTGGACAGCCCGCCCGACAAAGAGATTATCGCCGATCTGCAATCGGCCTACAGCATCAACCGTTACCGGACGGTGGAACAGGATGCCGGCTTCGGCATCCGCCAGCTCGTGGACATCGCCTTGCGCGCTCTCTCATCGGGCGTTAACGACACCACGACGGCCGTGACTTGCCTGGATTATCTGACGGCGATTCTGGCGAGGCTGGCCTCTCGAAACATCCCTCCGTCTCATCGCTATGAGAAAGGGCAACTGAGGGTGATCACTATCGGGCCGACCTTCGCCAGCCTGGTGGCCGAGTCATTCGATCAGATTCGGGAAAGCGCCAAAGGCAATGTGGCCATCATGCTGCGGATGCTCGGGGCGCTGCAAATCATCGGCAGTCTCACGACTAACCCGAGTCGGCGACGCGTGCTCCGGGAAGAAGTGCAAGGGATTGTAGAACTGGCCGAACGCACCATTGAGTCCCCGCGAGACAGGAGGCGGTTCGAGAGCCGGCTGGCACAGGTGCGCAAAGCGCTCGAACCGGCTCCCTTCTCCACGCATGAGCAGCCAACAAATCCATAACCATGAAAATCAAACCAAAGGACTTCCGGGTGCCGCCAGGGAGCATGCTCGATCTCAAAAAGTGGCCGACGTGCGTGGACCCGGTTTACAAGTCGAAGAAGCAATACCACAAACTGCTCGCCGAACAGGTCGGGGAGTTGGTCCCGCTGCAGCGTCTGCACTATGCGTCCAACGGTTATGCCGTGCTACTGATCTTTCAGGGCATGGATGCGGCCGGAAAAGACGGTGCCATTCGCCACGTGATGTCAGGGGTCAATCCGCAAGGCTGTCAGGTCTTCAGTTTCAAACAGCCGAGCAGCGAAGAATTGGAACATGATTTTCTCTGGCGCACGACGAAGCGGCTGCCGGAGCGCGGGCGCATTGGCATCTTCAATCGCTCGTATTACGAGGAAGTGCTGATCGTTCGGGTGCATCCGGAAATACTGCGCAGCCAAGGGCTGCCCGCCGGGTTGATCGCGAACCAGGCCATTTGGAAGGAGCGGTATCGTTCCATCGTGGACCTGGAGGCGCATCTTCATCGCAATGGCACCCGGCTCATCAAAATTTTCCTCCACCAGTCCAAAGACGAACAACGAAAGCGTTTTCTCAAGCGGATTGATAACCCGGAGAAGAATTGGAAACTCAGCATTGCCGACATCGAAGAGCGAATATTGTGGTCGGAATACATAAAGGCGTATGAGGCGTGTCTGAGTGCCACGAGCACCACCAACGCCCCCTGGCACGTCGTTCCCGCCGATGACAAAAAGAATGCCCGCCTGATTATTTCCGAGATTCTCCTCGACGTGTTCAAGGGTCTCAAAATGGCCTATCCGGAAACGACAGCGAAACGCAGGCGAGAACTGCAATTGATCCGCAAGACGCTGGTGAAATAACGATGTGGCGCGACCGCAAGTCAGTGTTTCATTTAGTTCCACGGTGGGGTTTCACCCCATAGCGAAGCCGCCGCCGCTGCCGTAATTTACGTGTGGTTCTCCGTGCCGAACGCGGGGTAGCCGTTTTCTCAAACCAGCGGGCAGCAGAACGCCAACAGAGGATCATAACAAACCGCAAAAACGAAAGAACGATTATGTTAAACAAAGCCAAAACCCTCCTTATTGTTGCCGACCTCGGTTTGCTCCGGGCCTATTGCGAAACTCAGGACAATGCCGACCGGCAACCGCATCTGGAACTAGTCGAGGAATTGAAGCCGGAAAGCGCCCATCAGAAGCTTTCCGACCAACTCACCGATCAGGCGGGCCGCTTTCCCCGAGGCGGTGGGGCCGCGAACATCTCCGGCGATCTCTCCGCGGGCGAAAGCCTCAACGCGGAAGCCGAACAAAACCACCGACTCATCAGGCAGTTGGCCGGGAGAATCAACGCACTGTTGGCGGACGACGAAGTGACCCGTTGCTCGATGGCGATCAGCGGCGCGATTCACAATCAACTGCTCGATGCCATCGACCCCAAAGCCCGAGCCAAGATTGGCAAGGTGCTGGCCTCCAACCTCACGAAAACCGATCCGACCGAGTTGCACGCGCATTTTCAATGACAACTGGTTTAGGCACGCGATTCTTATGCTCATCAAATTACCTACTGAGAAAACCGTGAGTGCAGCGGCGGATGCCTTGCAGGCTGCCGTCAAAGCCAATCATTTTGGCGTCATGCAGGTTCATAACCTCCAAGAGACGATGGTGAAGAAGGGCGTAGAGTTTGCCCACGAATGTCTGATCCTCGAGGTCTGCCAGCCGCAACAGGCGAAGAAGGTGCTCGATGAAAACATGAGCGTCTGCACCGCGCTGCCCTGCCGGATCTCCATTTACGAGGAAGGGGGCAAGACTGTTCTCGCAACGCTGAAGCCAACCACGCTTCTGGCGCTCTTTAACACGCCCGAACTGAAATTCGTGGCGCAGGAAGTGGAGGACACAATCGTCAAGATCATGAAGGAGGCAGCGTCATGATTTACATCTGCCGATGCACCCCGAGGCGGCGTTGACAGAATGAAGGAGCAGGCAAATTCTGGCTTGGTCGTCTCGGTGCGTGGCAGTGTGGTGGATGTGCATTTCGACCGCCATTTGCCAGCGATCAACAGCCTGCTGCATGCGGGAGAGAATGGAAAGATCGTCATTGAAGTGCAGGCCCAGCGCGATGCGCATCTCGTGCGCGGGATTGCGTTGACGCCGACGCAGGGCCTGTCACGCGGGATGACGGTCGCCGACTCCGGTGGGCCTCTGAAAGCGCCGGTCGGCAAAGCGATTCTCTCGCGGATGTTCGACGTGTTTGGCAACGCCATCGACCGCAAAGCACCGCCAACCGATGTCCAATGGCGTTCCGTGCATCGCGCGCCGCCGCCGCTGGCCCGGCGGTCCACCAAATCGGAAATCTTCGAGACGGGCATCAAAGTGATCGACGTGCTCGTGCCGCTGGAGCGCGGCGGGAAGGCGGGGCTTTTCGGCGGTGCGGGTGTGGGCAAGACGGTCCTCCTCACCGAAATGATCCACAACATGATCGGACACCAGGAAGGGGTAAGCATCTTCTGCGGGATCGGCGAACGGTGCCGGGAGGGCGAGGAGTTGTATCGCGAAATGGACGAGGCCGGGGTGTTGCCGAAAATGGTTATGCTCTTTGGGCAGATGAACGAACCCCCGGGCGCACGGTTTCGGGTGGGGCATGCGGCTCTCACGATGGCCGAGTATTTTCGCGACGATGAGCACCGCGACGTGCTGCTCCTCATCGACAACATCTTCCGCTTCATTCAGGCGGGCATGGAGGTGTCGGGCTTGATGGGCCAGATGCCTTCGCGTCTCGGCTATCAGCCAACGATGGGCACCGAACTATCGGGGCTGGAGGAGCGGATCGCCAACACGGACACCGGGGCGATTACTTCCATCCAGGCCGTCTATGTGCCGGCGGACGATTTCACCGATCCGGCTGCGGTCCATACCTTCTCGCACCTCTCCGCCTCGATCGTTCTCTCGCGCAAGCGGGCAAGCGAAGGGCTTTTCCCTGCCGTGGATCCGCTGCAATCCAGTTCCAAAATGGCGACGCCGGGCATCGTCGGCGAGCGGCATTATGCGCTGGCCCAGGAAATCCGGCGGACCCTCGCACAGTATGCAAACCTCAAGGACATTATCGCAATGCTCGGCCTGGAGCAGCTTTCGTCTGAGGACCGCAAGGTGGTCGGCCGTGCCCGGCGGTTGGAGCGTTTCCTGACCCAGCCATTTTTCACGACTGAGCAATTCACCGGCATCAAGGGAAAGCTGGTTAGCTTGGAAGATTCGTTGGCCGGCTGCGAGCGCATCCTCCACGACGAATTCGAGGACCACCCGGAAAGCGCCCTCTATATGATCGGCTCGATCGGCGAGGCGAAGACCAAACCTCAACCCAAACCCGCTACCGTGCATGAATCTTAAAGTCCTGTTGCCCTTCGAAATCTTCGCCGAGAAGACCGGCGTCTCTCGCATTGTTGCGGAGACGCACGAGGGCTCGTTCGGACTTCTTCCGCATCGACTCGATTGCGTGGCGGCCCTCGCACCGGGAATCCTCACCTACGAAACCGAGGCGGACGGGGAAGTCTTCGTGGCCGTTGACGAAGGGGTGTTGGTGAAAGCTGGAGTGGATGTCCTTATCTCCGTCCGCCGTGCGCTGGGCGGCTCCGACCTGGCCCAACTGCGCGATGCGGTGAAAGAGGAGTTTCTCACGCTCGACGAGAATGAACAAAGCGTGCGTAACGTGATGGCCAAATTGGAATCAGGCTTTCTCCAGCGCTTCGTGACTTTTCAACATGAGTGACGAGACTGACAAATTCCCGCAGAATGAGCCTCCCCTCGCCAAGCAGGTCGGAGCAAAGGCGGCGCGTAAGCTCAGGGCGCGGCGTCACGGCACGCCGGGCATCTGGTCCGGCCTGGGCATGATGGGGCTGATTGGCTGGTCCGTAGCGGTTCCGACTCTGCTTGGTGCAGCGCTCGGCATCTGGCTGGATGGACACCATCCGGGCAATCATTCCTGGACGCTGGCGCTTTTGGTGGCTGGACTGGTGATCGGCTGTCTCAACGCATGGCGCTGGGTCTCCAACGAAGAAAAAGCCATGAAGGACGAACAGGAGGACGATCATGAGTGAGTCGCTGACACTTGGATTGGCTGGTGTCGCTGGTGCGGCACTCGGCGCGATATTTTTTGGAGGTCTTTGGTGGACGGTGCGCAAAAGCGTTTTCTCCCCCCGCCCGGCGCTCTGGTTCCTCGGCAGTATGCTGCTGCGGATGAGCATTGCGTTGGCCGGATTTTACTTTATCGGGCGGGGCCATTGGGATCGGTTGCTGGTGTGTCTCCTTGGCTTTGTCATGGCACGCCTTGTCGTGATCTGGCTGACCAGGCCATCCCGCGAAAATCAAAACGCCGCCACGAAGGATGCCAGCCATGCGCCTTAGTCCCGATCAGATCATCTTCTGGCAGGACGGGTTTTTCAAACTCAACGCCACGATTGTCTTCACCTGGGGGCTGATGTTTGTGCTGGCTCTCGGTTCCATGCTGATCACGCGCAAGCTCTCCATGGACCTGAAACGTTCGCGCTGGCAGAACCTTTTGGAGATCATTGTTTCCGCGATCGGGAAGCAAATCGAAGAAATCGGCCTTCCTCATCCGGAGAAGTATATCGGATTTTTGGGCACGCTTTTTCTGTTCGTCGGAGTGGCCAGTATCTGCACGATTATTCCCGGCTACGAACCGCCGACGGGCTCGCTCTCGACGACTGTGGCACTGGCGCTGTGCGTGTTTGTGGCCGTCCCGCTTTTCGGCATCGAGGAGCAGGGCCTGGTCGGCTATCTCAAGACCTACGTGAAGCCGACGTTCATCATGCTGCCATTTAACCTCATCAGCGAAATTTCGCGCACGCTGGCTTTGGCCGTCCGCCTGTTCGGCAACATGATGAGCGGGGCGATGATCATCGGCATTCTGCTCACCATCACGCCCTTCCTCTTCCCGATTGTGATGACCATGCTTGGCCTGCTCACCGGCATGGTGCAGGCCTACATCTTCTTCATTCTGGCCACCGTCTACATCGCGGCAGCCGTGCGCACGCGAAAACCCAAACCTCAGCCAGCAGCAGACCTTCAACCAAAAACCAACTAAAGGACATCCTATGGACAACATGACAATCATCGCGGTGGCATCCATTGTCACCGCCGGCATCACAACCGGTTTCGGCACGATGGGGCCGGCGCTCTCGGAAGGGAAGGCGGTCGCCATCGCCCTGAGTTCGCTGGCCCAGCAACCCGACGCCTCCGCCACCATCACCCGAACCCTCTTCGTCGGTCTGGCGATGATCGAGTCCACGGCCATCTATTGCTTCGTGGTCTCGATGATCTTGATCTTCGCCAACCCGTTCTGGAATCACGTCATCGCGGCAGCCGCAGGGAATTAACCCATGCTCATCGATTGGTTCACGGTCGGCGCGCAGGCGCTCAACTTCCTCATCCTGGTGTGGTTGATGAAGCGCTTTCTATACAAGCCCATCCTCAACGCCATCGATGCGCGGGAAAAACGAATCGCCAAGGAACTCGCGGATGCTGATGCAACATATACTGAGGCCAAAAAAGCGCACGACGAGTTCCAGCAGAAAAACGAGGAGTTTGACCAGGAGCGCGCCGCACTTTTGAGCAAGGCGACGGACGAGGCGAAAGCCGAGCGTCAGCGACTCATGGACGAAGCGCGCAAGGCAGCCGATGCCTTGGGTGCGGAGCGACAGGATGCGTTGGCAAGCGAGGCCAAAAACCTGAATCAAGCGATCACCCGGCGGGCTCAGGACGAAGTGTTCGCCATCTCCCGCAAGGCCCTCTCGGATCTCGCCACGATGAGTCTGGAAGAACGCATGGGCGAGGAGCTTCTCCGCCGTATGCGCAAGATGGATGGTGAGGCCAAAGCCGCTTTCGGCGGGGCTCTGCAGGCAACGTCTGATCCGGCGCTGGTGCGAAGTGCGTTTGACCTTCCGGCGGCTCAGCGCGCAGCCATACAGAAGGCAGTCAATGAAACCTTCTCCGCCGATATTCCCCTCCGATTCGAGACCGCACCGGATCTGGTTGGCGGGATCGAGCTCACCGCCAACGGTCAGAAGGTTGCCTGGAGCATCGCGGATTACCTCAAGTCGCTGGAGAAGGGTGTCGATGAACTTTTGAAGGAGAAGGACAAACGTGAAGCGAAGAGCCCATGAACACCGCGCCTGAAAGCTTGCAGAGCGTTTTTGAGAGCGCGTTTACGAATGTCAGCCAGGTATGCAAGGACAACATTCCCAGCCTGATGCCACGTGAGGTGGGCACGATCACGACCGTATCCACCGGCATCGCCAGCGTCTCCGGTCTCCCCGGTGTGGGCTTTGAGGAGCTGCTGGAGTTTCCTGGCGGGATCTTCGGTATCGCGTTCAATGTCGATGAAGACGAAATCGGCGTCGTCCTCCTCGGTGACTACGCGCATTTGCATGCCGGCCATGAGGTCGAGCGCACGGGCCGTGTGATGGACGTTGCCGTGGGTGATGCCTTGCTGGGACGCGTGATTGATCCGCTTGGGCGCCCTCTTGATGACAACGGGCCTGTGGCCGCCAGCGAGCGCCTGCCCATCGAGCGGCCCGCCGCAGCCATCATGGACCGTGCGCCGGTTACGGTGCCCCTTCAGACCGGCCTCATGGTGATCGACGCGCTCATTCCCATCGGGCGCGGGCAGCGCGAATTGATTCTGGGCGACCGGCAGACCGGCAAGACAGCCATCGCGATCGACACCATTCTCAACCAGCGCGGAAAAGACGTGCTGTGCGTCTATTGCGCCATTGGCCAGCGTGCCTCCGCCGTGGCGAAGGCGGTGGCGGTTTTGCGGGAACGCGGCGCGATGGAATACACGGTCGTCGTCGTGACGGAGGGCAATGATCCACCCGGACTCGCCTACATCGCTCCCTACGCTGCGACCAGCATCGCGGAGCATTTCATGGAAGCGGGGCGAGACGTGTTGATCGTCTATGATGACCTCACGCATCACGCGCGGGCCTATCGCGAACTCTCCCTGCTGCTCCGACGACCACCGGGACGTGAAGCATTTCCCGGAGACATCTTTTACATCCACTCGCGGATGCTCGAACGGGCCACTCATTTGAGCAAGGAACGCGGCGGGGGCTCGCTGACTGCGCTGCCAATTATCGAGACGGAGGCGCAGAATATTTCCGCCTATATTCCGACCAACCTGATTTCCATCACAGACGGTCAGATCTACCTCTCCCCGTCGCTGTTTGAACTGGGTGTGCTGCCGGCGGTGGATGTCGGCAAATCTGTTTCGCGCGTCGGAGGCAAGGCTCAACGTGCGGCTTACCGTGCGGTGGCGGGCGACCTCAAGCTTGCCTACGCGCAGTTCGAGGAACTGGAAACCTTCGCCCGCTTTGGAGCGCGCCTCGATGAAGACACGCGCAAGATCATCGAACACGGACGCCACATTCGCGCCTGCCTCAAGCAGTCGGAACTGGCTCCGGTCGCTGTGCCGGCCCAAATTGCAGTGCTGCTGGCGTTGGCTGCGGAACTCTTCGACGCAGTGCCGCTGGAGCGGATGAAGGATGCCCAGCACGCGGTGCATGAGGCTGCGGCTAAGATGCCGGCGGAGATCCGCGAACGTTTTGAAACCGCCGCTAAGCTGATCGACGAGGATCGCAACGCCATCATTGAAATTGCCAGGCAGGCGCTCGTGCCTTTCCAGCCCAAGCCGGAAGCCAAAGACAAATCATGAGCGACACCACCGCCAGCCTGCGCCGCAAGATCAGCAGTGCCGACGATCTCCAATCAGTCGTCCGCACGATGAAAGCCCTGGCCGCTTCGAGTATCGGCCAATACGAAAAATCGGTGCATGCGTTGGGCGACTATTACCGCACAGTGGAGTTGGGGTTGGCCGCGTGTTTTCGGGAGAGCGGACCTGCGGCCCGGAAGTTGGAGCGGATTGAACGCCCAGACGGCAGTCCGATCGGGGCCGTCGTGTTCGGTTCCGACCAAGGCTTGGTAGGGCAGTTTAACGACATCGTCGCCGACTATGCGATCAAGACGCTCGCCGCCTTGCCGGGCAAACCAAAGGTCTGGGCCGTCGGCGAGCGCGTGAAGGCGCGGCTTGCGGTCGCCGGTGTGGAGCTCATGGGGCTCTTCGCCGTGCCGAACTCCGTCAAGGCCATTACCCCACTCATCGGGCAGATTCAGATCGAAAGCGAAGCCCACCGGGCCGAAGGCGAATATGCGCAGCTTTACGTTTTCCACAATTCTCCGAAGTCCGGCGCTCTCTACGAGCCAGTCAGCCAGCGGCTATTGCCACTCGACGCGCAATGGCAAGACGGTCTGGCCAAAATTCCCTGGCCGACCAAGACTTTGCCGGAAGTCGTGTGCGGTGGCACGGCCACCCTGCGGGGACTCATTCGCGAATATCTTTTCATTTCCCTCTTTCGGGCCTGCGCCGAGTCCCTCGCGAGCGAGAATGCGAGCCGCCTCGGCGCGATGCAGCGCGCCGACAAGAGCATCGACGACCTGCTGGAAACGCTTCACGGCACCTTCCACCGATTACGCCAGAGCGGCATCGACGAGGAACTCTTCGACGTGATCTCCGGTTACGAAGCGCTGGCAAAAATACCATGAAAACACGTGTGTATGACGGTTTCGTCAAGGTTTACAAGGAAGAGAGCGCCGTAGGTCTTCGCGACGTGGTGAGGTGAACACCCTATTGCGAGTGGGCGGAGCGAATGATAGGGATAGTCAAGGTGTTTTGGAGCAACTGTTTTGATGACCTACACTAAGACATGAAAATTCCAAACGGTCGGATCTTGATCAAAGTCCTCGTCTGCTCGACGTTTTGCTCCCTGTTTTTATCAGGTTGCGGTCTGCTCGGGGTCAATCAAATCGCGCCTCCGCCCCGTGGAGTTGATGTGAACCACGCTGTCGCTCCGGACGGAACGCGCCCCGGAAATTAATCCCTTTTGACCTGATGGAGGGGTGACGTTTCTGCCTGATTTGTGGCGGATGTCCACCACAGCGATTGTGAAATAGGGGCACCTACGACCGGATCCTCAAGGTCGCCCGCACGATCGCCGACCTCGCATGGGTGGAAAACATCCAACCCGAACACATCGGCGAGGCGATCCAGTACCGGACGCTGGACCGCAAGCTGTGGGTGTGATGCAAAGCATTCATTTGACAGAGATTCTCTACAAAAATGTAAAGATGGAAGGTTTGACCCCTTTCTGACCCCTTTCCCTCCCAAGTCTTCTATCGGACTCAGCGGAAGGTTGTCAATGGAAGCGACGGCCCCACGGCAAATGGGGGCGCGGTCAGAACTCATGAACGTCGAATGCCTTGGCAATGCCTCAAACAACAAGAGGCCCGCCGGATGGGCAACTTCATGAAAATATCCGTGTAAACCTTGATCCTCAATTGGCAGCGTGAAATGGTGAGGCGTGCATCATTTTCGAAAAACGTTTCTCCGCTGCCTGTTGGGCTGCCATGTGCTCTACGGGCTCTCTGCGGTAGCAGCCACTTATTATGTCAGCTCCACAGGGGATGACCGCCACTCCGGGCTGTCGCCGGAGAATCCCTGGCAGACTGTTGCCAAAGTCAATCGGATCGCCTTTCAGCCGGGGGACTGCGTTCTCTTCAAAGGTGGGGAAACATTTCAAGGGCCGGTCAATTTAGACATCCATGACGGGGGGGCTCCAGACAATCCCATGCTGGTCGGTTCCTATCCGGAAACCGGAGAGAAAATGGCGACGATTTTTGCCCGTGCGGGGCGGGGGATTGATGCGTTCAATACCTCGGGGCTTCGCATTAGTCGGTTGAAAATTCTAGGCAATGGTCCCGACTCGAACACCCAAAGCGGAATCCTGCTGCTTTCTTCGAAGGACAAGGGTGCCAGCCATGTCCAGATCGACCATGTCGAGGTATCCGGTTTTGGGAAATATGGGATCTCAGTAGGGGCTTGGAATACAAAAAACGGTTACAGAGAGGTGAGCATCACCAATTGCTCCACGCACGACAATCTCCGTGCCGGCATTTTCACATGGGGACCTTGGGGACCTGCCATCTATGCGCATCGAGGCATCCGGCTTATCGATTGCGAGGCCTATAACATGAAAGGCGGATCGGGAATCACCTTGTCCTCTGTTGACGGGGGGATTGTCGAAAGATGCCTCGCACATGATAACGGGACGGAGTTTTCCGGCGCTGCGGGAATCTGGGCGTGGGACTCAAACAACATCCTTATCCAATTCAACGAATCCTACAGAAATCGCACGATTGGAGTCGACGGGGATGGATTTGATTTCGATGGCGGGGTGACAAATTCCGTGATGCAATACAACTACTCCCACGACAATGACGCTGCGGGCTTCCTGCTCGCGCAGTATGCCTTTGCTCCCCAGGCCATGCGGAATATTGTTATCCGGTATAACATTTCAGAAAATGACTGCCGCAAGCTTGGATACGGGGCAATCCATGTCTGGAATGGCGAAGACACACACCGGATCAGCGAGGTGCACATCTACCAGAACACGATTTACCTTGATTCTCCGGCCGGTAAAAAACCGGCGAGGCCGCCCGGTCCCTTCCAAGTCGTTTTGAATGCGCTCGGGATTGGAGCAGAATCTCCGAACAAACCCAGCGCGATCTCGGTGATCTCTCCGACCAGGTCGATATCGGTTCATAACAACCTGTTTTTCACCTCCGGAGGAGAGACTCTCGTCTCGGTCGTCGATAATCAGGAAGACATTCGATTCCTCAATAATGCTTATTGGTCGGACGGCCATCCGTTACAAGTGGAGTGGAAGGGCGTGATTTACAGGAGCATTTCCGCCTGGATGGAATGCGTGAACGACCAGGAGAGGATCGGTTCACGCATCTTGGCGATTCAAGCGGACCCCATGCTGGCCGGCCCGGGAACAGGCGGCACGTTGGGGGATCCCAATCTCCTCCACACTCTCACAGGGTATAAGCTCAAGAGCGGTTCGCCATTGATCCGCCGCGGGCTCAATCTCTCGCATCTGCCGGGAGTTGATCCTGGAAGTTACGGTTTTTTCGGAGCTCGGATTTCTCCGGAGACCCCCCCGGCAATCGGCGCAAACGTGGCGGCTGGCAGCCTTTCTCAGCCGTCGGACGAGATTCCAAAACTCGAAGGCATGGCCGAAGCGAATCGCCTCTGATTTCAGCCGCAATTCTACGGGCTATCGCCGCGCGGGCTTCGTGCTATGTTCCCAGTTCAATGAAATCCCCGAAACCAACGGTGCTGCGCGTGAGCAGAAGCGGAACGGCAGGCCTGATCGTGGGTGCCATCGGTGTTCTGGCAGTCACAGGGATTCGTCTGGCCCTTGCGCCGATTGCGGGTTCCGACATGGCATTGATTTTCTACATTCTGGTTGTGCTTTTGGCCGCTCGAATCGGAGGAGCCGTTGCGGGCATTACGACCACTGTGCTGTCACTCCTGGCGGGCGTCGGGTTTATTGTCGGGCCACATTCACTCTACTCCTCAGTGTTGGAATGGGTGCGCGTCATCGTCTTCCTGATCGAAGGTGTCGCGATTTCCTTGACGGTGGATCAACTCAAAACCCAGGCCCGTGTCCTTCACAAAACAACACTCGAACTCCAGTCGGAAAAGCGGCTGGTCGAGCGCATGGCATTCGAGGATGTGATGACCGGCCTCGGAAATCGGAGAGCCTTCGAGAGGGATCTGGAACTGTCCCTCGTCCAAGCTTCACAAGATGGAACAGGGCTTACCCTGGTGATTGCCGATATCGACGGCCTGAAGCGCTTGAACGATGAACAGGGCCATGCCATGGGAGATGCGTTGCTGGTCGCTTTTGCCGCCGCACTGCGGGCGTGCTGCGGGGCCTCTGATACCGCCTATCGCCTCGGTGGCGATGAGCTTGCCCTTCTCCTTCCGGAGACCGGTCAGGAGGCATATGGACCCCTGAGAACACGGCTCGAGAATGTGCTCAGGCTGACGGCATCCGGATTCCAAAACGCCGGCGTGAACTTCGGGGCAGTGCATGTGCCTCAGGACGGCCAAAAAGCCGGTGAATTGTGCCGTCTGGCAGATGCACGCATGTATGCCTCCAAGTCCATCCATCAGACGCCCGCTGCGGATCGCGACGCAGGCGCTCACGTCTGACCCGGATGTCCACAATTATTCTTGTCTCAGATTGCTTTTGGGCCGATTGCTGATCTTTATGAAAATCTCCAAGTTGCGGGTTGCTTTGCTTGTTGTGCTGGCCAGTGGCATTCAAGGTTTCTGTGCATTGCCGGGCGACAATTCAGGTTCATTCGCCTCCCTGTTGCCGAACGGCGACTTGGTCTCTTTGCAGGGAGCCAAACTTCATCCATTCGATTCAAGTTTGCTTTCCCAAGTGCGCTTCTTTGCAGTTTACTACTCGGCGTCCTGGTGTCCTCCCTGCCGGAAATTCACCCCAAAACTGGTGAAATTCTACGACGAGGTTAAGCCGAGCAATCCACAGTTCGAGCTTATCTTGGTCAGCCGGGATCAATCTCTTGCCGACATGGTGAAATACATGACGGAGAATCAAATGAAGTGGCCGGCACGGACATTCAACAAAATTCACTCGCATAAAACTTTAACTCAATATGCAGGTGCCGGCATACCTGACTTGGTTTTTGTTGATGCGCAGGGCAAAGTCCTGTCTGCCTCATTCGATGGTAAAAAGTACCTGGGTCCAGAGAAAGTTCTTCAAGATATCCGCAGGATCCTGAAGCAAAATCCGCCAACGGCTGAAGAGATCAAAGCCGCAGCCAAAAATCTGTAGTTGGAACAAGCGCGAAAGAAAGTGACTTCGACAAGTTCTCCCGCGGGGGAAGGACATCTGGGGGAGGGAAAGCGGAAAACTTTTGCAGATCTTACTCGGAACGAGTGCGCCCGCGCCTACGACCGGATCCTCAAGGTCGCCCGCACGATCGCTGACCTCTCAGGGGTGGAAACCATCCAACCCGAACACATCGGCGAGGCGATCCAATACCGGACGCTGGTCGCAAGCTGTGGGTTTAAGCCGAAAGCCGATCCTGTGCGCCAATGCGCGGGACTGGACCCCTCTCCGTCCCTGCGGGTGATTATATCTTGATCGGGATCAAATCTGGAATTATTCCCACCCGATGTACGTCATCCGGCAGTCTGGAGGGCGGGCTGAGGAGTTTATGACGCGCAACGAGATCGGCACCCTATGAAATCCATTTCAAACGAGGCAGAAGGCGGCATGAAGAAGAAGGGGTTGAGCTCCGGCTCGATCGGCACGTTCGGCGCGATTGTGGTCGGGCTCTCCTGCTGTGCACCGGCTTACACTATGACTGCGGCGCTGGGACCGGCTGCGGGTCAGGTGGATGATCAGCTTCCGGCGATCTTCATCGTCGGTTTCCTCCCGATGTTTCTGGTCGCGATGGGGTATATGGCACTCAACCGGGCCATGCCGGACTCCGGAACGACGTTCACTTGGGCGACGCGTGCCTTTGGGCCCTGGGTCGGCTGGATTGCCGGTTGGGGGCTGCTTGCGGCGACGATCATTGTGATATCGAATACGGCAGGCATCGCGGAAACCTTTTTGTTTCTGGCGCTTTCGCAGATCTTTCATAACGACGCGATCGTCACGCTGGGAAACAACCCCCTGGTGAATATTTGTGTGGTGATCATCTTTCTTGCTGCGGCCACGTGGATTTCCCATCGGGGAATGCAGTCCACCAAAGGGTTCCAGTATGTCATGGTGGCCATCCAGGTCCTGGTGCTCGTGTGGTTTATCGTGGCCGCGTTTATTGCCGCCAACAACGGGAGCAATCCGGATTCGATCCCCATCCGGCCGAGCTGGTTCAATCCCTTTGCCGTCGCTTCCTTTACCGACTTCTCGGCAGGAATCGCGGTTTCCATCTTCGCGTACTGGGGATGGGACACGGTTTTGACCATGAGCGAGGAGACCGATGAGGGAGGCAGTTCCTCCGGCAAGGCCGCCACCATCCTGATTCTCACCCTTGTGGCCCTCTACGTGCTCATTGGTGTGGCCACGGTTTCGTATGCGGGGGTTGGAACGGGACCCACCGGATTGAACAACCCGAAAATGTCGGAAAATGTTTTTGCCATCCTTTCTTACCCGGTGATGGGCTGGGGCGGAGTGTTCCTCTCCCTTGCGGTCCTGTGCAGCGCGACAGCCTCCCTGCAATCCACGGGGCTGTCGCCCGCGAGAACCCTGCTCGCCATGGGATATTACAAGGCGATCCCCGCGAAATTTGCCGAAGTTCACCCGAAGCATCAGTCGCCGTCCTTCGCGATCCTTGTCTCCGGCGTGGTCGCGGCCGTCTTTTACACGGGGATCCGCCTCGTCAGCAAGAACGCCTTGTGGGACAGCATCACCGCGCTGGGTTTGCTGGTCTGTTTCTACTATGGCATCACCGCGTTCGCCTGCGTTTGGTATTTTCGCCGCGAAGCCTTCCAAAGCCTGAGCACATTTTTCATGAAGATCTTCCTGCCGGGACTGGGCGGCATCCTGCTTTTCATCATCTTCATCAAGACGACCATCTCCAGCCTGGATCCGTCCTTTGGGAGTGGGAATGAAATCCTGGGGATCGGGCTTGTGTTCATCATGGGGGCGGGAGTTCTTGCGCTCGGGGTGGTGACCATGCTCGTGATGGCGATCTTCTATCGCCCCTTCTTCCGGGGCGAAGTGCTCAAACAGGGCACGCCGCTTTTGCAGCTTGAAAACGAGGCCGCTGAGAGCCGGAGGTAACGCCTGCCGGGCGGGGAACCACGCGCCGGGCGTCCGACAATTCCATTGCCCATCCGCTGACCCGATGGGTGGGCAGAACACCCCATTGGCCGGGGTGGGGGATCTGATTGTCTCGATGAATGCTGAATCCAACCCCTGCCGCGATCTCTCTTCTCGTCTCGGTCCTGGCACTGGTATCTTTTCCGGCGAAAAGCCATGCGGGTGTTCTTTTTTCGGCCGAATCTTTTGCAGTCCTCGCAGGTTCGACGGTCACAAACATTGGCAGCACGATCCTGAACGGGGATCTGGGCGTCTATCCCGGCTCTGCGATCACGGGGTTTGGCCCCGGAGTTGTGAACGGGTCAACATATGCCGGGGGCGCCGTCCCCCAGCAGGCCCAGAGCGATGCCCTCGCGGGATACCTTGTCCTCATAAACGAAGTTCCTACGGGTAACTTATCCGGGCAGGATCTGGGGGGGCTCACTCTCACCGGGGGAATCTGGAAATTTTCGTCCTCCGCCGGGCTGACCGGCACGCTCATCTTGGATGCGCAGGGCGACAGCAATGCCCGCTTTGATTTCCAGATCGGGAGCACTCTCACGACGGCCAGCGGTGCGGAGGTTCTGCTGGTCAATGGAGCTCAGGCCGGCAACGTGTTCTGGCAGGTCGGTACGTCCGCCACGCTCGGCACAAACACGTCGTTTGCCGGCAGTATTCTCGCCGACCAGAGCATCACTCTCACGACCGGGGCAAATATCACCGGGCGGGCGATCGCGCTCAATGGTGCCGTAACGCTGGACAATAATTTTGTCGCCATTCCCGAACCTGTCTCATTCTGGTTGCTGGCTGACTGCTTGGCTCTCTTAGGCGCGTGGTTTTTGGTCCCATGGGGCGGGAGCCCGGATCACAGAATCCTCTGGACGGCCAGCCCGGAATCCAGGTTGAAAGGGGTTTCCCAGTTGACATAGACCGCATTCGATGTGGCCCTCAGGCACGGCAAGAAAGCCCGGGCCATGCGCTGACAGAATGGGTCTTCAGGGAAAGGTATTTTAGGATAATGCCCTTTCAGGGGATGAACGCATTTTACCTCCTGGCGATGGATCAAATCGGCTTGCGTAATTTTCAAAAATTTGGCAAGCCATCACGCATGAACAGGTCTTGTTTCCCCGATGATCACATCCCCCGGCGTCACTTTCTAAAAACCGCCGCCGGTGCGGCGTTCGGAATAGGAGGCGCTGCCCTTGGCATGGCGTCCCCTCAACTCCTAGCCGCAGACCCGCCGCGCCCTCAGAATGTCATCCCACCCGATGCCGCGCTGGAAAGGCTCCTGAAGGGCAATGATCGCTACGTGGGCGGGAATATGATCAGCCACAATTTTATTGCGGAACGCCCGGCTCTGGTTCTCGGCCAAAATCCTTTTGCCGGCATCCTGAGTTGTGCGGATTCCCGGATCGCTCCCGAATTTGCCTTCGATACCGGGCGAGGGGACCTTTTTGTTTGCCGGGTGGCGGGTAATTTCGCGAATCCGGATACCATTGCCAGCTTCGAGTATAGTGTGGCGGTGCTGGGGGTGCCGTTTATTCTGGTTCTCGGACACTCGGCCTGCGGCGCGGTGGGCTCGACCATTCAGGCGGTCAAGGATGGCGTCAAATTTCCCGGTCACATCCCCTCGCTCGTCAAGGCGCTGCGCCCGGCCGTGAAAGAGGAGCTCGGCAAGCCTGGTGACCTGCTGGTCAACGCCACCAAACGAAACGTGCTGTTGACGGTCGAGAAACTTCGCGCGGCCTCCCCGATCCTGAGCGAAGCCGTTGCTTCCGGCAAACTCAAGATTATGGGCGGGGTTTACGAATTGACGACCGGCCGGATCGACCTGACCGCCTAATAATTCAGCCGCGCACCGGCATTGGCCCAGACCACATTGTCTTGGCCGATGTCTCGGAGAGCCGTCATCGCGACACTGTAGTTGATGCCTCCGAAAACCTCGATGTGCCTGGCAACCTGCCAGGTCGCCTCGACGCCGAACTGCCAGTTGTTCCACCCGTAATACGAGCGCGTGTTGTAGCCGAGATTGAGCCCAAGGAGGGTGTACGGCTGGATGCTGATGACGTCCTTGTAGACCGGGATGTCGCCGTCCAGGCGCAATTCCAAGAAGGCTCCGGGGGTGTTGTTCAGGTCCCAGATGAAGGCGGCCGACGGGGTCACGTAGCGGATCGCGTTCGTTCCAAGGACAATGAACAGCTCGTGCCCATACTCCTTGTGATCGTGCCCGTGTTCTTCTCCGGCCTGTTCCTCCTCGTGATGGTCGGCATGATCCTCGGAATGTTCTTCCTCCACGAGACCCGGGCTGTAGCGGAAGTTGTAACCGGGGATAAAAAACACCGGCCCCAGATCGATGTTGTAGGCGGCCGTGATGTCCCACTCCTCAAACGCGTTGCCCAGGCCAAAGCCGTTCCATGCGCTCAGCGAAAGGTCCCCGATCCAGACGGAAACTTCCGTCGTGTACGCGCCGAAGTTGCCGGTTTCATCCACCCCGTAATGCACATGCCGCCCCTCCCAGCCCGCCTCCAACGAAGCTCCCCACCAGCGGGTGGGCCGCTCCCCGGCAACCGGGGCCTTCAGGGATTTTCCCGACGAGGAGGTATCTCCGGTATTTTGGTTGCCGGCGCCGGATGCCGCAGCCCCCATCGGGGCTTCATCCCTGAGCACAGGGCAAGCGGCAGCGCCGCCCTGGGTCTTGGGTAAGTTGCGCTCCTGCCCTGCAGGGGCAGCATCCACCAACCCGAGCGCTTCGTTGACCTCCGCTTGCACTTCGCGTGCCCCGTGGATGTGTCCGGGACCATGCGCCAGCAGCGGATCGGCTGCAAAAAGGGATGCTGTCATCAGGGTAAAGAGGTGTGTTTTCATATGGCAAGCGATTTGCAATAATGGAATCGATTTATAGATGCAAGCGATTTGCATAGAAATTCAGCGGCGATTTTCCATGTAGGAGGCAACGGGATCTGTCGTACATACATCGCGCAGGAGGATTGCCTTTGGGGTCGGCGGGGCCTATGGTGGACCTCATGAACAAAAAAAAATTCGAGGCCGAGCATCGCAGGCTGGGGAAGTTTCCCGGCCTGTCGCCGGACGAGCGAGTTTTGTTCGCGATGAGCTTGAGCGCGACCCCCGACGAGCGTTGGGATCGGCACGAGCGGTTTCTCCGCTCGCACGGCTTGTTCACGCGCTCCGCGAGGAAGGCATTCGGTTTCAGATAGCGGGGATGTCGGCCGCCATCCTTCAAGGGGTGCCGGCTACGACGCTGGACACGGATTTCTGGGTTGAGCTCCCGGAGCGCCAGTTTGTTCGTCTGACGGCGATCATCCTCCGCCTTGAAGGGACCATGTTGGCTCCGACAGTGGCGGCGCTGCAGGATGATACGCTGGTGAACTTTCTGCCGCGGGTCGACGGCATCGGGAAATTTGATGTGGCCTTTCGACGTGCGAAACGCATCCGGTGGCAGGGGATGATTGTGCCTGTTTTGCCCTTGGAATTGATCCTAAAAAGCAAGAAGGCTGTCGGGCGTCCGAAAGATCTGGCTCATATTCCGCTCATCCGGCAAGTGCTGCGTCTTCGAAAAAAGTCCTCTTCTCCAATCATTAGAGCCTCGCCTGCCGCAGGCGGAGGGCATTGCTGATCACCGAGACTGAGCTGAGGCTCATCGCGGCGCCGGCCAGGATCGGGCTTAGGAGCAGCCCGAAAAACGGGTAGAGCAATCCCGCTGCCACGGGAATGCCCAGCGCGTTGTAGAGGAAGGCGAAGAACAGGTTTTGCCGGATGTTCCTCATCGTGGCGCGGCTCAGGCGGATGGCTTTGGCGATCCCTCGCAGGTCTCCCTTCACGAGCGTGATGTCCGCGCTCTGCATGGCCACATCGGTGCCGGTGCCCATCGCGATGCCGACTTCCGCCTCGCTGAGCGCGGGAGCGTCGTTGACTCCGTCACCGGCCATGGCCACGTGGTTTCCTTCTGCCCGCAGCCTCCTGACATGGGCGACCTTGCCGGCCGGTTCGACCCCGGCCTCGACCGCATCCAGGCCGAGCTGATTCGCGACGGCGGCGGCGGTTCGCCGGTTGTCCCCGGTCAGCATCACGAGCTTGATCCCGAGCGCATGGAGTTCCCTGATGGCATCGGCTGTTGTCGGCTTGATCGGGTCGGCGACGGCGAGGATCCCGGCCGGCCTTCCATCGATCGCGACAAAGACCGCCGTCCGGCCGGCTTCCTGAAGCTTGGCTGCTGCCGCCTCGAGCGGTTCCAAGCCGACGACGCTTTCGCTTCGCAGGAAATCCGGTTTTCCGACGATGACCGGCCGGTCGGCAACCGAGCCGAGAACTCCGCCAGCCGTGACCGAGCGAAAGCCTTGGACCGACCCGATCTCGAGGCTTTGGTCCTTGGCTCCCTGCACGATTGCCGCGGCGAGCGGATGCTCGCTGCTCCGCTCCAGCGAGGCCGCGAGGCGCAGCAATTCCTTTGCATCAAAACCCTCGGCCGGCAGGATATCGACGAGCCGGGGTCTTCCTT
>JBGTAT010000175.1:0-3719 GCA_041749755.1 Terrimicrobiaceae bacterium | reverse complement strand
TTCCCGCTGAAAACGCGCAAGGGGGTAGGTCGGCACTACAAGCCCTTTTGAGGACTACCCCCCTGTGTTTATGCGGGTCCGAGGGCCTCAGAGGGCTGAAAATAACTGATTTTTGCCTCCAGTCCGCGAAGTGGGGTTAACTGCGGATTCCGGCATTCCCGGCGCTCGCTCATCCTCAAAGGGTGTGCTTATCCCCGCCTCTGACCTGAAAAAGCGATGGACAATGGTCATGCCGCCTGTCGGCGGGTAGGGGGTCGATGGATTTCACCACTGATGAAAGAAATTTTTCTGTCGCCAATGGGCGGCAGAGGAAGAGGAGGCAGGAACCGGCTACGCCGGTTCGGCGGTCCAGCGGGCGGAATCGACTCTCCAAGCCAGCTTGGGAGAGTCGACTCTGCCCGCTGGACCAAGATCACGCTGTGATCTTCGCCTCCTCTTCCCAAAATCCTGCGCCCGCGCAGCGGCATTTGCCGGGGCCATTGGCCCGGCATCCATTTCCCCTATTAGTGGTTAAAATCCCGTGTGAAACCCCGCCCTCGGCGGCTTACTTTATTGTCTATCCTTGCTCTATGCACAAAATCTGCGGCGACCTGCTTTACCCGTTCCAGATCTTATACTCCGGGATCCGGGATCCCAGCCACGCCTTGAGCCGGGGGACATCGTTGGACGGCATCTCTTGAATCATGGCGACGAGATCGCCGATCACGGCCTGGCCGGCGGGGCGGTTCTCCTCGCGCAGAACCAAAATTTTCGGGTGTCCGGTCCGGGTGACGTTTTCGTTTGTGTGGATCGGTTCCTCGTAGAGTTTTTCGCCCGGGCGCAGGCCGGTGAATTGAATCTTGATATCGGCATCCGGCTTGAACCCGGAGAGCTCGATCATCTGGCGGGCCAGGTCGACAATTTTGACCGGGTCTCCCATATCGAGCACGAAGACCTCGCCGCCTTTTGACTGCCAGGCGCACTGAAGGACGAGCCCGACCGCCTCCGGGATGCTCATGAAATAGCGGGTAATTTCCGGATGCGTCACGCGCACCGGGCCGCCGGCGGCAATCTGCTGGCGGAACACCGGAATCACGCTGCCGGAGGACCCGAGCACATTGCCGAAGCGTACGGCCGCAAAGCGTGTGCTTTCCGGCCCGGATTGCAACTCGGTCAGGACGAGCTCGGCTAGCCGCTTCGTGGCCCCCATCACGTTCGTCGGGTTCACCGCCTTGTCGGTCGAGACGAGCACAAATTTTTGCGCACCGAAGGCGGCTGCCAGGCGGGCGACCGTGAGGGTCCCGAAGCAATTGTTCAGGATCGCCTCGGCCGGCTGGGCTTCCATGAGGGGGACGTGCTTGTGCGCGGCGGCATGAAAAACGATCGTCGGGCGGAAAGATTGGAAGACATCCTCCATCCGGTGCTGCTGGGTGACGCTCGAGGCGAGCGGCTCGATGCAGAGCCACGGAAACAGCGAGCGAAGCTCCTGCTCGATCTGGAACAGCGCGGGCTCGCTCCGCTCGACCAGGATCAGCTTTTCCGGGGCATGCGAACCGATCTGGCGGCACAGTTCGCTCCCGATGCTCCCGCCGGCCCCGGTGACCATGATCACCTTCCCCGCAATCATCTCTTTGATGCCCTGCTCATCGAGCCGGACCGCCTCGCGACCGAGGAGATCCTCCGGATCCACATGCCGCAGGTGGCTCACCGAGACATCCCGGTGGAGGATCTGGGTGACCGAGGGCAGGATGTCGTGTTCGAGGCCAAGGCGATTCAGCATCTCGACCGTCTCGCGGATCACCGTCGGTGAGGCCCCGGGCATCGCGATGATCGCCCGCGTAACCTGAAGGCTCTCGGCCAGCACTGGAAGGTCCGCGCGCGAGCAGGCGATCTTCCGTCCGTGCAGCATGCCCCCGATCTTTGCCGGATCATCATCGAGGAAGCAGACGATATCGATGCCGAGGCCCGGCTTCGATTGGATCTCGCGGAAGAGCGCAGAGCCGGCCGAGCCCGCCCCGATGATCGCGGTCTTTTTGCGCCGCGAATGGACCGCCGACCCCGCATCGCCAAAGCGCTCGCGATAGACCCGCATCCCGGTGCGGATCGCCGACAGCCCGGCCACCGAAAGCAGGAAATCCGTCAGGATGACCGCCCGGGGGACGACGAGCACCCCGTTGCTGGCATACCAAAGTCCGAGCGCCACGGCAGCGGCGACCGCCATCGCCAGCACGATCCGCTTCGCATCCGAAAGGCTGAAAAACGTCAGGAGGCTCCGGAATTGTCCGAAGGCCAGAAGCATCACCAGCTTGAGCGGGAGAAGCCACAGGAGCGTCGCCCGAAAGAACGCCCAGTATTCGACGGGCACAGCAAAGTCGAAGCGGAGGAGCACGCTCAGCCAGAGCGAAAGCGCCGCCACGGAAGCGTATGTTCCGGCCAGGAGAAGGTTCCTCAGAACCGCCAGGTGCGACACTCTCATCCGACCGCCCTCCGCATCACATCGGCGAGCACCTCGCACGTCCGCTCCAGGTGGGTGTCCTCCAGCGTGGGGTGGACGAGGAACATCAGGCTGGTCTCGCCGAGGCATCGCGCGTTCGGCAGCCTCTCGGCAGGCCTCCAGGGCGTGCCGTCAAAGGCCTTCTCCAGATAGATTTCCGGGCAGCCGCCGCTGAAGCAAGGGACGCCCTGGCTAACGACGTCGCGCATGATGCGATCCCGGTCCCACCCGGACTTCAGCGCATCGGGCTCAACAAAAACATACGCTTTGTAGGCGGCATGCTCGCCGCCCTCGACCAGCTCGGGGGCCCGAAGGCCGGGCAGGGACGATGCGGTTTCCCAGATCCGGCCGGCATGGTGCTGCCGCCGCCGGGTCCAGCCGGGAAGCTGCGCGAGCTGGATGCGGCCCATCGCTCCCTGCATTTCTGTCATCCGCCAGTTTGTTCCAAAGCTTTCATGGAGCCAGCGGAACCCGGGGCCATGCTGCACGTTGTAGACGGCGTCCCAGCTTTTACCGTGATCCTTGTGGGACCACATGGAGGACCAGAGCCCGGGGCTGTTGGTGGTGACCATCCCCCCCTCGCCCCCGGTCGTCATGATCTTGTCCTGGCAGAACGACCAGGCGCCGACGTCGCCCATGCTGCCAACCATCCTGCCCTTGTAGCGGGCGCCGTGCGCTTGGGCGCAATCCTCGATGACCCTTAAATCATGCGCGGAGGCCAGCTGCAAAAGCGGGTCCATGTCGCATGGCGCGCCGGCCAGATGCACGCAGATCATCGCCCGGGTCTTGCTGGTCAGCTTTTCTTCGACCGTGCGGGCCGTAATATTTTGCGCGCCCGGGTCCACATCAGCAAAGACCGGAACCGCACCGGCCAGGACGATCGAGCTCACCGTGGCAAAGTAGCTGCGCGGGGTCACGATGACCTCGTCGCCCGGACCGATCCCCAGGCACTTGAGCGCGAGCTCGATCGCCAAGGATCCATTTGCGAGCGCCACCGCATGCGCGACCCCGCAGCGGGCCGCAAACTCAGCCTCGAACAGCCGGCATTCCTCGCCGGTCCAATAGTTGACGAGCCCGGACCGGAGCACCCGGCTCACGGCGGAAATTTCCTCTTCGGAATACGATGGCCACGCCGGCCAAGGCGAGATAACCGAGCTCATCGGGCGGCCCCTCCCAATGGGCGCAGCGGTTTCGCCGGCACTCCGGCCACGACGAGGCCGGGGAGAACGTCCGCGACGACGGCAGC
>JBGTAT010000174.1:0-53495 GCA_041749755.1 Terrimicrobiaceae bacterium | reverse complement strand
TCTGGCGGAGAACGTCGCCGGCATCCCTCTGCTCACCGCCGACCTGGGTGCCGTGGACGGCGCGCACGTGCAGGAAGTTTCCGATGCCCTCAAGGGCACGTTCGACGGGGTCTGCGTGCTGGCCGGATCCGGCCCGGGCTCGGTTTCCCTTGTCGCCACGGTATCGGAGCAGTTCCGCTCCCAGGTTCAGGCCGGCATGCTTATCCAGGCCATCGCGCCGGTTGTCGGCGGAAAAGGCGGAGGGAAGCCGGACGCCGCGCGAGGCGGAGGAAAGGATCCCTCGAAAATTGGTGAGGCCCTGGCCAAGCTTCGCGAGCTGATTGCCGGATGAGCACCAATCCGTACGAGACCCGGAAGCTGGTTTCCGAGTACCTGTTTTTCCACTATGCGGACGATGTCTCCGGCGGGATGCCCGTGCCATCGGAGGCGCTCAACTTTCCGGTCCGCCTGGTCCAGGAACTGCTCGACCCGACGCGGCCAGCCTCCCGCGCGCTCGACCTCGGGTGCGCGGTCGGACGCTCGGCATTTGAGCTCAGCCGCACGATCCCATCGGTCGTCGGGATCGACTATTCCTCCGCCTTTATCGCGGCGGCGGACGATATGAAAGCCGGACGGCCGATCGCATGTGAAATCGTCCTCGAGGGCGAACGCACGTTTTCTTATGTCCCGCAGCGTCCGGTCGGGGTCGACCCCACGCGCGTTTCGTTCGAGACCGGTGATGCCATGGATCTTCGCCACGATCTGGGCGCATTTGATGTCGTGCTGGCCGCCAACCTTCTCTGCCGGTTGCCCGAGCCGAAAAAGTTCCTATGCCGCCTGCCTGCGCTCGTGGCTCCCGGCGGCCAGCTTCTCCTGGCAACCCCATTTTCCTGGCTTCCGGAATTCACCCCGCGCGCCAACTGGATCGGAGGGATCGACGAGCCCTCGTGGGATGTGCTCCGCCGCGCGCTCGAGCCCGACTTTGAACTGCAGTTTGAAAAGAACCTGCCGTTCCTCATCCGCGAACACAGCAGAAAATTCCAATATGGCATCTCCCTCGGCACCCGGTGGATCCGGCGCGCGTGACTGGCAGTCCGCGTATTTAACCAGCGACACCCCCTGGGATAAGGGGATCGCGCACCCGGCCCTGAGCGCCTGGCTGGCCGCACACCCGCTGACCGGACAGATCCTGGTCCCGGGGTGCGGGTCCGGGCACGATGTCCGGGAACTTTCCCGGAACCCGCTCGCCTCCGTCACCGGCCTCGATTTGGCACCGGAGGCGAAGCGGGTCGCAGAACGTTTCCCGCGTGTTGGGAGTGAGACTTACCTGACCGGCGACTTCCTCACGCCCGACGCATCGGGCCAGATTCCCGGCGGGTCGTTTGATGCCGTTTTTGAACACACGTGCTTTTGTGCGATCCCGCCATCGAGCCGTCCCGCCTACGCCCGCGCGATCGCGCGTGCCCTCCGTCCCGGCGGCCTCTTCGTGGCCATCTTTTATCGAAACCCATCCGACCGCGGCGAAGAGGGACCTCCGTTCGGATGTACGATGGGGGAGCTCGACGGGCTCTTCGGCGGGGAGTTTGTCCTGCTCGAGGAATCATTCCCGATCCCGACCTTTGAAGGACGAGAGGAGCGCGAGGTTTTGCGCGTCCTGGCACGCCGCTGATCCCGCCCGGCATAAGCGAACCTCACACATGGCGGCCGGGCGAATGCCCGAAAAGCTGCATCGGGATCGGAGCGCAGGAAGGTCGCAGAGGCGTCCCGCCTTTGGCCGGGCTCAAACATCGGGCCCTTGAAGAGCCTGAAAGCAAGCCAAGGAGCGCCCTAACTTCTGCTTCTTCATGTTCCTCATGCTCTCCATGGTGCCGTTTTCCTCTGTTTCGTGATCTTGAGCGTGCGAAACACGAGGTGTTTGATGCCTTCGAAAGCGAGTCGACAACGGCGGGCCAGGCGTCCTATATAGCGCAGCACGCCAATTTCACCTTGCATCATTCCAAGTGACTACGATATAGCGTACTTATGGACACTGCCTCGGATGTCACGGACAATTTTCCTGCCTACGAACAGTTGCTGGACCAGCCCGCTCGACATGCCGTAAACTTTCTCCCGACATCTTCATTTTTCTTGCACGGTGGCGCATGGAGCGCAAAATTGCCCCATGATACGCCAACGGCAAGTTGTACACTTCGGTGCGGCATTTGTAGGTAAATTGCCGCGCGCGATTCAATAACACTGTTAGCAGGAATATGAGCACGCCGTTGACGATCCTTTTAGCCATTTACGTTCCGATGTGGCTGATTGGTTTCATTTGGCAATTTCGCGTGAAACGCATTTTCAGAACTGCGTATCCAGAAGAATATGACAGGATTCATAGCGATCCCTTTCAAACGAAGTACAAGAATGATCTGCGCTTCGCCGGGTATTTAATTTTCCGGAAGTATCGCGTGTTGGCTGATAGTGCCATCGTTCGACACTTTGATGCATTCCGTATCTACATATTCGCTTTTCTGCTGATTTTTCTCCTTACAGGCATTTTCTTTTTCATGAACAAGAAAGAATATGCTAACAAAGCGGTCCAGATAACTCCCGTCCCTGCGGGACTTCTGGCATGTCTCCTGCTGATTCCGCTTCGCGGGCAGGAGACATGCCAGAAGCAAGCGGGAGCATCTGACCGCCGACGTTAGATACTAGAATATGCGCGCGATACTCACATTTGTTATAGGATTCGCTGCGGTCACATTATTGGCTGCTGCCAAATCAGATTTCACCGACGAAGATCTGAGTTTTGAAAATCGTGCAGGATTGATCAAACTACTTGGTTATCCAGCCAAAATTGAACTTGACGATCCGACGCTGAACGGTGGGATTGGTGCCACATCAGTATGGACATACTATTTCGAGACTAGGGAACATCAGATTATTCAATTGCGCTTTTGGTTCGACCGCGATAAGCACCTCTGTCACACATCTCTGTCGCAGGGTAGCCTTTCAAAAGAGTCCTTCCACTTGCTTCGTGTGGATGACCCGAAAGATCTTCAAAAGATTCTCCGCTCTGAAAAACCAACGCAACAATAAAATAATAGATCTAACGGCTGATGCACTTAACTCCCATGCCTTCGGCACTTTTGGCACGTCGGCTGCGGAGCAGCCTTTGGTGCCAAAACCAAGTGGGAGCAGGTCATCGGGGACGTTCGCATAAAATATGCGCCTTGACATGGATGCCGTATAGGCATACAACTCAAAAGTGATTTTCGACTGGGATCCAGAAAAGAATGAAAAACTCAAGAGGGAGCGGGGCATCTCCTTCGAGGAGATCGCTCTGTTTCTTGGTGACGGCAGACTTTGGTCGATCACAAAGCACTGGAATACAGAAAAATATCCTAATCAGAGAATCTTTCTGCTTCCGATTGATGGCCGGATTATTGCGGTTCCATTTGTCCAGGATAAAAAGAAGATTTTCCTAAAGACCGCTTTCCCCTCACGAAAAATGACAAAACGATACAAGGAGGAACATGATGAAACCAACAAGTGAAGCAGAAGAAAAGGAACTGATGGAGGCACTTGAAGGCGGAGTAATAGAGATTGAGAAGCCATCTAAGAAACTGCTGTCTGATTTGATGCGGGCATCCGAGAACACATTCAAGAAAGACAAGCGGATCAACGTTCGGCTTAGCAGCCATGATTTGCTTGGCATTCAGCGAAAGGCGCTTAAAAAAGGTCTCCCATATCAGGCTCTCATTTCCGGGCTAATCCACCAGTATGTTGAGGGAGACCTCATGGAAAAAACATAACAAGGCGGTGCAGCCAACGCTCACCCGCGTCACGCCGGAATGCTTGCTTGCTTCGCTCGCGGCATCCGACGCGCGGGGGAACTTGGGGTCAGTGTGGATTGGCACTAACTTAAGGGCAGTTTGAGATGCTGCCCTTTCAGGGCAGATACCCCTTCCTTGCAAGACCCAGGGCGGCGCTGACGCTTGCCCTGGGCTAGAGGATGAAGCCCCTTCGGGGCTTAACTTAACGCCATTCGGGTCAGTGTGCATAAGCGTACTACTGGACACATCTTCTCACTTCAAAGGCCATCTCTATGGGCTTACCCATCCAACAGGCTTGCACTCGGCCGTCGCCGGATGCGGGAGCACCAGTTCACGCTGGTAGAGAATGTGAGCCGGGGGCCAGGTTGTCTTCTGAGTATAGCGGAAACCGTGCCGCAGGAGGAATGCTTTGAGACGATGTCGGGCTCGGTGCGGTCATCCACCGCATCAGTGTGAGCGCGGCAGGATGCATTTCCGCAGAAATGGGGTGGTTAACGTTCATGGCGACGGCAAAGATGATGTCGTAGGCAGCTTTGGCCAGCGGGCCGAAAAACATCCCGCGCAGCGCAGCGGCCATATGGGGCAAGGGCATTCCTGCCCTTGATCGCGCGGATCCGCCCGCGCTGCGCGGGCCAAAAGTCGCGGCTGCGCCGCAGCACGTTTGTCGCCCAGGGCCAAGAATGACCCTGCTCCTTATGGCACCTGCGCGGTAGCGCGTTTGTAACAAAAGGGAAGGACTTCTTGACGTACGCAAAGCCTCCACGCCCAACCCGGCTCGCTGTTCATTGACTCCAGGCATGCTGTGGCATTCCAGGCCGGCTCAATTTGCCATTTCCCATTTCGCAAATTTCCGTAGGGTGTACGGATATGAAAAGGCTCGCGGCGCTTCTGATATTTCCGGGGATCGTGTTCGGACAGGCTCCGGTGGACGGTCTTCTGCCAGATACGGGAGGGTCAGGAGTGCCGACGGTCCAGACGCTGGCGCCGGTTGCTGGCGGAGCGGTGGCGGCGATGCTGGCGGTTCCGGAAAAGTACGCGGGCAGCCTTCTGGAGATCTCCGGGACCGGCGGGGCTCCGAACCCAAAAGAATGGGTGCTTCTGGCATGGAACGCGGAGAACCCAGGGACCCTGCGCAAGCTGGTTGTCTCTGGCGACCAACTGGTTTCGGATACCCCGTCGCTGAGCCTCTACCAGGCCGAGCGCAAGGAGGTCGCGATTTTGATGAGCTCGCTGGGGATCGATTCCGGCGGCGTTTGGAAAATCGCGCAGGCCTATGCTGCCGCCAACAAGCTGACCTTGGGGGCGCTTGATTATCAGCTGACCTCCCACGCCAACGACGTTCCTCCCCTCTGGATCGCGGTTTGCCGGGATCCCTCCGGGAAGATTCTTGGCAAGCTGGTCATATTGGCCAGCACAGGTGCGGTTCAGAAAAGCCCGGGATTTAAGAATGCCCCCTGAGCTGCTGGGTGACGCGGCTCCGGTGTTTATTGCTCCGCCATCGCGGATGTCTTCCGATGCGCTCCACATCTGGACGTTTCTGCCCGGAGACGAGTCGATCCTGTCTGCGGCCGAGCGGATGCAGGCCACGCGGATGACCTCAGGGCCTGCACGGGAGGCATTCCTTTCCGGTCGCGCGGGGGTGCGCATGGCTGCCTCGCGTTACTGCGGGCGATCGCCCGAAGACTTCGAAATCCGCACCAATCCAGAAGGAAAGCCGTTTTTCCATGATTGTGAGCTCTCCTTCAACCTGAGCCATTCCGGAGGCACCGTCGTTGCGGCCTTTTCGACCGGCCCGGTTGGGATCGACATCGAGACACCCGGCCGGCAGCGGGATTATTTGGCGATCGCGCGGCGGTTTTTTCATCCCGACGAGGTCGGTTCGCTTGCCTCCGAGGACGATTTTCTCCGGCTGTGGACCGCGAAGGAAGCGATGCTGAAGCTGGCGGGGAGCGGGCTGGCGGGCGGACTGGATGTCGCCCGGCCCGGCGACGGGCGGGTGGGGGAGCTCCGCGGGGAGCCGGTTTACCTGCGCATGTTCCGCATCGGCATCCAAACCGGGGCGGTGGCCTCATTTCGCCCGTTCGAGGTAAAAGGCTGGTTTGAAATCTGAAAGCCGTTTAGAAACATTGCCCGACATGTCATTTCAAAATTTAAACCTCTCCGAGACCGTGCTTCATGGCGCCCAGCGGATGGGGTACTCCGAGCCCACGCCGATCCAGCTGCGTGCGATCCCCGTCATTTTATCCGGCCGCGACCTGATCGCCTCCGCGCAGACCGGCACCGGTAAGACTGCGGCATTTGCCCTGCCGGTGCTCTGCAAGCTCGACCATCCGGAGCCGAAGATCCGCTGCCTGGTGCTGGAGCCGACTCGCGAGCTGGCGATGCAGGTCGAGACCGCCTTTCGAGACTACATGCGGTTCATGCACACAGAGGTTTCCCTGATCCATGGCGGGGTCGGGTACGGGAAGCAGAAGGATGACCTTGCACGGAAGTGCGACGTGATCGTGGCCACGCCGGGCCGCCTCCTCGACCACATGCAGCAGGGGGCCGTCGACCTGAGCGGGCTCGAGTTTTTGATATTGGACGAGGTCGACCGGATGCTAGACATGGGGTTTTTGCCCGATGTGCGCCGCATCGTCGAGCAGTGCCCGAAGAAGCGGCAGACACTGCTTTTCTCGGCGACGATCCCCGAGGAGATCGGACGCCTGGCATCATGGTGCCTGAGCGATCCCGAGCGGATTGAGATCGGTGCCCGCCAGTCGCCCGCCGAGACCGTGGACCACGCGTTTTACCCGGTCGCCGTCGCGCAGAAGTTCGACCTCCTCCTCGCCCTGCTGGCGCGGACGAATTTTGACAGCGTCCTGATCTTCAGCCGCACGAAGGATGGCGCGGACCGGATTTCGCGCGAGCTGAAGAAGAACAACCATTCCGTGGCGACCCTCCACTCGAACCGCACGCAAAACGAGCGCGTCGAGGCGCTCGAAGGGTTCAAGGCCGGCCGCTACGAGGTGATGGTCGCCACCGACATTGCCGCCCGAGGGATCGATATCGCCGGGGTGAGCCACGTGATCAACTACGACGTTCCCCAGCACCCTGAGGACTACGTCCACCGGATCGGACGCACCGGGCGCGCGCAGAATGTCGGGGCTGCGTTCACGATCATGACGGCCGAGGAGCTCCCGCATGTCAAAGACATCGAGCGCTTCATCGGTCAGTCGGTCCCCCGGCTCAAGCTCGAAAACTTCGACTACGTTTACACGGCGATCTTCAACGAGACCGAGGCGGCCGCCGCGCTCAAATCCGCCAAGGGGGTCCGCACGCACAAGGGGATGCGGTTCGGGTCCAAGCGCCGGAAGTAGACGTGGGCGGGTGGTTCCATGGATGAGCGCGCCTTCTATCTGATCAACCACACCTGGGCGGTGCCCGGGCTGGATCTGACGATGGCCGTGGCCTCGAGCTGGGATTTTTGGTGGCCGTTTTTGGTAGTCCTTGGCGGCGCGGTGCTGGTGCGCGGAGGGTTTCGGGCGCGGGCGATGGTCCTTGTTGCTGCGCTGGCCGTCGGCGTGACCGATGGGATTGTGGTGGATTCGCTGAAGGAGATCGTCGGGCGCCCCAGACCACACGAGGTCCTCGTGGGCGCGCGGACACTCGATCTCGCGAAGGCGCGCCCCAGGTTTCTGGCCGTTGGCAAGCCGCTCCGCGAGGAGTTCTCGCAGCCCGGGATCCGGCCGCCACATGGCAATTCGTTCCCGTCCGGCCATGCCGCAAACAATTTTGCTTTGGCCACGGTGCTCGCGCTGTTTTACCGCCGCTGGGGATGGGTGGCGTTTCTGCCTGCCGCCTTGGTTTCTTACAGCCGGATCTACGTCGGTTCACACTGGCCGCTGGATGTCCTTGTCTCCTGCCTGCTCGGGGCCGGGATCGCGCTCTTGATTGTCGCCGCCTGTGAGCTCGGGTGGCGGCGGTGGGGGAAGCGCTGGTTCCCGGCATGGTATTTGAGCAACCCCTCGCTCCTGTCCGCATGAAGGCGAAGGGGTTATTTTCGATTCTAATCCTGGTTGGCTTGATCCGGGCCTGGTGGGTTTTTACAAGCGAGGTCTCCCCGCAAGACGCCTACTACTGGATGTGCTCGCAGCGCCTTTCCGGCGCATTTTTTGATGGGCCGGCCGGGACGGCGCTGCTCCTTCGCGCCTTTGGTGACGACCTGGCTGCGGCCCGCCTCTTTTGGGTGGTGATGGGATTCTTGGCGAGCTGGGCTGCATGGCTGTTTCTCCGCCGCATCGCCGACGAGAGGATTGCCGCATGGGCGGTGATCCTGCTTAATGCGATCCCGGTTTTCCATTTTTCCTCCATTGAGGTCGGACCTCTGATGCCCGCGCTGCTGCTCTCGCTGGCGGGTTTGGTCCTGGGCCGGGTGGCATGGGAGGGGCGGCGGACGGCATGGCTCGGAGCCGGCCTGCTTTTTGCAGCGGCCGTCTCTTTCCGCTACGAGGCCATCCTGATCCCGCTCGGACTTCTCGGGGCCGCGGCGGTATCCCGCCGGCACCGCAGCGACGGGCCTTGGCTGGTTGGCATCCTTCTCCTTTGTGCGGCGACGCTGTGGCCGGCGATGGAATGGAATGCTTCCCTTGAGTGGATCCCGGTTGCTGGAGGGACCTTGCGCTCGGCTTGGGAGTTCCATCCCATGCGCATCCTGGGCGGGGTAGAAAGGCTGGCCCTCGACTTCTCCCCGCCCGTTCTGCTCCTCATCGCGGGGGGGCTCGTTCTGTTACTCCGCCGGGCGCAGATGCACGCCCGCGCGGCTTTCCTTGTGGCGGTTTCTGTTCCTCTCTGGGTGCTCTGCGCGCTCTTTGTCTATTCCGGATCTGCCCCTCTTTCTGCGGCATGGCTGGGGTTTGTTCCGGTTGCCGGGTTTGCGACTGCGTCGATGATCGGCTCGCGGGCCGGTCGTTGGGCGATCTCCCTGTGCATCCTTCTTGCTGTCGCTTTTTCCTGGGTTGGGATGCGCCGGCACGGCTGGGAGGCGGTGGCCCGCGAGGTTCTCTTGGCGGCGCGGGATCTTCCCGCCGCCGAGCAGGCTGGATTTTTTATTGCCGACGAGCCAGGGCTGGCAGCGGTCCTTGGCTACCACATGCCTCATTCCCCCGGCCCGCCGTCGGTCTTTGTTCCCGAGTCGCCTGCTTTGGTAAACCAGTTCGGGATCTGGGCGTCCTACGCCGACTTCGTCGACAGCCCGGTCGTTTCGAATGAATATTTCACCGAGCAGAAGGGGGTGAATCCGTATGTCGGGCGTAATGCTGTCTACCTGGGCAGCGAGCTTCCGCAGACGATCTCCGCAGCGTTTTCCGAGGTTGTCCCGCTCAAGACGATCGCTGCGCCGGACGGAAGGAGCCTCGGGATCTACCTCTGCATCGGGTACGAGACGCTTCCGCTCTGATCAGGGAGGGGATGCGGAGGCCGGGCGGTCCCAGAAGTAGCGCTTAAGAAGCACCTTCATCGTCGCCGTGAGAGGGACAGCCAGAAGGGCCCCCAGCAGGCCGCCGAGGATCAGGCTCCAGGCGAGGACCGAGATGATCACGGTGAGCGGGTGCAGGCCGACAGATTCCCCGACGATCTTCGGGGCGATGAAAATCCCGTCGAGATTGTTGGCGACGATGAAGATCACCGTGACCCAGAGCGGATGCGTCCAATCCCCAAACTGCGCCGCGGCGATGATGACGGCGGGAATCCAGGCGATCATCATCCCTAGATACGGTATCAGGCCGAGGACGCCGACCATCAGGCCGATCAGAACCGCAAAGTCGAGGCCCATCACCAGGAGGGCAGCAGCGATCAGGATCCCGTCGATCATGCTCACCAAAAGCTGGCCGCGGAAAAAACTCACCAGGTAGGAATTGATCTCGCTCACGAGGGAGACAATTTCATTTTTGAGCGGAGAGGCGCGCATCGGGAGGTACCGGCTCCAGTTGTCGGTGATCGACGGGCTGTCCTTCAAAAAGAAAAAGAGGAAGATCGGGACGAGGATCATGCTGAGCATGATCCCGAAGACGCCGAGGAACCCGCTCAAGCTGCGCTGGAGGAACCGGCCCGACTCGACCGCCAGGTCGGGCACCTTCTTCTGGAGCCAGATCCCCGCCTCGGAGATCCGCTCCGTCACAAAAGCCGCAAACTGGCTCTGCCCTCCCTCCTCGCCGCCGGTCCCCTTGAGCAGCGGGTAATCCGACAGCTTGTGAATCCTCTCCATCGTCGAGACCACAAGGTTCTGAGTCTTCTGCGAATATTCCGGGAAATCTTTCAGGAAGACCGCCCCCTGGCGGTAGCCGGCCGGGAGGATCCAGATCAGGATGCCAACGAACGTGGTGGCGGCCGCCAGGTAGACGATGATGATGCTGAAGATGCGCGAGATCTTGAGGAGGCGCATCAGCCACTGGACGACCGGTTCGAGCAGGAACGCAAGGATCGCGGCGATGGCCACAGGAATCAGGACCGGCTGGAGAAACGAGATCGCCTGGACGATCAGGCTCCCGACAAGAAAGAGAACGTACCCGATGGCATACGCGGAAACCGTGCTGATCGCGGCCCAAAAAATCTTTTTTTGAAGCGGTGTGGGATGCATGCCCTTGAGTAGCTGCTTCGGCGGGTGGGGGCAATGCAATTCCCCGGAGGGGAATCTGCTATTGAAATTTGTTGCGCACGTTGTTTAATGCTCGAACCCTCAATGATAAAATCCCTTCTCCGCCGTGCTGTCCCCCTCTCACTGCTTGCCTTCGGGCCAGTTCCATTGGCAATCGCCCAGCAGGGTGGCGCCCCCGCGGATCGGCCCGGCATCGCCCTGGTAAAACCTCAACCATGGTCAAAAGAGGACCAGGCGACAGCCCTCGAATTCCAAGGCGTATCGAACCACACCGGTTACTACCAATTCCGGACGGCCAAGCAATCTGCACTCCAGGTGCCGACGGCCAAGGTGGTCACGTTGATTTTATCTCCCGATGTCCCGCCGACGCTGTCCTCCCCCGGCCAGCGGGCTGCCCTCCAAAAGACGGTTGACGAGCTGGCAGCATCGGCCAAGAGGTTTCCCTCTGCGGCCCGTCTTTTGGACCAGGCTGCTGCCCCGCTGAAAGCCGACTTGCAAAAGTACGATGCCGGCAGCGTGAAGGACTCCGGGCAATGGCTTCCCCGAAGCACCTATTTCCAGCAGAAAGCGGCAACCCTGGCAAACGTGCTGAAGCAGGAGATCCTTTCCGCGCCGAAGATCAAGGATCTGGTGCTGGAAGAGGACCAGTATTTTCTCGGGCTGAAGGAACTCGCCGAGTCCGAGCCCTCGGTTAACGCTGTGATGGCCGGCGTGCAGGTCCTGTACAAAAGCCGGGTTCGCCAAGATGAGCGCGCGGAGATCCTCCGCCAGCTCAACTCTCCGAAAATCAGCTTTGAGGAAGCCACGGATCTCGTGAAGAAGCTGAGGGGCCTGCAGCCTCAGGAGGATGCGGCCGCGAACCTTTTCGTTCAGAGCTGGGATACATCCCTCGGGAAAGCCGCCCAGCTCACGGCACAGATTCAGGGAGTGCAGGGGCAGTTCGAAGCTTCGATGGCAGGCACCTCATCTCTGGTGCTTTCCCCCGACCTCTCGGCCAGCCTCGCGGCAATGACCGCCGCCGTGAGGGCCTACCGCGCCGGATCCCCGCCAGTGATGATTTCCGTCCCCCTTCCTCTCGCAGATGCCCTGACCGCCTTCGGGGATAACCTTCCGGTTTTGGAAAAAAAGATCTCCGAAAAGCAGCTCTTGGAAGCGAAGTCGGTTTTGGACACCCTCGTCCGACAGTCAGCGACAATCGGCGTCAAAACCACCGAATCGCTCGCAGGAGCCCAAGCGCGGGTCAACGGGGACGTCAGCAAGTTTTTGCTCCTGCGCGACGAAGCGAAAATGCTGGCGGATAACGGCCAAAAGCCGGAGGCCCTCAAAAAGTACGAGCAGGCGTTTGAGTTGATTCCAGCAAAAGATGTCGCCGAGCAGATCGAGGCGATGAAAAAGCCCTAAGCTTTCCGCAGGGAAAACGTGACGGGAACTTCGATGGTCGATTCCACCGCAAGGCCGCCGGAAATCTTTGGCTGAAACAGCCATCTGCGCACGGCCTCCAAAGCGGCCTGGTCCAGGACGGAGTAGCCAGACCCCCGAAACAGGGAGGCCGCTTTCACCTTTCCGTCCGGCCGCACGACCACCCGTACCAGCACGACTCCCTGCCACCCCTGACGACGCGCAAAGTCCGGATACCGGGGAGGGGCATTGCGAGAGGCGAGGGGCCGCGCCTCTCGCCCGCCCTCCGCACCCTTCCCAGCCGCTACACCGGATGTTTTTCCGGAGGGCGCGGACGATCGCGTCAGCGCGGGGTTCGGCTTATCGGGGACGGATGATTTCGGCATCGGGCTCGGGGGCGCAACTTCCGAGGCGCTCACGATCGGCGTGGGAAGTGCGACGTCCGGGCGGGCTGCCTCCGCGGGAAGCACCTCTGGCACGACAGGCTTCGGAGGGGGAGGGGAGAATGAAAGGACATCCGGCCACACGACTGGCTCACGTGGCCCGGCATCCGCCAGAGTCACCTGGATGTCCACCCGGGCAGGAACCCCACGCCCAAAAAATGTCGCCGAACCGATCACAAAAACCGCTGCTGCGTGCACGGCGACGGACGCCACCAAGGCCGGGCAAATCGCAAGCCGCCTTTTCCTGGACCCAATACATTTGTCCTTCGCGCTGGTCGGTCGTTCCATCTTCTAGTGATGGATATTTATCCCCGCTTCAAAAATAATCCACCATAAAACGCGAACGGGTCTCAATATCTATTGACATAGTGAGAATGGTTCTCATATAAATCCGGCGTCTTATGAAAAAATTTGTCAAATTGCTGATATTTGGGTTCGGGCTCTTTGGGGGGGGTGGAGGAGCTGTCGGGCAAGAGGTGGAGCGCGTGGAGGGGGTGGTGGTGGAGGCCGACTACGACACGCGTCCGACGGGTCCATTTTTACCGGACGTGGAAGGGACGCGGATCAACTCGGGAAAGAAGACATCGAACATACAGCTTTCCGAGCTTCCGGAGATCAGCAACGACAACTACCGGCAGGTGGTGGCGACGACGCCCGGGCTTGTGCTGGCGGAGGAATCGACGCCTCTAGTAAGCATTGGCTACCGGGGGTACGAGCCGCACCGGATGCAATATTTCCAGGTTTTGGAGGATGGGATCCCGATTCATGCCGACATGCTCGGGTACCCGGAGGCGTACTACACGCCGCCGCTCGATGCGGTCGAGCGGCTGGAATTTGTGCGTGGGGGGGCGGCGCTGATGTACGGGCCGCAGCCGGCGGGCGCTTTGAACTTCGTGATGAAGAAGCCGCCGCTGGACACGCCGTTTGAGGTGAGCTCGACGAACCTGGCAGGCAGTTTTGGATACTTTTCGAACTTCAGCTCGATCGGAGGAACCGTCGGCCGGTTCGGGTATTATGGCTGGTACGACCACCAGGAGAGCGACGGTTTTCGCGAGGCGAACAGCGACTATTTTTTGAACGCGTGGGGGGGGACATTTGCGCTGGATGCCACGGGGCCCAAGCGCTGGTATTTGAACATTACGGCCTACGACGAAACGCATGGCGAACCCGGCGGGCTCACGCTCGCAAACGGCCCGAACGCGGTGAACTACAACAAGGACCGCAATGCGACATCGCGGTTTTTCGACCGCATGCGGGTGAGCCGGTATGCTGCCGCTCTCATCCATGAAAACGACATCAGCGAGCGCACGCTGTTTACCTTTCGCGCGTGGTGGGACTACTACCAGCGCTGGAGCCGCCGCCAGCGGGGTGGCGGATTCGGAACGCTGCCGACGGGGCCGGCCGCGCAGACGAACCAGATCGAAAACCAGCAGTTTTACACGTTTGGGGTCGAGCCCCGGCTGCGGCACGACTGGGACTGGCTGGGCAACACCCACACCCTCACGAGCGGGGCGATGCTTTACAATACGTGGTCTCCCCGTACCGACAGCCGAGGGAGCAGCCCGACGGCTCAGAAAGGTCGCATCATCAACCAAAGCTACCGGCAGACATGGTATCTTTCGGGCTTTGCGGAAAACCGGTTTCAATTTGGAAAGCTCTCCGTGACCCCGGGGGTCCGGCTGGAAAACATCTGGCAGAGCGTGCAGGAGACGGTCAATACGGCGTCGTTCCAGACCGGTCAGCCGCTCAAGGACGAGACGGTCTACAACTTTGTTCCGCTGTTTGGGCTCGGGGCGGAGTACGCGTTCACCCCGGAGGTCGCCGCCTACGGGAACGTGTCCCAGGCGTACCGCCCGCCGATATTTACGCAGGCGATCCCGACGTCCCCGAACACGGTCGTGAACGGAAATCTTCAGGAGAGCTTCGTGATGAACTACGAGGTCGGCTTTCGCGGGGATCCAAAGTCCTGGATCACGTGGGACACAAGCTTCTTCCTAGTCGACAACTCCGACCTCATCGGCACCAGCACGGCCGCCGGCGGCAACCTGACGGTGATTCAAAATGCCGGGCGCGCGGTGACATACGGGTGGGACTTTTACACCGAACTCGATCTGGTTGGCCTCGCAGATGAGATCTTCAACCGTGCAGACCTGCCCGCAAAAGACGCATCTGTGCGGCACTCGAGCTGGGTCGATGCCTACGGATCCCTGAGCCTCTACACAGGGCTCACGCTCATGGATGCCACATTTGTGTCCGGGACCAACCAGGGGAAGACGCCTCAGTATTCGCCGGACTACCTTCTCCGCATCGGAGCGATCTATAATTGGCGGGACCGGATCAAGGTCGCTCTGATGGGGAATTTTGTGGGCTCCAGCTATGCGGATGACACGAATACGGCCTCCCGTTTCATCCCGGCCTACAATGTCTGGGATCTCACGGTGGAGGCGAAGGTCTATAAAGATTACGTGAGCATCATGGGGGGAGTGAACAACGTGTTCGACAACCTGTACTATGCGCGGATCCGCCCGGATGGGATCGACCCCGCGATGCCGAGGAACTGGTACGTCGGAGCGAAGGTCGAGTTTTAGCGGGCGATCAGAGCCCGGTCGGGTGGTCGATGAACTCCCACGGCAGGGCGAACCGCTCGGACAGCTCGGCCGCCAGGGCCTTCACTCCAAACGTCTCCGTCGCATAGTGGCCGGCGTAGAAGAGGTTGATGCCGAGCTCCTCGGCGGCCGTGAACGACCAGTGCGGGCCCTCCCCGGTCACCATCGTGTCGATGCCCTCGGACGCCGCGCGGGCGACCTCTGCCCCAGCCCCGCCCGAGACGATCCCGATTTTTTTGCAGAGAACCGGCCCGCCAGGTGCCAGGTGAACCGGTCCGCCTACGGCTTTTTCCAGGAGTGAACGGAGAACCTCCCGATTGATTTCGGCGTCAAACTTTTGCCCAATCGGCTCTCCCTGAGCTGGAAAAAATGGTTCGCCCCCGGTGAGGCCCAACCGCTCGGCGAGCAGGGCATTGTTTCCGAGGCGCAGGTGGGCATCGAGCGGGAGGTGGGCGCTATAGATTGCCATGTCGGCTTCGATCGCGATCCGGGCCTTCCGGTACGCGGAGCCGGTCAAGGGAGACAACCCTCCCCAGTAGAGGCCATGGTGGACCAGCAGCAGGTCCACTCCCGCAGCGGCTGCCTCCCGGATACTCTGCTCGCAGGCGTCCACCGCAGCCCCGATTCTCGACAGGCTCCCGGAGTTTTCAACCTGAAGACCGTTAAGGGCATTCGGATAGTCACGGAAGCCAGGGATCCCCAAAAGCTCGTCCAGGTAGCCGACCATCTCGTGCAGGTGCATGTTTCTAAGTCCATCCGATTGCCGGGGGGATTTGAAGGCTTTTTTTATTTTTGCGTACGATAAAGCTTTTTTCGGCTGCTCCGGCGGATTGGAGAGCAATCCCGGCAAGGAATCCGGAGTGGAAGACCCCCCATTGTTCGGTGGAGCGCCAACGATATGAGAGAGCCGACGAGGAGATTCGAACTCCTGACCTATCGATTACGAATCGATTGCACTACCACTGTGCTACGTCGGCGAAGTGCTGGAGGGGAGTTGATAACAGAAGAAATCGATCCCGCGCAACTCCTCAATTTGCAGAATTTCCCGCTGTGGCGAGCAAACGGACCACCCGCCTTCGCGACAGCGAGGACGAGCGGCACCGCGGGTCCGGGTCCTCGTGACGAGACTGCGCTCCCACGCGCATTTTTTATGATGTTGCATTTGTGGGGTGCAGCGGGCAGGCTGCACACTCAATCCTCAACCACTCCTAGAGATTTCCCATGAGCCACGTTTCAACGTCCCTCGACCAGCTGAAAACCTTCACCACCGTCGTTGCTGACACCGGCGACTTCGAGTCGATTCGAAAATACACGCCCCAGGATGCGACCACAAATCCGACGCTGATTTTTAAGGCGGTCCAGCAGCCCGAGTACAAGCATTTGCTCGACCGCGTCTTGGCGGAGAACCGGTCCAGCCAGCTCGCGGGCGGGGATTTGATCAAAAAAATCATCGACGACCTGCTGATCGCGTTTGGTCGGGAGATCCTGAATATCGTGCCCGGGCGGGTGAGCACCGAGGTGGACGCGCGGCTTTCGTTTGACACCGCGGCGACAATTGAAAAGGCGCGGTACCTGATCGGGCTTTATGAGAAGGCGGGCATCTCCCGCGAGCGTGTTCTGATCAAGATCGCCTCGACGTGGGAGGGGATCCAGGCGGCGAAGGTCTGCCAGCAAGAGGGGATCAAGTGCAACCTGACGCTTCTTTTCTCGCTCCCGCAGGCGATCGCCTGCGCCGAGGCGCAGGTCCGCCTGATCTCGCCATTCGTCGGCCGGATCTACGACTACTACAAGGCGACGACCGGCAAGGAATTTTCCGGCGCGGAGGATCCCGGGGTCCAGTCGGTCGGGAAGATTTATACCTACTACAAAAAATTCGGGTACGAGACGCAGGTGATGGGGGCCAGCTTCCGGAACGTTGGCCAGATCCGCGAGCTTGCTGGCTGCGACCTGCTGACGATCAGCCCCGACCTGCTCGAGGAGCTGCAGAACTCGACCGAGGTTTTTACCCGGAAGCTCGACCCCGCGCTCGCATCAACCTCCGACGTCGAAAAGCTCCATATGGACGAAAAAACATTTCGCTGGATGCTCAACGAGGATGCCATGGGAACCGACAAGCTGGCCGATGGGATCCGAAAGTTTGGTGCGGACATCGTGAAGCTCGAAGCCATCATCGCTAAAAACCTATGAAATCCTCCTCCCTCGCATTCCTTCTCAGTATTTTCCTCCTCGCCGGCCTCGCTGGCGCAAGCGCCGCCGAAGATTTTCCCGGGGCGGCCCCGGTGATTTTGGGAAATGCCTCCGTGCGCCGCGACCTCGGGCTCTCGAAGTCCCAGTGCAGCCAACTCGACCAAATCCGCTCGCAATACAAGGAAGCCGCCCGCAGCGTAACCGCCCGGCATCCGGAAACCCTCACCGAAAAGAAGTCGGCAAATTCCGCGCTCGCGCAGGTCAACCGCCAATTTAATGCCAAGGCCATTGCCGTCCTCACACCCGCGCAGGCTCAGCGCCTGGACCAGATCGGGCATCAGACGCTGGGTGGCTGGATGCTCCTGATACCTCGCATTCAAAAGGCTCTGCAGCTCTCCGGGAAGCAGCTCAACGCAATCGAAGCCATCCGCAAGCAGGGAGAGCAGTTTGTCTCCGGAGTGAACACGGATTTTGAGGCTGGCACGATTGGGCTTCAGGACCGCCTGGAGACCCTCCGCTCCTGGAGGATCAACGAGTCCAAAAAGTTCCTCCGTGTTTTAACTCCGGCCCAGAAGAAGACCCTGTCCGTGAGCCAGGGAGCTGACTTCAAACCCGCCTGACACGCCCTCTCACGATTGAGGTGTTTCACCCCTTGCATCCCCCACGACCTTTCCCTGACCGCCGGACCTTTCTGATCTCTCCCGCAACGAAGTGAAATTCACCCTCAGTACACCGAGCACGCCCCTGCGGGATGCCTTCTACGTTGGCCTTTCGGTGCTCCTGTGCTTCATCGCCTCGGCCTACTTCATCTACAACCAGGCCAGCGCTCGCAACAATATCCACAACCGCCAGCAGCTGGAGTCGATCGCCTGGCGAACCGCCAACCTTGTCAACCAGCCAGCCCACCAGCAGCTCTCGGAGACGCCCGCCAACGAACTCGACCCGCGGGACTATGTCGTCCAGCAGGCGCCGATCCAAGAGTCCCGGGCCGAGCAAAAAATTCTCTCCCGCGTGTACACTGTCGTCTTTGACGGAGACAAGCCGAGAATGGTTCTGGACAGCGAGGGGTTCCCTGCCCGGACATGGGAGCGCCTGCCAATGGAGCCCGGCAAAAGCGGCGATTTCACCAAGGAAACCCTCTATTTCTGCGCCCTCTCGGTGCAAAAAACCGGCAAGGGCTGGGTCGGAGAAATCGCGTACCCCGGGTCGAACGAGTCGTTCGTGGTCGCCATCGTCCCCATTCTTTCCGGACCCGGTAAACCGGCGGGGGTGCTGGTTGTGGAATCCACCGCAGACCGCCTCCAACCGACGCTCGCCTCGCTGCGGTCCGCCGCCCTGTCCTCCGTGCTCATCGGCGCGGTGGTGTCCCTGACCGTCGCGCTCGCCGTTTACTCCTATCGCCGCAGAAACCTGGTTGATGCCAACCTGCTGGCGAGCGTCGCCCGGGCAGAAAGTGCGCTGATCGATGCGATCGGGGAGGCGATCTACCGTTTTGAGTCCGGTTCCGATGTCATCGCCTGGCAGGGGAACCTGACCGATCTCGGTTGGCCCGAGCCCAAAGACGTTCCGCAGACCCGCTCCGGGTGGCTGGCCTGCGTCCACCCGGACGATGTCGCGCTCTGCCGCTTGGCATGGAACGGGGAGGGGGGGGGCAAGTGGAACGTGGAGTACCGGATCTTTGGGAAGGGCGGCCGCATTTACTGGCTCTTGGACCGAGGGCAGCACCTCGAGGCCGAAAGGAATGGATCCGTGGCAATCGGAACCATTTTAAACCTGACCCCGCTCCGCGAGACCGAGCGGAGGCTCCGGGATGTGGTGGACGCAGCCGGCGAGTACATTTGGGAAGTCGACGCCCTCGGGCACTATACGTATCTCTCAGAACGTGTCGTGGACGTCCTTGGCTATCCGGTGGATGAACTCATCGGCCGAAACCCGTTTTCGCTGGTGCCCTCGGAAGATTGGGATCTGGTAAACCGGGAGTCGCAGGCGATCCTGGCCCGCCAAACAATCTTTCGGGATTTTGAATATCGCATGGTGCGCGGCGATGGGAAAATCATTTGGCTGAGCGTGAACGGCGTACCGGTCACGAATGCCTCGGGCGCCATCTCCGGCTACCGCGGAGCGGGACTGGACATCACAACGCGCAAGACGGTCGAGCAGGACCTTATCCGCGAGAAAGAGGCAGCCCAGGCAGCCGACCGCGCCAAGAGCGAGTTCCTTGCGGTCATGAGCCATGAGATCCGCACCCCGCTCAATAGCGTGCTCGGGTTTGCCGACCTGCTTGGCGAATCAACGCTGGATTCCGGCCAGCAGGAGCAGGTGGATATGATCCGCCGCAGCGGAGATGCCCTGCTGGTACTGCTGAATGACATCTTGGATTTTTCGCGCATTGAGTCGGGCAAGATGCCGATCCAGCCGTCGGCGGTCGAGATTCGTTCCTGCCTCCGCGACGTGGTGGACCTCTACCGTGCGACGGCGCAGGTCAAAGGGCTGACCATGGAGGTCACGGTGGACGACGATGTGCCTCGCTCTCTTTGCACGGATCCCGGCCGCTTGCGCCAGATCCTTCTCAATCTGATTGGCAACGCCGTAAAATTTACGGCGGCTGGGAAAATTGCCGTTTCTGCCCGCCGCAGCGATAAGGATCCGAAGGACGGCCGTTTTCCACTTGTGATCGAGGTCGCAGATTCGGGCATCGGGATCCCGCCCGACCGGATCAGCCGCCTCTTCAAGCCCTTCTCTCAGGCAGACTCGTCCACGACCCGCCGGTTCGGGGGGACCGGGCTTGGCTTGGCGATCTGCAAGCGGCTCGCCGAGCTGCTGGGCGGCGACGTGTGCCTTGTCAAATCCTCCCCCTCGGGGAGCATGTTCTCACTCGAGCTCCCTCTCGTGACGGTCCCGACACCCCCCGAATCGCCCCAGCCAAAAGAGGACGGCCCCCAAACTTTGGACAACTCCGACAACTGGAGGGTGCTGGTGGTGGAGGATAATCCGGTGAACAGCATGCTCGCCCAACGCATGCTCTCCTCGCTTGGGTTCCCGAGCGACTCGCAGCCCAATGGGCTCGCCGGTGCCCAGGCCCACGAAAAACTCCGCTACGATATGATTTTCATGGACCTCCAGATGCCTGTCATGGACGGGCTCAAGGCCTCAGAGATGATCCGCCAGTTCGAGTCCGCTCACCCGGGGCTTCCTCCGGCCCATATCATCGCCCTCACGGCGGACGCCATGTCGGGGGACCGCCAGCGCTGCCTGGACGCCGGGATGAATGACTATATCAGCAAGCCCATCCGCCGGCCGGAACTCTCCGACGTCCTGAAAAAAGCCTGCAGAGAGTTGAAAAAAATGCGGCAGGCCTAGCCCAACGGAACGCAACATCCGTTGAGCGGGTAGGGGATCCCCCCAATTCCTTGCTTTGCCATTGGGGCCGGACGAAGTACCCTGCGGTTGTGATCTTCGACACACTCCGGTCCGCGATGGACCTCTACACCCACCTTCCGCGCTACCGCGAAATTATCACGGTTCTCTTTAAGTACGGCTTTGCGGACGTGCTCCGGCTCGTCGCACTGCAGCACATCCTCCGCCTCGAGGACGCAACGATCAGGATCCATCCGGATGATGCCATCCTCTCGAAGCCGCTTGCCGAGCGGCTCCGCCTGGCCCTCGAGGAGCTTGGCCCAACGTTTATCAAGTTCGGGCAGATCCTCAGCAGCCGCCGAGATCTCATCACCGACGACTACTTCATCGAGCTCACCAAGCTCCAGAGCAGCGTTCCGCCGTTTTCCGGCGAGGAGGCCCGACAGATCGTCGAGCGCGAGCTCGGCCAGCCGATGAGCCGGCTTTTCACCGATTTCAGCAAGAAGCCGATCGGCAGCGCAAGCATCGCCCAGGTCCATCGCGCCAAGCTGCCGGATGGAACCGCCGTCGCCGTAAAGGTCCAGCGTCCGGATATCGAAAAAACCATCGAGCTGGACGTGGCCATCCTCCATGACCTCGCCCGCTTCGTGGAAAAACATGTGCCGGAATCCGCCGGGCTCAATCCGACCGGGATCGTCGAAGAATTTACCCAGACGCTCCAACGCGAGTTGGACTTTGAGAACGAGGCCTCCAACGCCGAGCGATTTGCCGAGCAGTTTGAGGGAAACGACTCAATCCGGGTTCCCATCATCTACCGCGACCGCTCGAACGCACGCGTGCTGACGATGGAATTTCTTACCGGCACCGCCATCACAAAGACCGCTGCCTTGGAGGAGGAGGGGATTGACCCCGCAGCGCTCGCGGTCACGATGACCGGCCTCATCTATGAGCAGATCTTTACCCACGGCTTTTTCCATGGGGATCCGCACCCGGGCAATATGACCGTCGTAAAGGATGGCCGCATCGCCCTCTACGACTACGGGATGATGGGAAAATTTACCCCCCAGATGCGCGAAAGCATCGCGCTCCTTGTCAGCGGCCTTTCGGAAAAAAACCACAACCAGACAACTCGCTCCATCTTGGACCTGTCGGAGGAGGGGATCGCAAAAGACCAGATGCTCCTCCAAGCGGAGGTCGAAAAATTCGCAGAGCAGAACCTCAGCCGACCGCTCAAGGACATCAGCCTGGGAGCCGTCCTCAACAGCCTGCTCGACCTGCTGCGCGACAACCATCTGCGCATGAAGCCGGCCTTTTATCTCGGGATTAAGGCGCTCGCCCAGGTCGAGGCCATCGGCCGCTCGCTCGATCCCGAACTCAACTTTATCAAGCTCGGCGAGCCCTACGCCACCCGCGTGCTGCTCGGAAAATTCGGCGCCGGCCGCGTCGGCGGCATCCTGCGGGGCGTCGCGGTCGAAGTTCTCGATTTCCTGAGAGATTTTCCGGCGGACTTCCGCCAGCTTTACCAGAGCATCCGCCGCGGAAAGATCAGCATTCCCCTCGAGCACAAAATTGACCCCAAAGGATTCGAACCGCTCCGCCAGACACTCGACTCGATCGCCAACCGGCTCGCCAACGCCATCCTGACCGCCGCCGTCCTCATCTGCTCGAGCATCGTCCTCCTCGCCAGCGTCCCGCCGCACCTTGCCAAGGTCAGCATCCCGGGCATGATCGGGCTCCTGTTCGGAGCCTACATGTGCCTCCGCCTCGTGCTCTCGATCTGGAAACACGGCGGGTTATAGTAGCTGCCGGTATTGGTAGCTGCGCCCCGAGAACGCATGACAGATGATTGATGCGGCCGCATCAATCATTTGTAAATCCCAAGACCCTCACGTCCGGATGCGGTATTTGCCGATTTTTCAGGCCGCCGCAATCCTGTCATTCTTCCGGGATCCTTCCCAAACTGCGGGACCATTGAGATGCCGATGTGGATAACTCTGCCGCTTGCCGCAACGAAATCCGCGATCGGGGATTCCTTCACAACTTGTTCACAGGCACCCAACTGCCTTCTCTCCAAACGGATATTTATAACATCAGATAATATATGTAGTGTATATAGGATGATGGCGGAATGAAAACCGCGCTGTCACAATCAACGGCGGAAGGCTCTCGCACTTCCTGTTTCTACCTTCTCGGAATTAACCCTTCGACCCTTACCGTTCCTTCGATCCTCATACGGTCCGGCTCCTTCCTCACCTATTCGGATTCCGGTCTTCGGCTCGCTCGTAAGTGGAAAACCCTTTCAGGCATCTATCGGTTTGTCGAAAAGGAAAAGGCTGCTGGTTCAAATTGGACCTATTCAATTTTCCCCGTTTGGGCTGTGGAGGTTGGGAAATGAACTCCGCTCCCTCGCTCTTCCCTGTCTGGCAACTTTGGGCCGGATCGGTTGTTCCAGTTCACCGCCGTATCTGCTGGCAATCCACCGAATCAACTCGGCAATTTGTCGCTTATCTCGGCATAGTTCGCGGTCAAGCCACGCTCACCATTCGCGCTGAGGAGGATTCTTTGATGGTTGTCTCCGTTGGTCGTTGGGAAGCTGACGGCCTCGGCTCCCTCGCTCGGGCGATGACCTGGGCGGAATGGGTCATCTCCGATGTTCTTTCTGAGCAAACCCCGCGCCGGTCCCGCAAGGGTGGCGCAAAACGGCACAAGGAGGCCGCTTGATTATGGAAGTGCTGCCCTCCCGCTCATTTGCCACGGGACGACCACCAGAGCCGCTAGGATTCGCTGGCGGCGGTTCTCCGATTCGCCCTCTCACTCCTTCCCAGTTTGCCGAGCGTCTGCATTCAACAACCCCGGCAAACCTGGCAACATCTATTTGCCACTCAAGCCGCGCATGTGTTGATCGTCCACCTTGTCCCGAATCTTCCTGGTATTGGTACGACCTCCAGTTTTATTGCGTCATCTGCGGGAAATCCACAACTGACTGGATTTTAGCTCAACTCAATTCCTCTCGTGATTGCGTTTGCCGGTCCTGCGCTCCTCGCTGGCACGGTTTTACGCACAAGTCAAAGCTTCCCGTGTCTGTACCGGTCAGCCGGGACCCTGCCGCCGTGTCAACTGTTAGCGCGGGAGCGCGGCGGCGGGGTTACATTTTGCGCTCTCTAACGCCTTCTCTGGCATTAGTTACGCGCACCATTTTTCCAACGGGGCCGTTTGAGGGCCGGAAATAAAAAAACAAAAAGGAAGGAGGTGAAACAATAACATGGAAGACATCACTGGTCTCTTGACCGAAGCAACAACGCTGTGGACCGCCCTTATGGGTCTCGGCATCCTCGTCCTCGGCTTCGTCGCTGGGCGCAAACTGTTCAAAAAGGGCGTGTAATCGCTCCAGGTTTCCCGGTTTACCTGAAACACAAAAACCGGGACTTTTTTCAAATGGAAACCTTAGCCTATTTTCTCGCCGGATTTTACCTGCCTTTGTCTCTGCTCTGGTGGTTTACACGCGCATGAATCGCAAACTTCTATTCCTGGTCTTGTTCTTCTCGGTCTTCATTTTGCGTTTAGCCACCGCTGATCCGTTGCCGGGGCAATGGGTTTACATGAATAATACGACCGGTGACATTTGGTACACCGCTTCCCCTGACTATCAGGGAACCGTTCTTCCTGTTGCTACTGATCCGGCAACCGGATATATGTATTTCATTGAGTACCTCCCCGGAATTGGTCTTCGTCAGAAAGTCTCATATGATGGCGGCGCGACTTGGTATCATGCCGCATTCGTTTCTTCGGAAGCTCCTGCTGGCTATGTCTGGCAAGCTTACTCCCCGCCCCCTCCCGTAGATGTCGTGGGCGAGTTGTCCTTGGATGGTTTCGAAGCAGTCAACTATCAAGTGAAAATTGATACGGATTCCGATGGTGTGCCGGATACGCTCATTCAATCTGGAACTCTGACAAACGATCAGCCTGGTTTCTCCTTTGAACCATCGGGAAATGCTGCCTGGGAAGTTCGAGCCGTCAGCGGTCAACTTGGTGAAATCTTCGTGCCATTGGATCAAGTAATCTCCTCTGGGGCCGGTCTTCCTGTCGATCCTCCCGCCCCTTCGGTTTCGTACGAACCATCCGAAACCCTCGGCTCTGTTAGCGTCTCCGAAAATGGAACAGTAACGAAAAATCCCGTTTCCATTGGTACGGTCACGGTAAACGGTGAAACAAAAACGCAATACACGGCAAAGGACCCTTCCGGCTCTGGCTCAACATCTTTCTCCTTCGGCTCGTCTGGGGCTGCAAGTGTAACGGCCTCCGATATTCGTTCTTCGCAAGTCCAGAATAGTGCCGAAAATGCCGCGCTCCTTGCCGCAGTCAAAGCTAATACGGCATCAACGGCCACAAGGCTTGATGATCTGATCGCCCTTGCCGAAGCTGCCGCAACTGCAACCCCTTCGCCATCCCCAACCCCATCCCCGACCCCTGACCCTGATGACGATCTCCAAAGTGAAGGGTCTGTTGGTACGTTCACCGTAACGGGCGTTTCCGGGGCTGAAAATCCCTCCGCTGTCTCTGCTGGCACCAAACCCTCATGGGTTCTCAAGTTCCCAGGCGTCCCGCAATCCTTCAATTTCGATCCTGAGCTAACGTCTTGGTTTCTTCCCTTCTGCGCATGGCTCAAGGTAATTACCTGGTGGATTCTCACGATCTGGATAACAGCCCATGTTTACAAATCTATCAACGAACTTTCGGAAGCCTGCTTCCAGCGTTTACAGGGGGCGGACATTCAGCGTCTTTCCATGGGCAAGGAACAAAAGGAAAGCGGTCTTAATCTCGGCATTGCCGTTATCAGGGTTCCTAACCTTGTCAAAGTCGTTGCCGCTAATGTTATTTGGAGGGCTGCAATTCTTGCTGCAATCGCAATCTTTGCCGGCCTCGTTGGTGGGCAGTTCTTCACCTTTGGCGGCATCACTAATTGGTATCTTGGTGGCGGGACGTTCTTCTCGTCTCTTGCTGCTGCCATCCTGCCAAATCATCCCGCTTTGATGGGGTCGCTCTATTATCTCGGCCTCACGATTCCCATGGATCACGCGCTCAATTGTGGCGCGATCTGGTTCGCTACGCATGCAATCAAACCCGTCATCGTCTTTTTCTTCGGCTTCTTCGTTCGCGCATCATGAAAACAATTCTCCTTCTCCTGCTGATCGCATCCTCCGCTTTCTGCTCCGATGTGTCCAATATTCGGAATGCCGGTTCGCTCACTTACTGCATTATAACCCCTGTCGGCGATTGCTACCTCAAGCCATCAGAAACTATTTTTCTGCCCCCTGGTACCTACTGGGCGTTAGCTTACGATTCGCAAAACGCTCTTGTTTCTGATTTCGAAGTTCTCTTCGAAACTCCTTATGTTGTAATTTCCGATCAATATTCAGGCTTCCTTTCTTTCGGTCAATTTCCCCCTGATCCCTGGCAAGCCTTCGCCATGGGCCTTTCGCTTGCAACACCCGTCTTCGCGTGGTGTCTCGGCGTCTGGCTATTTAGGCGAGGTCTTGGCATCGGGAACGGTGCTCTGGGAGAGGATTAAACTGCCATGTCCTCCCGCGCTATATCAGGCCGCCCCGGGGGGGGCAAAAGCCTTTACGCTGTCAAGCTCCTGCTTCGAGAGCTATTCGAAACGCAACGGCCTATTGTCACCAACCTGCCTCTGAGGTTGGAAAACACCGTAAAGTATTGCCTAAAGAATAACCGGGATGACATAGACGTTTATTCCCGCATTCAGATTCTCCCAGATGATCTGGTTCCCGATTTCTGGCGGTTTCGTGGCAGTGGAATTGATCCCCTCCCGCCATGCACAAACGATCAATATAAAAAGGGCGAGCGTCCCGCATTCGATCAAGTGCAACCTGGGGGCGTCTGCTATTTCTTGGACGAAGTCCACGATTTTCTAAATTCGCGCAACTGGCAAAAAACCGGCGATGGGTGTTTGTACTACATCACAAAGCATAGGCATCTGGGGGATGATGTGTACTGGATCACGCAAGCCATAAAAAACGTTGATTCGCAATTCCGTTCTGTGACGCAGGATTTCACTTACTGTCGGAATTATTCAAAGGAAAAATATCGTGGTTTCACAAAGGGGAAATATTTCACCGCGACAACGTACCTGGAGCCGCTGACATGGGATCAACTGCGGAACAATCCCGATTATCAGGAGCAAGAAAAATATCCTTTGGAGCCTGATGTTTCAGCTTGCTACTACACTTCGAAGCAAAAGCTTGCCGCTGATTCTGGCGTAACTGCAAAGGGCATTAGCATGAAATGGCTATTTGTCGGGATCGGCGGTCTTTGCCTTCTCGCCATTCTCGGCATTATTTTTGCGCGCAATCTCATCGTCGATAAAGCCGTTCAAAAGCCCTCGCAAAAAGCCCTCGCAACAGTAAAGGCAGCCGCAGATAAAATTCGTTCATCCTCTGATCTTGGCGGCGGTCTCCTTCCTGCTGGTTCCCCTGCTCATGGTGCGCCGCTGGGAACTCCTGATCTTGCGCCCAAAGTGCTCTACACCGTGGCCGTCCCTCTCAACTCGGCAACGTCCCGCGAGGTTTTGGAAAACATCGGGCAAACAAACCCCTTCGGCGTTTCTGTGTACTCTGCGCCATTCGGTAATTCTGTCGTGCTCACGGGTTCGGATTTTCAAAACGTCAATGCCTTAGCCGAAACCGTTCGGCTTCTGGATCACGAAAAACCGGAAACCGTCATTCTCCAGGCCGTTGTTCTGAGGATGTCCCGTGGCGCCTCCTCCTCCGTTGGCATCTGGGGCACTTTGCAGGATGTCATAAACGACGGCGGGTTTGGCCTGGGGGAAATCGCTTTTGACCCCGTGGCCGGTCTTCTCACTTTCGGTAGCATTACAGCCGCGCAAGAATTGATCCGCCTGCTCGGAAGCAATGACGTTTCCCGCTATGGGTTTACTGTAGAGTCTCGGCCTATGCTGGCGGCATCCTCGGGCCAAGAAGCGTGGTTTACATCAGGCCGGGAGGTCCCGATCCCTGTAACCACTCAAGGCAACGTAAATTCGCAAACATCCGTAAATTTCAAAAAGGTCCTTTTCTCCTTTGGCGTTCGTCCATCCGTGCTACCAGGTAACCGGATTGCGCTGACGATAAACCAGACAAACGACGATGTGATTGGTACGGCTGAGGTAGGCGGGGACCCCGTGCCGACCATCGCCACGCAATCGCTTTACTCCCGCATCGAGCTGCAAGAGGGCCAGGTTGCCATTCTGGGTGGCATCGAGGTTTCTAATAAAGGCGACGAGAAAAGCGGTTTCCCCGTGCTCGGCCACATCCCAGGGCTTTCCCTCATCTTCGGCAATCGCTCAAAGCGCGATGAAAAATCTGAACTCGTTGTTGCCATTACAGCCTTTCGAGTGCCTTCGGGCGCAAACCCTTTGCCAGTAAGGAAAGCCGAACCTGTCAAGAGAATTTCTGATAAAAAAGAAACCGTGCGGATCGGCAATCCGCAAAAAACGCAAGTAAAAAAGAAAGAAAAAATAAAATGAGAATGATAGCATTAGTCGTCCTGGACTCGGTCCGGGATTCCGTAAACAAGAAAACTGGTGAACCTGTACACTATCGGACTTTGTCCGTCATTGATCAGGACCCCGACGGCCCCACCCTCAAGACGATGGTTGGAGTCGGCATCCCGATGCCGGGTGAAAAGGACATCAAGAACCTCGCGGGACATGTCGTCAAAATCGCTTTTGACGAAATGGGCGAAAACTACCTGGGAGCGTCTGGCCGTGGCGTAGTTGAGTCGATCCTTGGCGTGCAGCGTATCGAACCCGTCAAGAAGGCTTGAATCCAGATGAGTCTCACGCGTGGGCGGCGGCTCCGGACGAAGTCCGGGCCTCCGTCACGCGTGGGCTTGTCAATCATTCCATATTGACCGGAAAAGATATGCAAATCGACTGCGTTCGCCTCTATCGACGTGACGCCATTGTAAGCAAGCGCATGCCGAAGGGGGTAGTTGTCGGCAAGTTTGGTACCGGGGGCCGCAGGGGCATCATCGAAGAATTTTCGATGAAATCACGGTATCGGTTGCTGCATACGGTCAAGAATGCCGATTGCGATTTTCCGGCCATGCTGACCGTCACCTATCCGGGGGCATGGGAGACAGACGGCAAAGTTGTCAAAAGGCATCTAAAAACGCTCGTCAAGCGGCTTGTTTACCATTGGCCCGAGATTCAAGGCGTCTGGTTCCTAGAATTTCAAAAGCGCGGTGCACCGCATTTCCACTTCATGCTGTCGCTTCGCCTCTGGGAGTTGGGCAAGGTTGAAGAAATGACGAGGTGGCACAAAAAGAACGGCACTAAAGTTTTTCGGACGGTCCCGCTCCTGCAAAAAATGGTTGCTCGTTGGTGGTTTGAAATTGTCGGCTCGGGTGACGAGAAACATCTTCGGGCCGGGACCGCATTGGAAATCATCGAGGAAGAGGAAGGGGCCTTGCGCTATGCGGCATGCCATGCGGCGAAACCCCATCAAAAGAAAGTCCCGAAAGAATACCAGAACGTAGGCCGGTTCTGGGGCGTCATTGGTGGCGTCAAGGCAAGCTGCATCGAGGTTGTTCCCTCCTCCGCTTTCGATGTATTTGACCGAGTCGGGCCGGATGCTCTTTCCAGCAAGGGAAGGGTGCGGAAGTATCTTTGGGACGCTTCTGGTCTGTTCTAGCGCGAGGGCGGGGCAAACCTGATTTCCTCGCGGCCTTTGATCTGCGAAAGCTCGCTTTCAAATGATTTAAGCTTGTTCTGCGCTCCTCCCCACCAGGCTCCCGCCGATAACATCAGGAACAGCGAACACCCTATCACGATTCCCGCAATAAATTTGATCGGGTTTCTTTCGATCCACGCTGCAACGGAGTTCGTTTTCATTGGGTCTATTGTGCGCTTTTCCTATATCCGTGCTAGCGAAAAAATAATTTCCGAAATCGCTTGACATATGCACAATCGTTCCACGTGGAACAATCGAAAATCCTACGTACAAACGAGCGTAGAAAATAACTGAAAATAATCCTTGTTAACTATATGTAGTATATAATTTAAGTGAGACAGGGCTTTCCCCGAGTCTGACACTGAGCTTATTTATCGAAAACCACCTGAATGTTTGAGGAGGATGGGCAGGATGGTTTGGAGGGCGGAGGCCAAGGCATTTTGGGCAGACTTGGCATTGCGCACGAGGCGGGCAAAATCGGCTGCCTTGGAAGGATGGCGGAAGAGGAATCGGAAAATTGCCTGGGGATCGGATCGTCCGGTTTCGGGGTCGAGCAAGACCTCTCCGGGCACAGCCAGGGATTGGTCGACCGCGTCGCTGATGCAACGGAGGGAGAGCATCGGGATGTTGCGGGCCTGGCAGACGGAAAACAGGTGCGAGGATTCCAGGTCCGCTGCCAGCGCGCCGGTTTGCTGGCCGAACAAGAATTTTTGCTCTGCCGATTCCAGGATGGCATCGGCGGTTGCGAGCGGCCCGACGAGAAAGTTCTCTGAGGAAAGAGAGCTGAGGAGGCCGGGGTCGGAGACGTTTTGCCCGAGCAGGACCGTGCCGACGGGAATCTCCTGCTGAAGAGCGCCGGAGAACCCGGCGGAGACGACGATTCCCGGCCGCTGGCACTCGATCAGCTTTTCGAGGGCCGAAGCCGTTCGGTGGCCCATCACTCCGAGCGTCCAAACCGAGACGCACAGGCGGGGTTGGAATCGGGCACGAAATCCGGCGCTTTCAAATTCGAGGGCAAAAACGACGGAGATCATGGCTTGGAAAGGATCTGGATCTCGTAGAGTCCCGGGCCCGGGGCTGTGGAGGGATTCTGAGGCAGGGCCGAGTTCTCAAAGTCCCCTGCGGATGAGGCGGGCACCTTGACGAGGAGGCGAACGCCGCCTTCGGGGATTTCGGAGACAATGACGCTTCCGCCCACCTTGGCAGCCGCCACCTCGATCTGCCGGCGGACGTCTGGGAGTTCCGCGCTGGCCCGATGAAGGACAATCGCTTCGCCTGCCATCATGCCCGAAGGGCGCAGGTGCTGATCTGCCACCTGCTCCAGGGAGGCGCGAAGTTCCGGAATCTCCGGCGCCGGGCCCGACGGACGCAGGGATACCTGGCGGAGGCCAAGGATGACGACGGTCAGAGGAACCGCAAGGGCGACGAGGACCACGGCCAGCATCTGGACGACCTGAGGGTTTAATCGAAACGGCGCACTCATGGCAGGTGTGACTTAACGTGGATGACGCGGGGCCAATACGCAAGGGTGGACATGTGAGAGGAGCAGCTGGATGCCCGCTTTTTCAGCCGGGACAAACCAGATTCCTCGCTAAACCGCAAGCCCGGGATTGACCGTTCCCCTCCTCTGCCCGATATTCCCGGCCCTGCTGATGTCCATTCATAATACCCGCAATTTTTGTATCATCGCCCACATCGACCACGGCAAAACGACTCTTTCCGACCGGCTGCTGGAGTTTACCGGAACGATCCAAAAGCGTGAGTCCCAGGAGCAGCTCCTGGACGCCATGGATCTGGAGCGGGAGAGAGGGATTACGATCAAGTCACACCCGATCGCCATGGAGTACACCGGGAAAAACGGCACGCGCTACAAGCTCAACCTCTCGGACACTCCAGGCCACGTGGATTTCTCGTACGAGGTTTCGCGGTCGCTGGCCGCCTGCGAGGGAGCTCTCCTCATCATCGATGCCGCCCAGGGGGTCGAGGCCCAGACGGTCGCCAATGTCCACCTGGCGGAAAAGCAAGGGCTCAAACTCATCCCGGTCATCAATAAAATCGACCTTCCCAATGCCGACGTGGAGGAGGCGAAACGGCAACTGGAGGACATCCTCGCCATCCCGGCGGAGGAGGCCATCCTCGCCAGCGCGAAGGCCGGGATCGGAATCGAAGAAATCCTGGAGGCCATCATCACCCGGATCCCCCACCCCTCGGGAAAATCCGACGCCCGCCTCCAGGCGCTGACCTTCGATTCCACGTTCGACACGTACCGCGGCGTCGTCATCTACACCCGGGTGATGCAGGGAACGATCAAGGCTGGCGACCCGGTGCGGCTGATGGCCACAAACGCCTCGTACGATGTCAAAGAAGTCGGGGTCTTTAAGCCTCAGCAGCCGAAATTTTTTACCAAGGACAAACTCCAAGCCGGCGACATCGGGTATGTCATCGCTAATATCAAAACCAGCGCAGAGGTGAAGGTTGGCGATACCCTCACCAGCGCCCGCCTTCCCGCCGCAGCCCCACTGCCGGGCTTCCAAGTCGTTCAGCCGATGGTTTTTAGCGGGATTTACCCGATCAATACTGCCGATTTCGAACGCCTCAAGGCTGCAATGGGAAAACTCCAGCTCAATGACGCCGCGTTCCACTATATGCCGGAGTCCAGCGTCGCTCTCGGGTTTGGGTTCCGCTGCGGCTTCCTCGGACTCCTCCACATGGAAATCATTCTCGAACGCCTCCGCCGGGAATTTGCCATGGATATCATCGCGACCTATCCGTCGGTCATCTACGAGGTGCTTCGCACAAATGGCGAACTTATTAAAGTAGATAATCCTGAGCAACTTCCAGATCCAAGCGTCATAGAGGAAATCCGGGAACCCATCGTCCTCTGCTACATCATGGTCCCTAATGAGTATATCTCGCCCATGATGCAGCTCATTATGGACAAACGCGGGGAGATTAAGCATACCGAGTCGCTCGATACCAAACGAGTCATTCTTTCCACAGAACTCCCTCTCAATGAAATTCTTGTGGATTTTGTTGATAAGATGAAATCCATCACGCGCGGCTATGGATCGATGGACTACGAACATGGCGGATATCGTCCGAACAAGCTCGTGAAGCTCGACATGCTCGTCAATGGCGAGCCCGTTGATGCGTTTAGCAGTATCGTTCATCGAGATAAAGCCGAGTCCCGCGGACGCGCTCTTGCCGCAAAACTCAAAGAAGTCATCCCCACCCAACTCTACCAAGTTTCCATCCAAGCAGCCGTCGGTGGAAAAATCGTTGCTCGAGAAAATGTCAGCGCCTTACGAAAAAATGTCACCGCCAAATGTTATGGCGGTGATATCTCCAGAAAGAGGAAGCTCCTTGAGAAGCAAAAAGAAGGTAAAAAGCGAATGAAAGCGATTGGTACTGTGAATATTCCGCAAGAGGCATTTATTGAGGTTTTAAAGACTGGATAGCAGGATTATTGAAAATTTTTTCTTTGATTATTGATTTTTAGCATGTCACGCAAAAGACTCATTATAGGAATTATAAACTGATTTATTATAACAAAATAAGTAAAAACTAAGTTTAAGCACATAATCGACATGTTTTTAATTACTCCTAGATATTTAAAAGACGCCAAGCATTACATACATGGCGCGCAAAAGTTTTTGCACTATAAGCGAGACACGCTTAGGGATGCGGACATCGCGAAGCTAGCGAACACAATCTCTGATCTCCATCTCGCTATGAAGGCCAGAAAGCGCGAGGACGTCAGCGCTGCCATAAATTCAATTGATTCGCTTATCGTGCGAATTGAGCCACCTCGGAGGGATGCAGGCTGGCGGGAAAACGTGGAGGTTTTTTTGGTGGCGATCGTGGTAGCGGCCGGGATCAAGGCCTTTATTTTGCAGCCTTTTCGGATCCCGACCGGTTCGATGCAGCCGACGCTTTTTGGGATTGTCGCGACGCCGACGCAGTCCCCTCCCCCGAACCTGTTGGTGAGGGCGTTCGAGTTTGTCTGGCTGGGGCGACATTATTTTGATCTGAAGGCGACCGATAAGGACGTCGTGGTAAAGGTCAGCGAGCGGACATACGCCAATTTTTTCACCTTCACGGACATCGTTTGCCGGAACCGGACGTACACGCTCTTTGTTCCGAGCCGTCCGCTTCAGTTGGCATTTCACATTGCGGAGGGCCGGGAGTATCAGGCAGGGGAAACGATTGCCCGCGGGCACATGGACACTGGCGACCAGGTTTTCGTGGACAAGGTGAGCTACAACTTCACGAAGCCAGCGGCCGGGGACGTCTTTGTCTTCAAGACGACCGGGATCCGGAAGATTGAGGAGGGCCTGAATCCGGCGATGGGTTCGCAGCATTACATTAAGCGCTTGGCCGGGATGCCTGGCCAGACGCTGCGCATTGCCCCCCCGAAGCTGTTTGTGAATGGCGAGGTGCCCCAGCAGTTTGTGTTTCAGAGGGTAATGAGCATGAAGGATGGCTACCGGGGCTATTCCAACGGGCCGCTTGGCGGAGGGAAATTTTCGCTGCTTCAGAGCCCCGAGGACACGTACACGGTGCCGCTGCGCTCATATTTTGCGCTGGGCGATAACAGCTACTTTTCGAGCGACAGCCGGTTCTGGGGTGCCGTGCCGGAAAAAAACGTGGCCGGCCGCGGGTTCTTTGTTTACTGGCCATTCACCCACCGGTGGGGGTTCATTCGTTAAGATCCCCACGGTATTTCGGGTGACCGGGATTGATCTCGGCGCAAAAACCCGTACCGTGTGGAACCTCATGACCACAGAGACAACCATGCGCGAGCTTCTGGCGGAATTTCCGGGGGCGCAGCGCGCGATATTCCGGCATTTCCATATCGGCGGCTGCGCGAGCTGCGGGTTCGGGCCGGAGGAAAAGCTTGCCGACGTCTGCGCGCGTAACGAGGGGGTCACGCCGGAGGATGTTCTCGAAAAGGTTCGCGAGGCGCACGAGCAGGATGAAAAGGTTCTCATTTCGCCGGGCGAAGCCGCCGACCTGGTTCGCTCGGGATCCGCTCGGTTACTCGATATTAGGACCCGCGAAGAGCACGAGGCGGTCCATATTTCCGGAAGCGAGCTATTCAGCCAGGATTCTCTGCAGGCCCTGATGGGATCCTGCCCGAAAGATGCTGTCATCATCATCTACGACCACGCCGGGACGAGAAGCCTCGACGGGGCCGCATATTTTTCCGGGCATGGGTTTTCCAACGTGCGGGCACTGCGCGGAGGAATTGATGCCTGGAGCCTTGAAGTTGACCCCGCTTTGCCCCGATACTCGCTCGAATGAACGACAAGATCGAAGACGCGATCCGGGATCCTCAGAACCTTGGCGAGATGTCCGGCGCCGATGCGGTCGGAACCGCCGGGAGCAGCGACTGTGGCGACATGCTGCGGATGTGGATCAAGTTCCGCGAGGAGGGCGGGCGCAAGGTTATCGACAAGGCGACGTTCCAGAGCTTCGGCTGTCAGACGGCCATCGCCGTCGCCAGCATGGCCACCGAGATGATCAAAGGCAAAACCTCCGAGGAGGCGCTCGCGATGTCCGGCTCCGAGCTCGCGGCCCCGCTTGGCCCTCTCCCCCCGATGAAAATCCACTGTGCGCAGCTCGTCGAGGGCGCGCTGAAAAATGCTCTTACTGGCGAGGTGTCCGCCTCCCCGTCACCGGCGACCGGCCCCTCTCTTCTCGACAGCTTCCAACCGCCCGCTAAGGTCACGATCAAACTCCACACATGACATCCCAACGAGAAATCAACCTGGCCCGCGATTGCGACGCCATCCAGATCCCCAGCGGCCACCCGCTCGTCCTGCCTGCCGGCATGTCCGTCGTCATCACCCAATCGCTCGGCGGCACGTTCACTGTGGCGACGCCCGGCGGACTCGCCCGCATCGAGCTCAAGGATGCCGATGCGCTCGGCCTCTCGCCGGATGAGGCGACCGCCAAGGTCAAGGTCGAGGGCTCCACAGAGAAGGCGGTCTGGGACCAGCTGAAAACCGTCTTTGACCCGGAGATCCCGGTCAACATCGTCGACCTCGGCCTCGTCTACGACTGCCAGATCACGGCGAAGGATGACGGCCAGTCTGCGGTGCAGGTGAAGATGACTCTCACCGCTCCCGGATGCGGGATGGGGCCGACCATCGCCGCCGACGCGCGCGGAAAAATCCTCTCCCTCGAGGGGATTGCCGAGGCCGAAGTCGATCTCGTCTGGGATCCGCCGTGGAACCAGGCGATGATCAGCGAGGCCGGGAAAATGAAGCTCGGCATCCTGTAGTCGGTTTTCCCGCGCCATGCGGATCCTCGAATATTTCCGAACCCCCGAGTTCCAGATCGGAGATTTTCTTCTCCCTTGGGGGATGGTGATCAGCGCGATGGGGTTTTTGGTGGCCTGGCTGATCGTGCTTGAGCTCGAGCGCCGTGCGATCACGCGCCGGATCTGGCATGTCCCGCTGTTTTTTGTCGCGCTCGCCGTGCTCTGCGGCTGCCTGTTCGGCCTCGCCTTTGCCCCATGAAAACTCCGCCCTCAAAATACCTGGTTACCACGGTCGTCGTTCTGGCCGCCATCCTGGCCGCGCTGGCGATGTACCACCGCTACGTCACACGGCCCTGGACGCGCGACGCCCAGGTCCGCGCAAACATCGTCGGCGTTGCTTGCCGGGTCGGCGGACCGATCACGAGCATCCCGGTCCGCGACAACCAGCAGGTCAAAAAGGGGGACCTCCTTTTCGAGATCGATCCGGCCACCTACATCGCCGGGGTCAACACCGCCACCGGCAAGCTCCAACAGGTCCAGGCCGATGCCGTCCAGGCCAAACAAAACCTCGACCGGCAAACCGTCCTTTACCAAACCAAAGTTGTCGACCTGCGCGACCTCCAGGATGCCCAGGACCAATACATCGCCGCCCAGGCGGATGTTGCCGCAGGCCAGGCCGCCCTTGAGTTTGCCCAGCTGAGCCTCAGCTACACGAAGATCTTCGCTCCGGTGGACGGCTATCTGACGAACGTCGTCACCTCGCCCGGCCAGTACGTGACCGCCGGCGAGCAGATCCTGGCGCTTGTTGATTCGAGTTCCTTCTGGGTCGCGGCCTACTTCAAGGAGACCCAGCTCCGCCATGTGGTAGAGGGGGCTCCGGCGCAAATCCGCCTCATGGGCCACGACGGCCAGCCGTTCGAGGGCGTGGTTGAGAGCGTCGCCTGGGGGATCTTTGTCCCCGATGGCTCGACCGTCCAGTTGCTTCCCGACGTCAGCCAGACGATCGACTGGGTGCGCCTGCCGAACCGGTTTCCGGTGCGGGTTCAGGTCACCGGCAAACCTCCGGTCCCGCTCCGGATCGGGCAGACCGCGTCGGTGTCGCTTTCGGGGCGCTGATCAGATCCCCTCGCCGTGGAGCCCGAGGACCTCGGACTCTGCCACCGGAGCCCCGCGCATCACGTCCGCCAAGGTGGTCCGGTCCATGAGCTCGGCGACCATATTTCGAGCGCCAAGAAGAATGCGGCGAAACCGGCAGACCGATTCCTGGCTGCAGCGCTTGTAATCGGTCACCGAGACGCACGCGATCGGCGCGAGGTAGCCGTCAAAGTGCCGCACGACCTCGCCCATCGTGATTCGTTCCGGGCTTTTTTTCAGAAGGTAGCCGCCGCGTTTTCCGGCGTGGCTGGCAACCCAACCCCGCTCTTTCAGGTCGAGCATGATGTGCTCGAGGAACCTCTTCGGGACGTCATTTCTCCGCGCCAGCTCGCCGATCGGAATCGGCGTCCCCCCATGGTGTTCGACCAAGGTAAACAGGGCCCTCAGGGCGTAGTCGGTGCGCATGGACAGCTGCATATTGACGATTAAACTAGACGAGATTCCACAGGGGTTCAAGACCTGGTTCTGAACCGCCTAACACGCCCGGAGATTAGAGCATAAAATAATGCGGTCGCTGAACTGTGAGTGCCGGGGGTGCAGGAGTGAAGCGGCTGGCGCAGTCGGACGGCCCTCATTGCGCCAAGCGGCGGCTATGCGGACATGGCGTCAGAGAAAGATTTGTGCTCAGTAGCTGTATTGGGGGATGTAGGCTCCTTCGATTTTGTCGAGCTGCAAGTCATAGACTTTCCAAGGTTCGATTGTCGGCAGTTTGTTGCTTTGGCTTTCCCACTGGGGCTTGCTGGCTTTGACAAGGGCGGTGGTGCCGGAGGCGTCGCTGACGGAGACAATCCAGCCCGCATACTCAAAGCTTCCCGATGAATAATAGTAATACTTGTTCAGGTAGGTTTCTGTGGAGCGCTTCAACTCCCGGTCGGTGGCACTGCATCCAAGGGAGCAGTCGAACTTGCCCTTCGAAAAGACGCAGAACTGCTTAGGGTCTCTGGTGTTTTTTCCGAGAATCCAGTAGGAGACGGTGAACTGGCCGCTGGATTCCTTCAGGCTCGGGTTCTTGAGCGTGACGTTGAGCGAAAGGCGCTGGATTTTGTAGTATCCCTCGCTCGAGTTTTTTGTGGACGGGCTGACGGAGATATTCAGTTTGGAGAGTGAAGATTCTGTGGGGGGAGGAGCGGCAGCCTGGGTGGGAAGACCGGGGGACTGAGGCGGATTCGGCGCATCCGTGGGCGAGGCAAACATCTTGGTCTGCCGCGTGGAGGATGGCGACGACCAGACCTCAGAAATTTGCAGTTTCGAAACATCGAATGGCAGATCAATAAAAATGGATTGGCTCGATGGTCCGTCCGAGCCTTTGGGCGAGACACGCACTTTGTCGCCCTCGACCTTCCAAAGCTTGTCGTATGTCTGGGTTGTTTCCCCGCTGGAGGTTTTGTAACTGCTGACCTCTGTCACCCTCCCATCGGGAAAAAACTCGAATGTGCGCTCAGTGCTGCTACCGTCTCTTATTATTGTCCATTTGCCGCAGAGATCCAGCGCGTTGGCGGAGAGCAGCGGTGGTGATTTGGGAGCGGCCTCAACAGCCGCAGCGTTTTGCCCGGAAGCGGCAACGAGCGGAAGCACCACAAACCCAATGCAAAGAGCGATCTGGATTCTCTTCATTCCCGTTCCATTTCGGTTTTCAGGCCCGAGAAGCCCGGGCGGGATCCTGCTCCCGAGGAGCCGGTCTTCCCGCTTGCTACTGCTGATCCCGGCGAAGCTATGATCAAGTGGGGTGTACTGAGTAACAGGGCCGCGACCGAGCAGGTGTGGTGTATCATAGTTGACGCGAAATTGCCATCAACCTTAGCGCGTGCGGGCGTTTTTTGTCACGGTAAAGTTCGGGGGATTTGAACCTTCCGTGCCATCCGCTCTTATGCCTCGCGCGTCGCATGATTTCCCGATGGATTCGCACGGATTTCCACGCTAGTGTCGTCGCCCATGGGAAACATGGTTGAACTGCAAGACGTGAGCAAGTCGTTCGGAAGTTTCACCGCGCTGCGCCATGTGAGCTTCGAGATCCGCGAGGGCGAGTTCATGACGTTTCTCGGTCCATCCGGCTGCGGGAAGACGACGTGCCTGCGGCTGATCAGCGGGTTCGACACCCCGACGAGCGGTCGCATCGTGATCGGGGGCGAAGATGTGACGCTCGTGCCTCCCTACCGGCGGGACGTGAACCAAGTCTTTCAAAGCTACGCGCTTTTCCCTCACCTCACGATCTACGAAAATATCGCGTTCGGGCTGCGGATGAAAAAGGTATCCGCTGGCGACATCAAAAAGCGCGTCGACAACGTCGTTGAGATGACCGCGCTCACGCAGTTTGTCGACCGCAAGCCGGCGCAGATGTCGGGAGGGCAGCGCCAGCGGGTCGCCCTTGCGCGGGCGATCGTCTGCGAGCCCAAGGTTCTCCTCCTCGACGAGCCGCTCAGCGCGCTCGATGCGAAGCTTCGGAGCCAGATGCGGATCGAGCTCAAGCACCTCCAGAAGCGCCTCGGCATCACATTTATTTTTGTCACCCACGACCAGGAGGAGGCGCTCACGATGAGCGACCGCGTCGCGGTCATCAACGGGGGGCAGGTCGAGCAGATCGGCACGGTCAACGAGATCTACTACCAGCCGGCCACCCGGTTCGTCGCCACGTTCATCGGCGAGACGAATATCGTCGAGGCCGACGTCGTCTCGGTCGAAGACGGCCGCCCGCTCTGCCGGGTCGAGGGCGGCCTCGAACTCCGCCTCAAAAAAGGTCCGCAGATGCCCGGAGAAAAAATTCTGCTCTCGCTCCGCCCGGAGAAGGTCCGCCTCTACCGGACGAGCCCGGGCGGGGAAAATTGTTTCCCCGGAAAAATCTCGCTCGAAATTTTTAAGGGTGCCGTCGATGACCTGACGATCGTGACCCAGGGAGGCCTCGAACTCGGGGCGCTCCTCGCCAACGACGGTCAGGAAGAGATGGACTTCCACGAGGGCGAGACGGTGATCGCCCGGATCCAGCCGGAGGACATCAACGTCGTCGCCGCCTGACGCCAGCTATGAAAATCCCGCTCTCCTGCCGGCTTTACGGCATTCTCGACCTCGGCTATGTGGAGCCTGGTGAGGCGGCGGCGATGGCCGTGCGCATGCTGGCCGGCGGAGTCGGGATCGTCCAGCTGCGGGCCAAGAATTACGGAGACGACGTAATCCGCCCGGTGGCGGACGCGGTGCTCCCGCTCTGCCGCAAGGCCGGGGTTCCGCTGATTCTCAACGACCATCCCCACTTGGCCGCTGCGACGGGGGCGGATGGCGTGCATGTCGGGCAGGACGACATGCCGGTCGCCGAGGTACGAAAAATCGTGGGGGCGGGTGCGATCGTCGGGCTCTCGACGCACAGCCTCGCGCAAGCGCTGGCGTCGGAGGATTCCGCACCTGATTATATCGGATTTGGCCCGCTCTTTGCCACTCCGACAAAGCCCGACTACCAGGCGATCGGGCTGGAGGACATCGCCGAAGTCCACCGCCGGGTCACGCGGCCGATCTTCTGCATAGGCGGGATCAAGCGGGAAAACCTGCCCCAGGTCGTCGCGGCGGGTGCCCGCCGGGCCGTCATTGTGTCCGGCATCCTGCAAGCCCCCGACCCGGCTGCCTACTGCCGGGATTGCCTGGCTATCCTCAGCTGATTTTCACTTCGCCTTCCCCTGGCTGGCGACCGCGTTCATGGCGGCGGCAATCGCTGCCTGGTCGCCGAGGTAGTAGCTCTTGATCGGCTTGAGGTCGGCATCCAGCTCATAAACGAGCGGCACGCCGGTCGGGATGTTGAGCTTGAGGATTTCGTCCTCCGAAAGGTTGTCGAGGTATTTGACCAGCGCGCGCAGGCTGTTCCCGTGAGCGGCGATGATCACCCGCTTGCCGGATTTTACCATGGGAGCAATTTTGTCGTGCCAGAGCGGGAGGAACCGGTCCACCGTATCCTTGAGGCACTCGGTGAGCGGAAGGTTATCGATCCCGGCGTAGCGCGGGTCGTGGCCGGGCCAGCGCTCGTCGGATTTTTCCAGCGGCGGCGGCGGGATGTCGTAGCTGCGGCGCCAGACGAGGACCTGCTCGTCACCGTACTTGGCAGCCGTCTCGCCCTTGTTCAGCCCCTGGAGCGCGCCGTAGTGGCGCTCGTTCAGGCGCCATTCCTTTTCGATCGGGATCCACACGAGGTCCAGCTCCTGGAGCACGGACCAGAGGGTGTTGAGCGCGCGCTTGAGGAGCGAGGCGTACGCGATGTCGAAGGAAAACCCTTCCTTTTTGAGCAGTTCGCCGGCCGCCTTCGCCTCGCCGCGACCCTTGTCGCTGAGCTCCACGTCGGTCCAGCCGGTGAAGCGGTTTTCTTTATTCCACGTGCTTTCGCCGTGACGGATGAGAACAAGTTTATACATGGTTTACAAATATGTGAGCCATGGTTTATACAGCCAGTCGTCCGGGATTGGCAAGGAAACCGCTTCATGACATTCAGCTCCCTCACATTTAACATGCAGAACGGCCAGCCTTGGGACGAGGCGATGCCGGATGACGACCGGGTCGAACTACAAAAAACGATCGATTTCCTTCGCGACCAGGATGCCGACCTCATCTTTCTCCAGGAGGTCGAGCGCGGGTTCGAGGGCGGAAACCAGATCGATCCGCCACCCCATTTTACGCAGATCCGATCGCAACTGAAAGGCTACGACGCAGTCTTCTCCTACCCGGTTCCAAACGCCAAAGAAATCCCGTTCGGCCTGGGGCTCGCGATCTTTTCGAAGTCGAAGCTGCGCGACTTCCAGAGGATCGACCTCCCTGCGGCAGACATCGAATTTGAGTTCGACGGAGCCACGCGGAACCCGTCCCAGCGCCTCCTCATCTCGGCCTCAACGATCATCGCCGGCCGCGAGGTCCGCCTCCTCAACACCCACCTCCAGGCCTTTTTTATGATCGGAGCCTCGAGCGCCGACCACCGGGCGCAGCGCGACATCGTCGAGGCCGCGCTCCGTGCGCAGACCGGACCCGCGATCCTAGCCGGCGACCTCAACAGCGCGCCGGGCGAAGGGGTCGTTGAGCAGTTCGATGCAGCCGGGTTTCGCACGGTGCAGAATGACGCGATCACCTGGCGCCGGAAGCCGTTCATCCTCGACCACCTGTTCTACAACGCACCGCTCCACCTCGCCTCCTACGCCGTCATCCCGACGCTCGCCTCCGACCACCACGCGGTCCGCGCAGAATTTTCTTTCGACCGCCCCGCATGAAGCTGGTCTCTTGGAACGTCAACGGCCTGCGTTCGATCCTAGGCAAAGGCCTCCCCGCCTACCTGGAACAGGCAGAGCCGGATATCCTCTGCCTCCAGGAAATCAAAGCCCGTCCGGAGCAGGTTGACCACGACTTCCGCGGCTATCATGTGCATTGGAACCCGGCCCAAAAACCCGGCTATTCCGGCACCGCCCTCCTCACCCGCACCAGGCCGCTTGCCATCATCAACGGAATCGGCCAGGCCGAACACGACGGCGAAGGCCGGGTGATCACCGCCGAGTTCCCGGAGTTTTTTGTCGTCAACGTCTATACCCCGAACTCCCAGCGCGAACTCACCCGCCTCGACTACCGCACCCGGGCCTGGACGCCGGCGTTCGCGAGCTATCTCCGCGACCTCGAAGCCAAAAAACCCGTCATTTTCTGCGGGGATATGAACGTCGCCCACCGCGAGATCGACCTCGCCCGCCCGAAGGAAAACACCCGGAATGCCGGGTTCACGATCGAGGAGCGCAACGCGTTTGACTCGATCCTCGACCTCGGGTTCTTTGATTCGTTCCGGGCCTTCAATCAATCCGGCGGCCACTACTCGTGGTGGAGCTACCAGAGCGGCGCCCGCCAGCGCAACATCGGATGGCGGATCGACTACGTCTGCGCCTCCCACCGCCTGCAGCAAGCCATCCAATCCGCCTTCATCCAGCCCGAGATCCCCGGCAGCGACCACTGCCCGGTCGGAGTCACCATCGCGTAGGGAGGGAGCACTCCAATGATCATCGCTCGTAATCTCCTGTCTTTCGAGCATTCGCCTCTGAACCGAACTTTTTCCTGTGCGGTTGGCATCCTGGTTCTTGGGTGTGCAACTCTGACCGCCTCAACAAGGAGCAACGTTAAAGGGTCCGAACAAGCCCCTATGGCCAGCGCATTTCCGAGCATGACCCAATACGGGACCAACGGGCTTTTTCCTTCTCAAATCTCCACGCAGAACGCCTCCGAAAACACATCGAAACGGCCGCCTGTCGCGGGTGAGCCCGAGGCGGTGCTCGGATGGATGTACGCCACGGGAACCCGGATCGAACAAAGCGACACTCTGGCAGCCGAGTGGTTTGCCAAGTCCGCAACGCAGGGTTTCCCCCCGGGTGAGTTTGCCCTCGGGTATATGCTCCTGAGCGGTAGGGGAATTCCAAAAAATGAGGCGGACGCCATCGGGTGGTTGGAAAAATCCTCCGCCCACGGCCTGGCTCTCGCCGATTTTTTGCTCGGCCTCATGGCCGCCGATGGAGTCGGAATGAAACAAAACGAGGAAGAGGCTGTCCGGCGCTTCCGCAGCGCGGCTGGTCTCGGATTGGCACAGGCGCAGGGGGAACTGGGATGGATGCTCACCTCAGGGCGCGGGGTCCCTCGCGATGATGCGGAGGCCCTCAAATACTTTTATCTGGCGGCCGCCCAGGGGGACGCCGTTGCGGAAAATAACATCGGGTGGGCCTTCGCCCAAGGAATTGGAGTCAACCCGAATCCCCAGCTTGCGGTCGAATGGTATCGTAAGGCTGCAGAAAAAGGAAATCTGCGTGCGCTGAACAACCTCGCCTGGAGCTACCTGGGCGGCGAAGGTGTCGAAAAGAATTTTTCCGAGGCCCTCCGATGGTATGCGAGGGCCGCAGACCTCGGCGATCCCCACGCCCAACTTCAATTGGGCATCATGCATAACAAAGGCGAGGGCGCGGTCCCGAACGCAGCACTGGCATTTGAATGGTTCCAAAAATCTGCGGAACAAGGCAACGCACAGGCAATGCTCTGCGTCGCGGAATGCTACTCGACCGGCGAGGGCACTCCAAAAAATATTGATAGCGCCACGAAGTGGTACCAGGAATCTGCACGGGCGGGTCATGACGAAGCCCAGTACATCGTCGCTAAAATGTTTCGCGACGGAGACGGCTTGCCCCCCGACCCGGAAGCCGCCGTCAAGTGGTTTCGGGCCGCAGCAGAGCAGAACAATGACTTGGCACAAAGGGATCTTGCCGAGATGCTCGAAAAGGGAATCGGGTGTCCTCGTAACGAGAAGGATGCCGTCTATTGGCTCCAACGCGCCACGGACCGGGGGAACGTGGATGCGATGCATCGCCTCGGCACAAAATATGAGTTAGGACTCGGCGTGAAGGTGGATATCCGGACGGCGATCTGGCATTTCCAACAGGCCGCCCTCAAAGGAGACAAGCGCGCCCAGGCTCGATTTGATGCACTCAAAAAATCCACCGTAACCAGCACCTTCGATTCCACCCCCTTCAGCCTCACGCCCGGGCGGTAGTCAAGCCCTCCCCTTCCGTGGAAAAAGCTAAAACCGAGTAATCTTTCCCATCGAAAGTGAGATGGTCCACGACTTGCATTCCAAGTCTATTCTGAGCGGCTGCCAATGATCTCGGATTGTTTTCGGCAATAAAAATCACTCCAAAATCAAACCGGTCTCGTGCCAACGAAAGCATCGTTTTGAACATTCCTTCGTGAACCCCTTTGCCTCTCCATGCTTCTGCAATACAGGTTGGGCCGGTGATGAACACCTCCGCTTCAGACAGTTTTTTCCCTTCGAACTCGATGCGGGGAAATCGATCAATGATGGCGCGCAAAAGGGGAAACCTTAAGTTGAATGCAAGCGTTTGAGCCATCCGGAAGCCTACCAATTCCTCAGAGGTAAACGCTTTTACGATCGCAACATCTTCCATGACCTCTTGAAGCATTTCACGTGAGAATTCCTGGCTTAAGAAGCCGCGCTCCCTCTGCTGCGGGGTCAGGTTGGCAAAAAGATTCTTGCCCTGAAGCTCCAAGATAGCCGGGAGGTCTTCCCGGGTGGCCGCACTATAGTAAATGTCTGACATCTGAGGTGGAGAGCCGATAAGTTACTGACGAGGAGGGGGGGAGCGGGTAGCGGGAATCGAACCCGCATGGCCTGCTTGGAAGGCAGGAACTTTACCACTAAGCTATACCCGCGAAACTGTTTTTACCGTAACGCATGGTCTGCCTGGGTCAATCCTGATTTTTTACGTCTGCGCTCTCCAGGCATCAGGCCAGCGACCACTCGAGGTCGATGTGGAATTTCCGGCTGTGGATCCGGTACTTTTCAAACGTATCTGGCCCGCAGCTGGCGGTTCCCAGGCCCCGGTGGGCGGCGTCGAGGGAGAGCCAGGTCTCCGGGCGCGGGCGCAGGTCGACGGTGTGGGTGGCCGCCGTCAAATCCGACGGATGGAAATGGCTGGCCGAGAATGCGAGCGGGCGGGCGGAGGCGACCCGGAATTTGGCGTCGCCGCTGCCAAGCTCGATCCAATCGGTTTGGCACTTCAGCCCGTGTTCCTGCGGCATGATGTATGGCACGTATTGTCCGGTGACGGAGCCGCGGTGGAGCGCCCTCCAGACGGAGGCGGTGCGGTCGGGGTAGTTTTCCTGCGGCCCGAGTCCGAGCCAGCTCAGGTCCTCAAATCCGGGCGCGATCTGGAAGAGGAGGCCGATGCGCGGGAGATCCGAAATGCCCGCGCCCGTCGCGAAGCTGGCGGAGAGGCGGACCGAGCCATCCGCAGTCAGGGAGACCCGGTAGCTCCACGTAAAATCGTCCCAGCGGTCGCGCCCGGAGGATCGGAACCGGTACGTCCAGACCGGGCCGGCGGATTGTTCATTCGCAAACGAGGAGCTGACGAGTTGGGTGGCGATCTTGTCGAGCCCCTGCTCCCGGTAGCGGCCGAGCGGCTTGTGATCCTGGCCGGTCCAGAGCTTGATCCCGTCGTTGTCCGTCGGCGCGCGCCAGACGTTGAGCTGAGGGGCGGAAATCAGGATGTCTCCCTGCGAGGACTGCAGGCCGGCGAGGCCGCCGGCATAGGGGTCGAGGCGGAGCGACAGGTCGCCCGAGCGCACCGCGAACCGGTTGCCGCTCAGGGCTTCGATTTCGATGGGCGAGGGATGTGAGGCTTTCTTTTTCGGCGGGGTCAGAAGCGAGGCCGGCAGCGGCAGGTTCTCCCATGCGACCAGGTGGCCTTTCTGGCACCAGGGCTGGTTTCGCGCGGCCCGGAAACGCACGAGCAGGGACGCCTCGCGGCCGACCAGGATTTTTGGCAGCTTGGGAAATGGAATCCCCGCCGTTCGCTGCGCGGCAACATCCGGGACGGCAAACGTTCCCTTGCCTGCGGATTTGCCATCCACCAGAAGCTCCCATTCGCCGGCGAGCCAGCCGAGCGGGCGAAAATCGTTTTTGTTTGTGATTTCGAGGCCCCCCCGGCGGAGGCGGACCCCGACCGGCTGGGCGAGTTTTTTGAGTTCGAAGAGCCCGGGATGCGGGGAGCGGTCCGGCCAGACGAGGCCGTCGCAGACGAAGTTGGCATCGTTTGGCACGTCCCCGAAATCCCCCCCATAAACCCAGTAGTCGCGTCCGTCCGGCGTCGTTTGGCGGATTCCCTGGTCGATCCATTCCCAGATGAATCCGCCCTGGAGTCCGGGGACCGTCTCAAACAATTTGTAGTAATCCGCCAGTCCGCCGTTGCTGTTCCCCATGGCATGCGAATACTCGCAGAGGATCATCGGTCGGGTTTGGTCCGGGTGGTCGGGATCGTTCGCCCACTTGAGAAGGGTATCCGGGTGCGGGTACATCGGGCAGACGATGTCAGTCACATGATACCCGCCATCATAGACCGCTCGTCCGGGCTGCTCGGCATCGCTGAGTGCCTGGACCCAGATCCCCGGCTCGTAGTGGAGCGGTCGGGAGGGGTCACGGCTGCGGACCCAGCCAGCCATGCCTTCCTGGTTGGCCCCGAGTCCAGTCTCGTTGCCCAGCGACCACAGAATGACGGCCGGATGGTTTTTATCGCGCTCGACCATGCGGACCGCGCGCTCGAGGAATGCCGACGCCCAGCGGGGCTCGTGCGCGAGCTGGCCATAATAGGCGTGGGCCTCGAGGTTCGCCTCGTCGATGACGTAGAGGCCGAGTTCGTCGCAGAGGTCGAGCCAGCAAGGATCGTTCGGGTAGTGGGAGCACCGGACGGCGTTGATGTTAAACCGCTTCATGGTGAGCGCATCCAGCCGCATGGTTTCGCGGTCCACGGCCTTGCCCTGCGTGTCGTGGTGGTCGTGGCGGTTCACGCCATGGATGAGGGTGCGCCGGCCGTTGATCAGGAGCTGGCGGTCACGGACCTCGACCGATCGGAACCCGATCCGCAGCGACGTGCACTCGACCGCCCGGCCCTCCGGATCGCGGAGGACCGCCACCAGCGTGTAGAGGCTCGGGAGCTCGGCCGACCAGAGGGACGGCTTCGGCACATCCAGCTCAAAGCGCGCCTGGAGCCGGGTGCGGGCGGTGAACTTTGCAACGACCACCGGTGCCGCAGGCGGCTTTTTAAAAACCGCTTTTCCCTTGGGATCAAAAAGCCGCAGCTCCGCGCTCCAGCCCTCCTGCGCCTGCTGCGGGAACCCCGCGCGAAGGTCCACCTGGAGGTGCCCATCGCGGTAGTCGGCGGTAAGGCCGGCCGTCGCAAAAAGGTCTGCGATATAAACCTCAGCCGTCGAATAGAGGAACACCTCGCGATGAAGCCCGCCCATCCACCACTGGTCCTGATCCTCAATGAACGTGGCGTCCGACCATTTGACGACGACCGCCGCCACGACATTCTCCGCACCGCAGCGCACAAATGGCGTGATGTCGAACTCCGAGCTGAGCCGGCAATCTTTTCCAAGCCCGACCGGCTGCCCGTTGATATAAACGTAGAGCACGCTCTCCGCGCCTCCGAAGTGGATGACAACCCGGCGTTCCGACCATTCCGCAGGCACAAAAAACTTCCGCGCATAGATTCCCGTCGGGTTTTTATGCGGTACCTGCGGGGGCTCCTCAGGGAATGGCATCTGGACATTCGTGTAGTGAGGGATTCCATACCCCTGCATCGTCCAGTTTCCTGGCACGGCGACCCGGTCCCAGCGCGACCGGTTCGTGCGGGCCGCGACGTCGCCGACCTTCACCAGCTCCGGCCGGTCCACAATTTTGAACGACCATTCCCCATTGAGCGGCAGATACCATGGCGACGCCTCGCGATCCAGCAAGCGCGCCGATGCGACATCCGGGAACGGGTAGAGCGTGGCCCGCATGGGGAGCCGGGATACGGAAGAAACCTCCGGGAGGACCCACGATTTTGCAGAGCCGATTTTCAGAAGCGGAGGCAGAGCGGACATAGGGAATCTAGACCCAGCCGAGCCAGCCGATGAGCCCGGCGGCTGCGACGAGGATGAGCGGGTTGGTTTTTGTGGTGGCGAAGATGACCGTGCAAACGCCGGTCAGGAGGAACGCCCGCCAGTCATGGTCAGCGGCCTGGCTCATGACCCAGCCGCTCGCGAGGATAAGCCCGACAGTGAGCGGGGCGAGGCCTTTTTCGAAGGCCTTGCGGAACGGCGAATCCTTAGCCTTTTCCCATACCCGGCTGACGAGATAGACGAGCATCGCGGCCGGGAGCATCATCGCGATCGTGGCTAGGATCGCCCCGGTCACGCCCGCCGCCTTGTAGCCGAGGATCGTGACGATCAGGATGCTCGGCCCGGGAGCGGCCTGGGACAGCGCGAAAACATCTGCAAATTGTTTATCGCTGAGCCAGTGGTAGCTATCGACCGTCTTGCGGTGCATCTCCGGCAGCACGGTATTTCCGCCCCCGATCGAGAGAATCGAGAGCGAACTGAAGAGGAGGAGGATCTGGGTGAGCGTTCTGACGTTCATCCCCTCACCTTTCGCGGCCACGCCCAGCCGATCGCAAGCGGGGCCAAAAGCGACAGGCACGCCAAGAGCGGCCATCGAAGGACCCCGTTCATCACAAAGATCGCAAGAAAAAACGCGACTGGAACGAGCCCGGTGAGGCATTTTTTTCCGGTCTTGAATACCATCGAGAGCGTGAGAGCGACCGCAGCGGCGGCGGCCCCCTTCAGGATCCCCTGCACAGCCGGGACATGGTGGTACTGAAAATAAAAGTACGCGAGCGCGATGGCGATGATGACCGGGATGAGGGTGAGCCCAAAGACGGCCGCGCAGGCTCCCGGGATTCCCTGGAACTTGACGCCCACAAAAACCGCAAGGTTCACCTGATTCGCCCCGGGAAGGATCCGGCACATCGTCACGGCGCTCAGAAATTCCTCGTCCTCCATCCACTTTTTCTCCGCGACGAGCACCTCGCGGGACCAGGCCGAAAGCCCGCCGCCAAACGACGCCAGCGCGATGTGGTTGAACGTCAGCGCCAGCTCGGCGAGCGAGGGAGGGTTACTCATGCTTCAGGTCCTGATCGTGGGGAAAATCGTCCTCATGATGCAGGGACGGATCCAGTGGGTCAGGGGCCTCGTAACGCTTTGAGGATTCCCAGTCCTCCTCAAAAACCGCGAGCAGCCGGGTGACGACGCCCGGATCGCTTACCGGGGTCCCCAACTCGCGCCGGAGGTCAAATGCCGAGCGGTCGATATTCATCGAGCCCACAATCGCGTGCGCCCGGTCGGCGATAAGTAGCTTGGCATGCAGGCGGTAGTTTTTCTGCTTGTGGACCTTCACGCCGCCGCGGTGCAGGACGCGCAGCGAGGAAAACGTATCCAGGATATCCCAGTCGCTGATCCCATGCTTCCCGCCGCAGAGCACCCTCACGTCGACCCCGCGGTGGCGGGCGTCGAGGATGCGGTCGAGGATCGTCGCGTCCACAAATTTTGGATGCTGGATGTCCAGAGTCACGCGGGCGGAGTCGATGAACCGGGACATCGCCTCGCGCGAGTTGCTGTTGCTCCAGAGCAGCCCGCTCTCAGGAGCGGGCTTCCAGTCAGCCTGATCCCAATCGGCCTGGAATCCCTCGGCAACCTGCGCCACCTTGGCCGGATCCTGCACGATCACCCCGTAGTCGCGGGTCAGCGTAAAATACTTGTCGCAGAGGTTGAAGGTCGCGATCAAGGCCGCCTGGCCATCGACGACGATCGACTTCTCGTGGGTCACATAAAATTTCGGGCTCGCCCACTTGATCTCGACCCCGGCGTCCTGAAAAAACTGGAACGTGGCATCGTTCGCGCGGTCGCCGCCCGAGCGTTTCGGGTTGAGCATCACGCGCACGGCGACGCCCGCCCGGTGGCGCTCGACGACCGCCTGCATCAGATCCGGCTGCGTAAACGTAAACTGCTTGATGAGCAGGCTCTGGCGGGCCAGGCGGATGAACTCAAGTACGGGCGGCACGCCGTCGTCCGGCTGTACGATCAGGTGAGGAATCGGAAGAAACATGCGGGACCGTATCAAAGGTTCCACCCGGACGCAATCGGGAAGACATTCCGCTCCATCCTGCCGGGCGCATCTCCGTTTCCTGCAAATCGACAAACATGCTCCACTGGACCGTGGCATGGGCATCTTGCCTATGCGAAAAACAATCCAGTAAGACATGGGCAGGATGCCCATGCCACGGTTTGCAACTATCGGAGATGCGCCCCATCCTGCGCGGGCGGAGCGGAAATTCTCGCATGGGCAGGATGCCCGTGCCACGTTTTTGGTCGTGCGCCTCAACCACATCCGCTTGCCTGCGATCCCGCTGTTCGGGCGTGCGTGCGCCGGGGCATGGGAGCTCGCGCGCAACTGCGGGGATGCTTGGACGAGTGCGACAGCCGATCCGGCAGTGAGGAGCGGGATCAAGTTTGCGCTGGCTGGCACCCTTGCGCTATTCCTGGCGCTGCTGATCCGCCTCGACGAGCCGACCTGGGCGGTGACGACGGCGTTTGTGCTTTCGACGCCGAAATTTGTCGGTGCGATTGCGGAGAAGACGGTGCTGAGGATTGGCGGCGCGATCGCCGGGGCATTGATCGGCTACCTCATCACCGGATCGCTCGAGCAGACCCCAGTTCTCTTCCTCACCTCGATGGGCCTGCTCGTCGGGATCGGCACGGCGATGTACGGCGGCACCCTGATGCCGTACGGGTTCCGCCAATGCGGGTACACGGCGACCCTGGTCGCCGCGCAGGGGATCTCGGATCCGCAGTTTTCCTGGCATGTCGGAACCGCCCGATGCCAGGAGGTCATCCTCGGGATTCTGGTCACGATGGTTGTCACGACCTGCCTCTGGCCGCGCTATGCGAGGCAGGAATTCGGGGCCGAAGTGCGCGGCACCCTCCGGCGGCTGAGCGAACTTTTTCGCGAGCGTGCCGACGGGTTCCTCTCCGGGTCCCGCGCCGCACCTGCCGACGTGCTCGGGACGATCGGCGGTAATCTTGCGAAGCTGCGGAAGATGATCCGGATCGGCCGCATGGAAAGCTCCGCATTTCGCGACAAAGGCGCGGAGGTTGATGCGGTGGTCTCCGAACTCGGGGTCCTGATGACGGCGATTTCGAACCTGGGCCGCACGCTTCCGGCCGAGTCGTCGCTCCGCCGGTACATCGAGCGCGAGGCGGCGGAGATGCACGAGGTCCTGGGCCAGGCGCTCTCGAGCCTTGCGACTCCAGGCCCGCTTTCCGGATCTCACGCCGTCCTGCTAAAGAGGGCCGCAGAGGGCTTCGAGCGCTACGAGGCCCAGCTGCGTGCCCTGCGCATCGACGGGGTCGGGAAGCATCTGTCCATCGAAGAGTCGCTCGAACACGCGGGCTATTGCCTGTCGATCCGCGAAATCCTGGACGCGATCCGAGCGATCTCTGCCCGGCTCCCCGAAATCGAGGCGGTCCAGGACGGAAACTTCCCGACGATCCGGCTGCAGAAATTTACGCCGCCCGATGCCGAGTGGATCAAGGCCGGGATCCGGGGCGGCCTGGCCGTCGTCGCCGGGCTCTTTCTCCTCGACTGGCTCCACCCCCCCGGCGGGGACATTCTGGTTGTCGGCACCTACCTTTTCACCGGATTTTCCCTCGAGTCCACGGACAGGAAAGGTGATCTCGGTGTCTTTCGGCTGATGATGCTCATGGGGTTCGTCTGCCTCGGCCTCCTGGTTTTGCTGCTGCTGGCCGCGCCCCTGATGTCGAGCTATGCGGTCATGAACATCGTTCTGTGGACGTTCCTTTTTCTCACCGGGTATCTTCTGGAAAAAGGCGCGCTGGAATCCTTCCAGACGCTCGCTGCGCTCCTGATCGCGGTGATCATCGTCGGGCTGAACGCGCAGCGTCCTGTCGGGTTCCAGGAAATTGTCGGGCCGGTTCTCGGGCTGTTTCTGGCCACGATCCTCTCGTCCTTGCTGCGGCGCCTGATCTGGCCCTCCCTGCCCCAGCATGTCCTCCGCGATCGGTTGGCCCGCCTGATCGGGCTCTTGGAGAAAATAGCATCCCACCCGGACCGCCCGGTTCCGGTGCCCGAGCGCGCGCAGATCGCCCTTCTCGGCGCGGACGCGCAAACCCTCGTCGGTATCCTGGATGGCGTCACGCTGCGCCCCGAAACGGCAGAAAACCTGCGCGCCTACACCCGCATGCTTACGCGGCTCGGCGGGCACCTCATGTTTTCCGCCGACGCCCCGAAGCCCCCGGCCTGGCAGGAATTTCGGAGCCAGGACCACGGGCTCTTTGTGCAGATCGCTGAGGCCCTTGCCGCGCAGCGGGGCCGGGTCGTCGCACTGGACATCCCCGCGGAAGATCTGCCGCCAATCACGTTCCGCGAATGGACGATCGCGTGCCGGGACCGGCTGCGGGACCAGACGCCGGATGCCCCGAGCACGATCGCCGCACTCGGCGTTCTCTACAGGCATGAACAGTCAGCAGTGACGGCCAACGATGCGGCCTCCTTATCTCGCACGATCGACTTCGAAGAGGCGTTTTCGGACCCGGTGCTCTGACGTAGCACTATCTTGCTCGCACCGCAGGGGGAAAGCTGGTTAGGTTGGGCGCATGGAAAAATCGGTTATCCCGGTTCACATCCGGGCCCTCGTCCCGACGAGCGCCGGGTGCGCGGTTTTTATCGGTAACGAGGACAAGGTCTTTGTGATTTATGTCGACCAGTCGGTCGGCGTGGCGATCGGGATGTTTTTGAGCGGGACCGACAAGGAGCGCCCGCTCACGCACGATCTCCTTGCCCACGTGCTGGCAGCGGTCGGGGCCCGCGTCGAGCGCGTCGTCATCAACGACCTCAAAAACGGCACGTATTTCGGCCGGCTCATCCTCACCGCAGAAAACGAGCTCCAACAAAAAAAGATTATCGAGCTCGACGCGCGGCCGAGCGACTGCATGGCGATGGCCGCCCAGCAGAAGGCCCCGATCTACGTGAGCCGGATCGTCTGGGACGAGGTCGAAGATGCCTCGGATCTTTTGGAAAAACTCCAGGAGGGCACGGCTCCGGGCGAAGGGGATTAAGGGCCATGCTGTTCACTTAAGTGGCATCGGCATCCTGCCGATGCGATTATTTTTCGGTACATGGGCAGGGTGCCCATGCCACGATGTACTGCGGACGAGCCTACGCGCGGGTTTGCATGTCAAAGACGGCCTGGGCCAGGGCCAGATCGCGGGGAAAGGTCACCTTAAAATTCAGCACGCCGTGGAAGACCGCCTTCGGTTGGAGACCGGCGCGGATGAGGGCGGCGATCTCGTCGGTGAGCGCAGCCCCATCCCTGCGGGCGGAATCCAGCGCATCGAGAAGCACCGTGAGCCCGGCCACCTGGGGCGTCTGCATGGCCCAGAGGCCCTCGCGGGAGACGGTCTCCACCAAGGAGGATGAGCCGACTGCGCGGTGCAGCGAATCTCCAACCGGCTCGGC